>NZ_JAFCUK010000016.1:0-78360 GCF_049896485.1 Sphingomonas sp. DC4900
ATCCGGCGCGAGCACGCGTCGGGCAAGGCCATCAAGGCGATAGCGCGGGACCTGCACCTGTCGCGCAAGGTGGTGCGCAAGGCGATCCGGGCGCCGGAAGCGGACATGGGTTATCGGCGTTACCTTGAATTCGATGAATTATGTGTCATTGGAGCATCTCAACCTACCAAAGAGGGGACCATCATGGTTGCCAAGTATCTGATGGCTGTCGCTGCAGCCGCTCTCGCCGTGGCCCCCGCTGCGGCCGCTCCGTCGAACCCCGCCGCGAGCCTGTCGGTTGCCAAGTCGGTTCGCACCGGTTCGGCGTCGGCGAAGAAGAGCGAACTGGCCGGTGGCGGTCTGATCGTTGCCCTGGTCGCGGCGGCTGCCGTCGTTGCCGGCATCGTGATCGTCGCTGACAGCGGCGACAGCAACTAAGAGTTTCTGACGATCCGGCGGAGTTCCCAAGACGCTCGCCGATCGACATGATTCTAAAGACAAGGGGGGCTTCGGCTCCCCTTGTTGATTCTGGGGCCTTTCGAACGGTCCGAGTGACGAACTGAAACGGCGCAGCGGTTGTCTGCGATCCGTATCGTCAGCCAGTTACGGGGCGACGGCGATTGCCGTGGATCGGCGCCGTCGGGCAAATCGGGTCGCATCATAGGCGAGGCGCCCGGACCGTACGATCCGAGCGCCCCTGAGCACCTGCAAGGTGCGTCGCGTCGGCTTACGCAGCCTTGGCGGCGTCCGCGTTGTTGTCGACGGCGGCCAGCGGCGCACCGGTCTTGATCGCGATGCTCTTCGGCTTCATCGCTTCCGGCACCTCGCGGACCAGATCGATCACGAGCAGGCCATCGTTAAGCCGCGCGTCTTCGACGAACACGAAATCGGCGAGTTCGAAGCGACGCTCGAAGCTGCGATTGGCGATGCCGATATGCAGGAAGTTGGAGTTAGCCGCCTTGTCGTCCTTCTTGCCGGCGACGAGGAGCAGGTTCTGCTGCGCCGTGATCTCGATTTCGTCGCGGCTGAAGCCGGCGACGGCGAGCGTGATCCGGTAACGATCGTCGGCAATCCGTTCCAGGTTGAAGGGCGGGTAGTTTTCCGCGGTCGCGGCGCGCGCGTTGCTTTCCAGCATATCGAACAGACGGTCGAAACCGATGGTCGAGCGGCGATAGGGGGTCAGGTCGAGTCGCATGTCAAATCCTCCGAACGAAGCGAGTTGAACGACGGCATCCACAGCGGTGCGATGCCGGTGCATGGCCCATCATGGCGCCATGCGTCCCCAAATTTGGGAAGGTCCGTACCGGCTTCAAGAGGGGGTGGGCCTGAAAAATTGCGGGTGATTTCAGCGCGCGAAGCCCGGCTATCGCGACCCCAAGCTTCTCCATCTTTGTAATCCCAGCGAATCAGGGGAGTTTGGCGACAACGATAAAAGGGAGCTTTCGATGTCGCTGACGCTTGCCATGCTGCTTGCCGGCCAGACCGTGCCGCAGCCCACGCCCGAGCCCGTGCCGACACCCGAAAGCGTTGCCGCACAGGACGACGCCAGCGCGGCGCAGGGTGCCCCCGCCCCGGCGGGTGCCGGCGATATCGTCGTCACCGCGCGCCGCCGCGCCGAATCGGTGCAGCGGGTTCCGATCGCGATTTCGGTGATCGGCGGCGCCGAGCTGGACAAGACGGGGGCGTTCAACGTCAACCGCCTGCAGCAGCAGCAGCCCTCGCTGCAATTCTATTCGAGCAACCCGCGCAACTCGGCAATCAACATCCGCGGGCTCGGCGCGCCGTTCGGCCTGACGAACGACGGGATCGAACAGGGCGTCGGCTTCTACGTGGATGGCGTGTACATCGGGCGGATCGGCGCTTCGACCTTCGACTTCGTCGATGTCGAGCGCGTGGAGGTGCTGCGCGGGCCGCAGGGCACTCTGTACGGCAAGAACACCACGTCGGGCGCGCTGAATATCACGACCCGACCGCCGAGCTTCACCCCCGAGGCGCGGATCGAGCTGACCGCCGGCAATTACGAATTCGTCCAGGCCAAGGCGTCGGTATCGGGCCCGCTGTCGGATCGGGTCGCGCTGCGCATGTCTGCCTCGTCGACGCAGCGCCAGGGCACGATCTACGACGTCACGTCGGGGCGCAACCTGCACCGGCTCGACAACAATGGCGTGCGCGGGCAGTTGCTGTGGAATGCGAGCGACAGCCTGAATTTCACGCTGTCGGGCGATTACAACGTGCAGAATCCGCTCTGCTGCGTGCAATATTACGCCCGCGTCGGCACCACGCAGCGGCCGATCGCGCGGCAATATGCGGCGCTCGCCGCGGCGTTCAATTATCGGCCGCCCAGCACCAATCCGTTCGATCGCGTGACCGACTTGGATGCGTCGATCAATTCGCGGCAGGAGATTGGCGGCGTCTCGTTGGTCGGCAATTGGGATCTTGGGCCGGCGACGCTGACCTCGGTCAGCGCGTGGCGCTATTGGGATTGGCAGCCGCAGAACGATCGCGATTTCATCGGCCTGCCGATCACGACGGTGTCGCAGAACCCGTCGCAGCAGAAACAGGTGTCGCAGGAGCTGCGCCTCGCGTCCAATGGCACCAACCGGCTGGACTATACGGTCGGCGCGTTCTTCTTTCACCAGACGATCAATACGCAGGGCTCGCAGGTGCAGGGATCGGCGGCGAGCCGGTTCCTGCTGTCGGGCAATGACGCGACCAATCCCAATGTGCTGAACGGCCTGACGTCGACGAACACGATCAACTTCGACAACACGAGCTTCGCGGTGTTCGGCAAGCTGAACTGGGCGCTGACCGATGCGCTGCACATCCAGCCGGGCCTGCGCGTCAATTACGACCGCAAGTCGGGCTTTTACGAATCGGTCGTGAGCATCCGCAACGCGCAATATGCCTTCACCGCGACGGCGGACAATGTGGCCGCTCTGCTGGCATCGCAGCCGACCGCGGCGGCGCGCACGACCTTCCAGAACCAGATCAACACGCTGGCGCCGCAACGCTACAGCCCGCGGTTCAGCGCGTGGAACACCTCGGGCGACATCACCGTGTCGTATGACGTCAGTCCCGACATTCACGCCTATGCGACCTATGCCCGGAGCTTCAAATCGGGCGGCATCAACCTGTCGGGCCTGCCGCTCAATTCCACCAGCACGGGCGTCGATCTGTCGACGCAGACGGTGAAGCCCGAGAAGGTCAACAATTACGAGATCGGGTTGAAGACGCAGTTCCTCAACCGGCGGCTGACGCTGAACCTTGCCGGATACTGGACCGATGTGTTCGACTATCAGGCGACGGTAAACAACAATGCGATCAATGTGATCCGCGGCTATCTTGCCAATGCGGGTCAGGTGCGGTCGCGCGGGTTCGAATTCGATACGAGCTTTCGGCCGAGCAGCCGGCTGAACCTGTACGTCAACGGCGCCTTCACCGACGCAAAATACGTCCGCTTTGCCAATGCGCCCTGCCCGCCGGAATTGTCGGGTGGCTCTGCGGCCAGTGCCACGAATCCGGCGAGTCCGGCAGGGCAGGCCGGCAGTTCCACCCAGCCATCGTACAGCCCGGCCCAATGCGACATCTCCGGTCAGCGGCTGCCCGGCATCTCGAAATGGTCGTTCTCGTTCGGCGGCGAATATAACGTACCGGTGGGGAGTAAGGGCGGCGAAGCCTATGTCGGCTATGACGGCAATTACCGTTCACGCTTTTCGTCCAACCCGTCACCGTCGGCCTATACCTGGATCGAGGGTTATTCGCTGTCCAACGTCCGCGCCGGCTATCGCGAGGGCGGTATCAACGTGTTCGGTTGGGTGCGCAACGTGTTCGACAAGCAGTATTTCGAGCTGCTCTCGACCCAGTCGGGCAGCACAGGGTTGATCGTGGGGCAGCCGGGCGATCCGCGGACCTATGGTGTGACGCTGTCGACGCGGTTCTAGGGGTTTCCCCCGTCGTCTTGGCATAAGCCAGGATGACGAAGAGTGCGGCGGTATACGCTCTTCGTCATTCCCGCGGAGGCGGGAATCCAGACGCGCTAGGCTCCCAGCTTGATTCGCGGACGTTCGCCAATCTGGATTCCCGCCTTCGCGGGAATGACGGTTGAAGGGTGGCGGTGGTCGGGAGCAGGGGGTGGGGCGCGGCCTCGCGTACCGGCCAAACCAGCGTCGATCGTGAGAACGACCCCGCGTTCGGACGACGTTCAGCTTTGATCTGCGATAAGAGACGATGCCGGACGGGGGGCGTGAATTGGAAGCTCCCGCCCTTCGCCCGGCGCCGTCGAGGCGGTCCGGACAAGCAAACGCCCGGACCGTTTCCGATCCGGGCGCCTGCGTGACGAGAAACCCGTCAGCCCCCTTAGGTCGTGTCGTGGACGATCGCGCGTTTTCGCTGCGTCGCCGGAACACTGTTTCCCCGAACCACGGCCGTTGCCTGTGTCTCAGATGAGCCTGTGCTAGGCAGGGGCAGGGGCTTTGTCACCGGATATTGTCGCCCGTCCTTTCGATTGCGGCTGCCCTGTGTCGAATCCGCAACATTTGTTGCTTGTCGCCGTCTCTCCGCCTAGAGCCGCGGCCATGATCCTCTCTACCTATGAACGGATGATCGCGCGGCGATATCTGCTGCCGGGCAAGGGGGAGGCGTTCATCTTCCTCGTCGCCTCGATCAGCCTCGTCGCGGTGATGCTCGGCGTCGCGGCGCTCGTCATCGTGATGAGCGTGATGAACGGCTTTCGCGCCGAGCTGTTCGACAAGATCGTCGGCCTCAATGGCCATGCGGTGATCCAGTTCGACCCCACCCGCCCCGTCGACTGGCGGCAGGTGGTGGCCGAGGCGAAGCGGACGCCCAACATCACGTCGGCGGTGCCGATGATCGAACAACCGCTGGCCGCGACCTATAACGGCCGGGCGGAGGCGGTGCTGGTCCGCGGCGTGCGGATGCAGGATATCGCGCCGGTGATCGGCAACAAGGTGGTGATGGGGTCGCTCGCCGGCGTGACGCCGGGCAGTGGGCGGATCGCGATCGGCAGCCGGCTGGCCGAAGCGCTGGGCGCGACCGTCGGCAGCGACATATCGCTGTTCAGCCCGCAGGGGCAGACGACGCCGTTCGGCACCGTGCCGCGGATCGTCAGCTACAAGGTCGCCGCGATCTTCGAGATCGGGCTGTACGATTACGACAAGCAATATGTCTTCATGCCGATCGAGGACGCGCAGACACTGCTGCTGCTCGGCGATAACGTCGGCATGGTCGAGATCGAGACGAACAACGCCGACAAGGTCGGGCAGATCCTGGCGCCACTGGGCGACAAATTACCGCCCGGCGCGGTGATCAGCGACTGGCGCAGCATGAATGCGCAGCTGTTCCAGGCGCTGGAGGTCGAGCGGGTGGCGATGTTCACCGTCCTGTCGATCATCATCCTGGTCGCGGTGTTCAACATCCTGTCCAGCCTGATCATGTTGGTGCGCGCCAAGACGCGCGACATCGCGATCCTGCGGACGATGGGTGCGACGCGGGGCGGATTGATGCGCATCTTCATGGTGGTCGGCACGACGATCGGCGCGCTCGGCACGGTGGCGGGGCTGCTCCTGGGCTTCGTGTTCCTGTTCTATCGCCAAGCGGTGGTGAACCTCGTCCAGATGGTGACGGGGCAGAACCTGTGGGATCCGTCGATCCGCTATCTCACCGAACTGCCGTCGAAGCCCGATCCCGTAGAGATCATCGTGATCGCGATCATGGCGCTGGTCTTCAGCTTCCTCGCGACGCTGTATCCGGCGTGGAAGGCGGCGAGCACCGATCCGGTACAGGTCCTTCGCTATGAATAACGTCCTCGAAACTGGTCGTCTGACGCGCAGCTTCACACAGGGCGGCGAGACGATTCACGTCCTGCGTGGGGTCGACCTGACCGTGGCGCCGGGCGAAATCGTCGCGCTGGTCGGGCCGTCGGGTTCGGGCAAGTCGACGCTGCTGCAGGCGGTGGGCTTGCTGGAGGGCGGGTTCGAAGGATCGATCCGGATTGCCGGCACCGAAGCGGCGAAGCTCGACGCGCATGGCCGCACCGTGATGCGTCGCGATCATCTGGGCTTCGTGTACCAATTCCACCATCTGCTGCCCGACTTCAACGCGACCGAGAATGTCGTGCTGCCGCAGCTGGTGCATGGCGCGGCGCGCAAGGCGGCGGACGATCGTGCGGTCGCGTTGCTCACCGCGCTGGGGCTGGGGCATCGCCTGACGCACCGGCCGAGCCAGCTGTCGGGCGGCGAGCAGCAGCGCGTCGCGGTGGCCCGCGCGCTGGCCAACCGGCCGGCGCTGGTGCTGGCGGACGAACCGACCGGCAACCTCGACGAACACACTGCCGATATCGTGCTGGCCGAGTTTCTGCGGCTGGTGCGCGGAGAAGGCTCGGCGGCGCTGATCGCGACGCATAACGAGCGGCTGGCGCAGAAGATGGACCGGGTCGTGCGCCTGCACGAGGGCGTGCTGTCGTGAGCGATGCGTGGCGGACCACCCCGACCTTGGTCGGCCGTCACGTCACGCTGCGGCCGCTTGTCGCCGAGGACAAGGATGCGTTGGTCGCCGTCGCTGCGACGGATGACCTGTGGGATATATTCTACGCGAGCGTGTCGCAGTTGAAGGACGCGGATCGCTGGTTTGCCGCCACGTTCGCGCAGGTCGAGCAGGGGCGGGCGCTGGTGTTTGCGGTCTGCGATCCGGCAGGCACAATTGTCGGCACCACGCGCTACATGCGGATGAACGAAGGCCATCGGCGTCTGGAGGTCGGCGGCACCTTTTATGCGACGCGGGTCCAACGCACCGGCGTGAATACCGAGGCGAAGCGGCTGCTGTTGACGCATGCCTTCGACACGATGGGCGTGCAGTGCGTACAGATTCGCACCGATGCGCTCAACATCCGCAGCCAGCGCGCGATCGAACGGTTGGGCGCGAAGCGGGATGGCGTGCTGCGCGGTCATCAGATCGTCGGCGGCCGGCTGCGAGACAGCGTCGTCTATTCGATCCTGGACCGTGAATGGCCGGGCGTGCGCCAGAATCTCGACTATCTGCTTGGGAGGTACGCATGAGCGGCATCACCGATCTCACTGTGCGGGGCGCGGATGGCAACCCGCTGTCGCTGGACCGCTGGGCGGGGCAGGTGCTGCTGATCGTCAACACCGCGTCGAAATGCGGGTTCACGCCGCAGTACGAAGGCCTGGAGGCGCTGCATCGGCGGTTCGCCGACAGGGGGTTCGAGGTGCTGGCCTTTCCCTGCAATCAGTTTGGGGCGCAGGAGCCGGGCGATGCGGCGGAGATCGCGAATTTCTGTTCGCTGACCTATGACGTTACGTTTCCGGTGTTCGCCAAGATCGACGTCAACGGTGCGGCGGCCGATCCGTTGTTCGAGCGGCTGAAGACGGCGGCGCCGGGCGTGCTGGGGTCGAAGGCGATCAAGTGGAACTTCACGAAGTTCCTGGTGGATCAGTCGGGCCAGGTCGTGCGGCGCTATGCGCCGACGACGAAGCCGGAAGACCTTGCGGCGGATATCGAGGCGTTGCTGTAGGGCGGGCCTCGACCCACACGGGCGTCACCCCGGACTCGTTCCGGGGTCCACTCCGCGGCGAGGGGGACGGCTGGTGCCTCTTGCCATTCTCTTGCGGGCCGGTGGACCCCGGAACGAGTCCGGGGTGACGGGGTGGGTGGGGCTAGCGGCGTGGCTTACAGCGCCGGGGCGGCGAAGGGCTTGGCACCTTTCTTGTGGTGCAGCGCCGACAGGATCGAGGTCACGCCGCCGAAGACGAAGCTGATGCCGAGGATGAAGCCCGGCAGCGTCAGCGCCGACCAGGGCAGCGTTGCGAGGACGTAGATCGCGAGCAGGATGTTGACGACGCCGAGCGCGATCATCAGCCCGCGTCCGCGCTTGAAGCGTGCGCCGAGGCCGATTTCCATCGCGCCGCGGATACCAAGCCACACGCCGACCAGCAGCGTCAGCGACAGCGCGCCCGACATCGGATCGAAGGCCATCAGCACACCGATGACCAGCGACAGCAGGCCGAAGCCGATCGCATAGCCGCGCCCTTCGTGCTTGCCCATCACGCCCGCCGCGAGCGAGACGATGCCGGCGGCGATGAAGAAGGCGCCGATCACTAAGGTCGCGGCATAGGTGGCGGCGAAGGGATTGAGGAAGGCGAGCACGCCAAGCGCCAGCGACAGCACGCCATAGGCGAGGATCCAGGCCCAGCCGGCCCCGGCGGCGGTGGGTGCTAGCGGATCGGTGAAGGTGCGCGTGTCGGTCATGGCGATGTCTCCTCGTTATGGGCGCGTAACGAGGTTATCCACCGCTGGTTCCGTCCATTCCGGGCGGGTCGCCTGTTCGAATCGGGTCGGAGTCGCTAAGTGGTTCGCATGGCTCATTCGGGTTTCGTGCCGCTCCGCATTTTTTCGTCCTACACGATGCTCGACGGGGCGATCGATCCGAAGGCGATCGCCAAGCAAGCCAAGGCGCAGAAGTTTCCCGCGGCCGGCCTGACCGATCGCAACGGGCTGTACGCGGCGATGGCCTTTTCGGACGCTGCGAAGAAGGATGGCGTGCAGCCGGTGATCGGGACGATGCTGTGCGTCGCGCGGCCGGATATGCCCGACGGCGTCGCCGCGCCGCTCGACTGGATCGCGCTCTATGCGCAGGATACGACGGGGTACGACAATCTGTGCGCGCTGGTCAGCATGGCGCATCTCGACCGACCGATCGAATTGCCGGCGCATGTCGATTTCGCCGCGTTGGAAGGGCGGACCGATGGCCTAATCGCGCTGACCGCCGGGGCCGAAGGCGGATTGGCGCGCCTGTTCCACGAGGATCAGCCGGACCGCGCGCGTGCCTATTGCGGCCGGTTGCAGGCGCTGTTCCCCGACAGGCTGTACATCGAGCTCGTCCGGCGCGGCGACGCGGTGGAGGAAGCGGCCGAGCAGGCGCTGATCGACCTTGCCTATGATCGCGACCTGCCGCTGGTCGCGACCAATCCGTGCTGCTTCTCCGACAGCGGTTTCCTCGACGCGCACGATGCCATGCTGTGCATCGCGCATTCGACCTATGTCGAAAGCGAGGATCGCGTCCGCTCATGCCCCGATGCATGGCTGAAACCCGCGGAGGTGATGAAGCAGCTGTTCGCTGACCTGCCCGAGGCGATCGACAATACGCTGGTCGTGGCGCAGCGGTGCGCGGTAATGGCGCCCTATCGCAAGCCGATCCTGCCCAGCCTGGCGGGCGACCGCGACGGTGAGGCGGCGATGCTGCGCGATCAGGCGGCGGCGGGACTGGAAGCGCGGCTCGACCGGATCGAGGAGCTGGGGGCGCAGCCCGACGATCCCAATTGGCGGGATGCGTATCGCGAGCGGTTGGCGTTCGAGGTGAACGTCATCGTCCAGATGGGCTTTCCCGGATACTTCCTGATTGTCGGCGACTTCATCAAATGGGCGAAGGATCACGACATTCCGGTGGGGCCGGGGCGTGGTTCGGGCGCGGGCTCGGTCGTCGCCTGGGCGCTGACGATCACCGACCTCGATCCGATGAAGCTGGGCCTGCTGTTCGAGCGATTCCTGAACCCGGAACGCGTGTCGATGCCCGACTTCGACATCGACTTTTGCGAAACTCGGCGTGGCGAGGTCATCCGCTACGTGCAGGAGAAATACGGCCGCGATCAGGTGGCGCAGATCATCACCTTCGGTAAGCTGAAGGCGCGCGCGGTGCTGAAGGATACCGGCCGCGTGCTTCAGATGAGCTATGGCCAGGTCGATCGCCTCGCCAAGCTGGTGCCCAATCATCCGACCGATCCCTGGGATCTGAAGCGTGCGCTGAACGGCGTGCCTGAGTTGGCGAAGGAATATGCCAACGACAATCAGGTCCGCCGCCTGCTCGACCTCGCGACCAAGCTGGAGGGCCTGCCGCGCCATTCGTCGACGCACGCCGCGGGCGTGGTCATCGGCGACCGGCCGCTGAGCCAACTCGTCCCCCTCTATCGCGATCCGCGGTCGGACATGCCGGTGACGCAGTTCGACATGAAATATGTCGAAGGCGCGGGGCTGGTGAAGTTCGACTTCCTCGGCCTGAAGACGCTGTCGGTTCTGAAGAAGGCCGTACAACTGCTCGGCAAGCGAGACATTTCGATCGATCTGGATGCGCTGCCCTGGGACGACGAAGCGACGTACAAGCTGCTCCAGAAGGGCGACACGGTCGGCGTCTTCCAGCTGGAATCGGAGGGGATGCGCCGGACGCTCAGCGCCGTCCGCCCGACCAATTTCGGCGACATCATCGCGCTCGTGTCGCTGTATCGCCCCGGCCCGATGGAT
This sequence comes from Sphingomonas sp. DC4900, assembly GCF_049896485.1. Lineage (NCBI taxonomy): Bacteria > Pseudomonadati > Pseudomonadota > Alphaproteobacteria > Sphingomonadales > Sphingomonadaceae > Sphingomonas > Sphingomonas sp. DC4900. Next base: position 10,309 of record NZ_JAFCUK010000016.1, read on the forward strand.
AACATCCCGAGCTTCGGGCGGCGCAAGCAGGGGACGGAGGAAATCCTCTACCCCCACCCGCTGCTGGAACCGATCCTGAAGGAGACCTACGGGATCTTCGTCTATCAGGAACAGGTGATGCAGGCCGCGCAGATCCTGGCGGGCTATAGCCTGGGCGGCGCCGATTTGCTGCGCCGCGCGATGGGCAAGAAGATCAAGGCGGAGATGGATGCGCAGCGCGCGACCTTCGTCGCCGGTTGCGCCGAGCATAACGGCATCAAGGCGGACTACGCCAACCAGCTGTTCGACTTGATCGACAAGTTCGCGGGCTACGGCTTCAACAAGAGCCACGCCGCCGCCTATGCCCTGCTCGCCTATCAGACCGCGTGGCTGAAGGCGCACCACCCGCACGAATTCTTCGCCGCGTCGATGTGTTACGACATGGCGCAGACCGACAAGCTCTGCATCTTCGTCGACGACATGCGACGGCTGGGCGTCGATATCGTCGGGCCGGACATCAACCAGAGCGATGCCGAGTTCGACGTGCAGACGGTCGGGGAGGGCGAGGAACGCCGCCTCGCGGTTCGCTATGCATTGGGCGCGCTGAAATCCGTTGGCGAAGGCGCGATGGAGAAACTGATCGTCGAGCGGGTCGCGGCCGGGCCGTTCAAGAGCCTCGACGACCTCGCCAATCGCGTCGATCCGCGACTGATCAACAAGCGGCAGCTCGAAACGCTGGCCGCGGCGGGGGCGTTCGACGCGATCGAGCCGAACCGCGCTGCGGTTCATGCCGTCGCCGAGACGATCCTGGGCCTTGCCGCCTCGACGCATGCCGGACGGACGAGCGGGCAGGGCGGCCTGTTCGGTGGGGACGAGGTGGCCGGCGATACGATCCGGCTGCCGCAGGGGCTGCGCTGGACGATGGCGCAGGCGATGGAGCAGGAGAAGGACGCCTTCGGCTTCTATTTCTCCGCGCATCCCGTCGACCGGCACGCGCATCTCGCCAAGATGCATGGCGCGCGGCAATATGTCGCGCTGACCGAGTTGCGCATTCCGGAGGACGGCACGCGCGCGGGGGCGACGATGGCGGTGTTGGTCGAGGATGCACGCTGGCGGACCTCGGCACGCGGCAAGCGCTACATGATGGCGACGCTGTCGGATGCGAGCGGCCAGTTCGTCGCGACATGCTTCGACGATGGCGTCGCGGCGGAACTGGAAGAGGCGGCGCGCTGTGGTGGTTGCGGTCTGATCACCGTCGAACTCGATCGGCGGCCGGGCGAAGAGACTCCGCGCGTGTCGGTCAAGCGCATCCAGCCGTTCGAGGGGCTGGCGTCGATGGCGCGCTTCACGATCGAGGCGCGGGTGGCGACGGCGGAGGCGTTCGCGGCGTTGGCGACCTTGCTGGGTGAGGCGCGCGGTGCGCGCGGCGAAGTGCGCGCGCGCATTCCGGCGGGTGATGGCGAGGCGGTCGTCCTGCTCGGGCGCGATTTCCTGCTCGACCTCGAATTGGTCGAGGCGATCCAGGCGATTCCGGGGATCAGCAACGTGGCGCTCGACCGGGTCGCTTCTCAGCTGCGGGCGGTGGGCTGATGCCGATCGACCCCGCTCTGCCGTTCCGCGCGATCAATATCGCGGTGCTCACCGTCTCCGACACGCGGGGGCTCGCCGAGGACCGGTCGGGCGATACGCTCGTCGCGCGGCTGGAGGGAGCGGGGCATCGCCTCGCCGATCGCGTCATCCTGCGCGACGACATCGAGGCCATCGTCGCGCAACTGGAACGGTGGATCGACGATCCCGCGATCGATTGCGTCATCACGACGGGCGGCACGGGCGTGACGGGACGCGACGTGACGCCGGAGGCGGTCGAGCGAGTTGCGACGAAGATGATTCCGGGGTTCGGCGAGCTGTTCCGGTATCTGAGCTTCGCCAAGATCGGCACGTCGACCGTCCAGTCGCGCGCCTGCGCCTGTGTTGCGCGGGGGACCTATATCTTCGCGCTGCCGGGCTCGACCGGGGCGGTAAAGGATGGATGGGACGGCATCCTCGCCGATCAGTTGGACAGCCGGCATCGGCCCTGCAACTTCGTCGAGCTGATGCCGCGCCTGACCGAACGATAGGGCGGACCTTCGCGGGCGTCCGCGACGTTGTGCGGGCATGGATGACGATCGATTCGAGGCACGGCATCGCGCGGTGCCGACGGGCAGGCTTGCGCGACTAGGCGGGTTCGGGCGGCTCGCTGGCGGTGTGGCGGGCGGCATGCTGGCCGAGGGCGCGCGGCGGCTGGCGCAGGGTGAGCGGCCACGCATGGGCGATCTGGTGCTGACTCCGGCGAATGCGGCACGGGTAGCGGACCGATTGTCGCACCTGCGCGGCGCGGCGATGAAGCTGGGGCAGATGATCTCGATGGACGCCGGCGACGTGCTGCCGCCCGAATTGTCGGCGATCCTCGCGCGGCTGCGCAACCAGGGCTATCGCATGCCGCCGCAGCAGCTCGACCAGGTGCTGACGCGCGAATGGGGAAGGGACTGGCGGCGCCGGTTTCGGCATTTCGAGGCCGCGCCGGTCGCGGCGGCCTCGATCGGCCAGGTGCATCGCGCGACCCTGCCCGATGGGCGGCGGCTGGCGATCAAGGTGCAATATCCGGGTGTTGCGGAGAGCATCGATTCCGACGTCGACAATGTCGCGACGTTGCTGCGCGTATCAGGGCTGCTGCCGCGCGGGCTGGATATCGCGCCGCTGCTCGACGAGGCGAAGCGGCAGTTGGCCGAGGAAGCCGATTACACGCGCGAAGGCGAGCAGATGCGCGCTTATGCCGCGCGTCTGGACGGGGACGCTCGCTATGTCGTGCCGACGCTGGAGCCGGAGCTGACGACGCGACACGTGCTGGCGATGAGCTTCGTCGAGGGGCAGGCGATCGAGACGCTGGATGCTGCCTCGCAAGAGGCGCGCGACGCCGCGATGACCGCGCTGGTGACGTTGGTGCTGCGCGAGTTGTTCGAGTTTGGCGTGATGCAGACCGATCCCAATTTCGCCAATTATCGCTGGCAGGCGGATAGCGGCGCGCTGGTGCTGCTCGATTTCGGGGCGATGCGCGCGGTGCCGGCGGAGACGGCGGATGCCTATCGCCAGTTGATCGAGGCGGGGCTGGCGCTCGATCGGGACATGATCCGCGAGGTGGCGGTGGAGACGGGCTTCATCGGGGTCGAGGCCGCGCGGTCGCACCGTGGGGCGGTCGACCGGATCATCGCGGCGATCGACGCGGCGCTCAACAGGCCCGGCGCGTTCGACTTTGGCGACCGCGCCTTCGTGCCGGTGGTGCGTGAGGAGGCGAAGGCGATGATCGCCGATCGCGACACCTGGCACGTACCGCATGTCGAAACGCTGTTCGTGCAGCGCAAGGTCAGCGGCACGGCACTGCTCGCCGCACGGCTGAAGGCGCGGGTGGACGTGCGCGGGCTTGCCGCCGCAGCGATCGGGCGCGCCTAGCGGGCGGCGTGGCCGCTCATCTCGGCACCGGCGTCGGCCGCGAACCGGCGGTTCCAGATGACTGCCGACGCGGAGATAGTGGCGACGACGACGAAGGCGAGCGAGAAGGTGAATAGCGTTGGCTGACGGGTGCCCTCGATCACCGAGCCGATCTCCAGCACCGTCGCGGCGGTGCAGATGCCGAGCGATAGCGTCAGCTGCTGAAAGGTCGCGTAGAAGCTTGTCGCCGCGCTCATCTGCGCCTTGTCGGTATCCGCATAGGCGATGGCGTTGTAGCCGGTGAACTGGAATGACGTGAAGAAGCCCGAAATCCCCAGGACCAGCACGATCGCGGCGGTCGGCCAATCGGGGCGGAACAGCGCACAGGTCGCGTAGCCGAGGCTGCTGGCGATCCCCGAAACGATCAGGCTGCGGCGGAACCCGCAGCGACGCAGCACGCGCGGGGCGAGCGCCTTCATCGCCAGCGCGCCGATCGCCCCGGCCATGGTGATCGTACCGGTCTTCGCGGCGGTCAGACCGAAGCCGAGCTGAAGCATCAGCGGCAGCAGGAACGGCTGCGCGCCTTGCGTGATGCGGGTCAGCGATCCGGCGATCACCGACAGGCGGAAGGTGGGCACCCGCATCAGCGCGGGGTCGAGGATCGGATCGGCGACGTGACGGGCATGGCGGAAATAGGCGACGCCCATGCCGAGGCCCGCGACAAGCAGGATCAGCGCGACCAACCCGGTGCCGGGGCGGCTCGCCAGCTCGAAGCCGAACAAAAGGCAGCCGAGGGACACGCCCGACAGGATGAAACCGACCAGATCGAAACGGGCGCGCGCGTCGCCGCGCACCTCCGGCACCAACAGCAGCGCGCCGATGATCCCCATGACGCCAAAGGGGATGTTGAGGTAGAAAATCCAGCGCCAGTCGAGCCAGGTGACGATGAAGCCGCCGATCGGTGGTCCCAGGATCGGCCCGGCGAGTGCGGGCATGACCAGCCAGGAAAGGGCCTGGACCATGTCCTCCTTGGCGACGCTGCGTAGCAGGACGAGGCGGCCGACCGGCACCATCATCGCACCGCCGATCCCCTGGACGAAGCGGGCGGCGACCAGCGTCGGCAGCGACCCGGCCTGCGCGCAGGCGATCGAACCGAGCAGGAAGACGACGATCGCCCAGCAGAAAATGCTGCGCGAGCCGAAGCGATCGGCCAGCGTGCCGCTTGCCGGGATGAACAGGGCGAGCGCCAGCAGATAGCTGGTGAGCGCGAGGCTGAGGCTGGTGGCGGGCGTGCCGAGATCGCGGGCCATGGTGGGCAAGGCGACGGTCAGCACGGTCCCGTCGAGTTGCTGCATGAACAACGCGGAGGCGACGACCAGCGCGATGACGCGATAGCTGCGGGCGGATGCGGGCGGTCGGCCCTCGCCGCTGGTGACGGCTTCGACCGCGGGCGCCAGGCCATCGCCGACATCGGCGCTCATCGAAGCGAGGTTACGTCGTCTCCACCGCATGTCGTTCGTTCATGCTCCTTCGCCCGGCGCGGCGGCATGCGCCGACCCGCTTCGATCGTGATCCTCACCCGGTTCGATGGCGGTGTTCCGTCCGGCGTTTGCGCTCGGCAAGAGCCATGCCGGGTCGTTCATGGAACGACCGTCTGCGGAGCACCTACCCCCATCCGCCTCGAAACACACGGCGAAAACGCCGCCACGGAAAAGGGCACCGCCGTTGCCGGCGATGCCCCCTTCCCGTCGATGCGACGGAGCGCGTGGTCAGTTGACGCTCAGGCTACCGCTGCCCGAGGCGCTGCCGCTGGCCGAGGCCGAGCGGTTGCCCGCGCTCGCGGAGCCGCTGCCATTCGCCGAGCCCGAACCGGCAAGCGATCCGCGCGTGCCGTTCGCGGCGCCTCCGGCGGCGAGGGCGCCTTCGTTCACCCGATTGCGGGTGGCATTGGCGGCCGTCGTGGTGCGGTCGCGGGCGGTCGCCGCGGTGGTAGCGGCGCGATCGCGCACGGCGCCGGCGGTCGAGGTCGCCCGGTTGCGGGCTGCCGTCGCGGTGGTCGTGGCGCGATCGCGTGCGGCGCCGGCCGTTGCCGCCGCGCCGTCGCGAGCGCCGCGTACTGTGTTGGCGACCTGATCGGTGCCAACCAGCTGCGCATCGACGCCGCCGTTCGCGCTGCCGCTGGCCGAACCGCTCTGGCTCAGCGCCCCGTTGAGCGCGCCGCCCCGCGGGCCGGTCGCGCCGAGGGCGCCGTCGGTGCTGCGGCTGACGCTACCGGCTAGGCTGCCATCGGCACTCGCGCGGCCCGAGCGGGTGTCGATCGAGCGGCTGCCATGCGCCCGTGCCGCACCGTTGACGGTGTTCGACACGCGGCCGCTGGTCTGCCCAACGGTCGAGCCGAGCTGGCCGGCGCCGTTCAGCGTGCCCGACACGGCGCCGCCGAGGTTGCCGGCACCGCCCAGCATGCCGCCGACGCCGCCACCGCCCAGCAGCTGCGCCGATGCGGGGGCCGTCACCAGCATGGTGGTCGCGATCAGGGCGAAACGGATCGTGGGGGTCATGAGAAATCTCCTTTCGTCCGAGCCGGGGTGGGGGACTGCCCGGCTTCCGAAAAGGACAACGATGGACCTTTTCGGTTTAATCCCTGCATCGCGAAAATTATTTTAGGCCGACCGCCTTCGGGGGCGTGCGGCACGTGTCGCAGACGATCCCGCGGCCGATGCGGCCGCTGCCGGGCTTCGCCTCTGCGGCAAGGGCGGCGGGCGTACCGACGCGGGCGAGCGTCGCGGCGACGAGGGGGGCAGCGAAGCTGGTGCCGCGCAGCACCTCCCACCCGCCACCGGGCACCGCCCCCACCATGTCCGCGCCCGGTGCCGCGTAATCGAGATGGAGCGGCTTACCCGCCTCCATCAGCGCCTTGCCCCTGGCATCGACGCCGGTGACGGCGATCACTTCGGGGTAGGAGGCGGGATATTGCGGCGGGGCGGCAGGGCCGTCGTTACCGACCGCCGCGACGACGCGGATGCCCTTGGCGGTCAACGCACGAATGCCCGCCGCGAGCAGCGGGTTGGGCGGGCCGACCAGGCTGATGTTGACGACCTTCGCCCCATTCTGGGCGAGCCAGGCCATGGCGCGGACGATGGCGACGGCCGAGCCGTTGCTTGCCGATCCGCCATAGACGTCGGCGACGAGCAATCCGGCTCCGGGCATCGCGCCATGGAAGGCGCCGCTGCGGCCCACCATCAACGACGCGACGGCGGTGCCATGGCCGCTGGGCTTGGCCTCTCCCGCAAAGCCGCGCTGCTCGATGGCGAGGCCGGCGAAGGCGGGATGGCGGCCGACGCCGCCATCGATCAGGCCCATGCGCAATGGGCTGCTGCCGCTTGCCGCGCCGCCGCCGCCCGCCAGCGCGCCGGCCATCGCCGCCAGCGGCGCATGCGCAGGTTCGTAGACCGCGTCGAGCGCATAGGTGCCACCCGGATCCAGCGCGCGCAGCGTCTCGATCGCCTTGCGCACCGGCTTGCCTCGCGGCGGCGCGAGTACGGAGGTGCTGACATCGAGGCCGTCGATCGTCTCGGTGCCGGTCAGCGTAAAGCCTGCGGCCTTCGCTTTTTCGAGCGTTTCCGGGGAGAGGGCCAGCGCCAGGATTACGTCACGCCGCACGGGATTGCCGTCATCATCCACGTCCAGCGTCGTGCGGTTTTCGCGGACCAGTGCGCGTAGGCGTTCCTTGCGCAGCGCCAGCAGGTCGCGGGGGCTGAGCGCACGCAATGCGCCGTCGGCCATCAGCAGCGGCCCGCCGAGACCGGACGCGACGCCCTGCGACAGCGCGTCGGACGCCTGCTGCCGTGATCCGAGCATGCTGCCCGTGGCGCGCTGCACGGTGTCGGTCACCCCGCCGAGCGGCGTCCCCAAGCCGCCTGTCGGCAAGCCACCGCCCAGCAGCTGCGCCGCAGCCGGGCTGGCCAGACCGATCGTCAGCATCAGCGCCCATCGCTTCATCTTTGTCTTCCTTTTTTGGCTCGCTCCATGGATGAAACGACCGCCGGGTGACGTTTCATCCGCATGGACGAAGGACTGGGCCACTTTGGACGAAGTCGAGCGACGTTTGGCAAGCCTGTTGCCGCGGCTGAGGCGATTTGCCCATGGCCTGGCGCGCAGCGGCCCCGATGCCGACGATCTCGTGCAGGCGGCGGCGGAACGCATGTTGAAGGCGCGCGATCAGTGGCAGCCGGGCACGCATTTCGAGGCCTGGGCCTATCGCGTGGTCCGCAATCTGTGGATCGATACGGCGCGATCTCGCCAGCGCCGCGAGGCGGTGCATGCGCCCGAGGAACAGGGGATGCAGGTCGGCGTGGCGGGCGATGCCGAGGCGCGGGTCGAACTGTCCTATTTGATGCGGGCGCTGGACCGCCTGCCGGACGAGCAGCGCGAGGCGGTGGTGCTGGTGATGATCGAGGGCAAGAGCTACGCCGAAGCGGCGGAGGTGCTCGAGGTGCCGATGGGCACGCTGACCAGCCGCCTGGTGCGTGGGCGGCAGGCGTTGATGGCGGCGGTGGAGGCTTGAGCGATGGGTGCTGATCCGGTGGACGAAGCGGCGATCATCGCCTGGGTCGACGGCGAACTGACCGGGGCGGAGGCCGCAAGGGTCGAGGCCGCGGTGGCGAACGATGCCGACTGGCGTGCGCTCGCCGACCGGCACCGTCGGATGAAGGCGCGCTTTGCCGCGGCCTTCGATCCTTTGGCGCGTCCGCCGGCGGAGGTGATTTCGCTGGCCGACGTGCGGGCGCGGCGGGCGGCGAAAGCGGCGCCGGCGCCCAGCCACGGCTGGCGGCGCTGGGCGGCGGGCGGCGCGATCGCGGCGAGCCTGGTGGTCGGGCTGTTCGTCTTGCAGGATCGGGGCGGGGCGCCTGGCGGCGGCGTGCCGGCGTCGGTGGCCGTCGCGCTCAACGATCAATTGTCGGGCGATGCCGGCCCGGTGCGGGTCGCTTTGTCGTTCCGTGACAGGAACGGGCAATATTGCCGCAGCTTCACGGGGGAAACGCTGTCCGGGATCGCCTGCCGCGCGGGCACGGACTGGCAGATGCGCTACACCGCGCCCGGATCGGCGCCGGCCACCGATTATCGCATGGCGGGGACCGACGGCGCCCGGGCGACGGCGATCATGGGGATGATCGCCGGTGAGCCGCTCGACCGCGCGCAGGAAGACGCCGCGCGGCGGGCGAACTGGCGCTAGACGCAGATCGGGCGACCGTCGTCGGCCCATGCCGCACTGACCGCGGCGAGGCTCGCCAGCACCGGATCGACACGGCGCACGCCCAGCAGGTCGCTCATCAACAGCCGGGCGGTGTCGGGCGCGGTTTCGATGCGCGCGATGACGGTCAGCAAGGCGCGCTCGGCGGCGGTCATGCGAGCGCAGCAGCATGGTGCGATCGCGATCGTATCCGCGGCGGTCGAGGCCAGGTCCGTCATCAGCGCGCGCATCAGCACCAGCGGGCGGCGGAAGCCCTCGCCGAACATCGTGAACAGCGCATGCGTGGCGCGCGCGTCGTGCAGTCCGTGCGCGCCCATGCGGCGCAGCGTGAACAGCGCGATGCGCGCGTTGGGGCAGGCCGGTAGCGCATGCGGCAATGCCGCGATGGTCGTGGTGATTTCGGACATGCGGCGACTCCTTCGTTCGCCGCCGACAGTCTTAAATCAGCTATTGCAAGTCAATCGCAATTAATCAGTCAGTCGGGCGCCTCGTCGTTGCGGGCGAGCGCTTCACCGGCGAGATAGAGCGAACCGGCGATCAGCACGACGTGCGGCGGCTCGGTAGCCAAGCTCTCCAGCGCTGTTTCCAAGCTATCCGCGGACGTAGCGGAAACGCCGAGCCGCTGGGCCACCGCGGCGAGCTCTGCCGGCGCGTGGCAGGCATGATTCGGCACGGGCACCGCGACGACACGCGACACCATCGGCGCGAGGAGCCGCAGCACGCCCTCCGCATCCTTGTTCGAGAGCATGCCGAGGACGAGCGTGACGGGGCGGCCTTCGGCGATCCGGCCCAGGCTCTGGGCGACCGGGCGGGCTGCGGAGGGATTATGCGCGCCGTCGAGCCACAATTCGCTTTCGTCGGGAAGGCGGGCGTGGAGCGGGCCGTGGCCGAGCCGCTGCATGCGCGCTGGCCATCGCGCCCATTCTGCCGCCGCGCGCATCGCGGCTTCGGGAACGTTGATCGCGCCCTGATGCCGCAGCATGGCGAAAGCGAGCGCCAGGTTGCGCGTCTGGTGCGGGCCGACGAGGCGTGGGCGCGTGCTGACGAGGGTGAAGCCGGTGTCGCGGTAGCGGACAGTGTTGCGACCGGTGTCGCTCCACCACGCCGCGTTGCGGGCGATGACGGGTGCCCCCGCCGCGTCGGCCGCCGCCGCGATCCGGGCGGTGCAGGCGGCGGAATAGTTCATCGTGATTAGCGGCACGCCGGCCTTGGCGATTCCCGCCTTCTCACCGGCGATATCGACCAGGCGGTTGCCGAGGAATGCCTCGTGATCCATCCCAAGCGCGGCGATGCCGGTGACGGCGGGGCGGCGGATGACGTTGGTCGCATCGAGCCGACCGCCCAGGCCAACCTCCACAATCGTCGCCGCGGCGGGCGTGCGGGCGAAGGCGAGGAAGGCGGCGGCGGTCGTGATCTCGAAGAAACTGGCGCCGATGCCATCCGCATGATCGAGCACTTCGGCCAACAATGCGGCGAGCGATGCGTCGTCGATCAGCGTGCCCGCGATCCGAATGCGTTCGTTGAACCGCACCAGATGCGGACTGGAGAAGACGTGGACGTCATGCCCCGTCGCCTCGATCGCGGCGCGCAGAAAGGCGCAGGTGGAGCCTTTGCCATTGGTGCCGGCGACGTGAAACACCGGCGGCAACGCCTCCTGCGGGTTGCCGAGCCGATCGAGCAATCGCGTAATCCGCTCGAGGCCCAGCACGTCGGCCCCGGGCGACAATGCCCAGAGCCGGTCGAGCTGTGCCTGCACGGCGGGATCGGTCGAGATGGCATGATCCGGCACGGTGGCGCCCCGCTGCGGCTGGTTGGCGTCAGGCGGCGCGGGCGGCCGTCAGATAGGCGATCACCGTCGCGAGCTGGTCGCGCAGATCCTTCCGGTGAACGACCATGTCGAGCATGCCGTGATCCAGCAGATATTCGGCGCGCTGGAATCCTTCGGGCAATTTTTCGCGGATCGTATTCTCGATCACGCGCTGACCGGCGAAACCGATGAGTGCATTGGGTTCCGAAATCTGCACGTCGCCCAGCATCGCGTAGCTGGCGGTGACGCCGCCCGTCGTCGGATCGGTCAGCACGACGATATAGGGCAGGCCGGCATCGTGCAGCATCTGGATTGCCACAGTGCTGCGCGGCATCTGCATGAGGCTGAGGATGCCTTCCTGCATGCGCGCGCCGCCGGCAGCGGTGAAGATGACGTACGGGGCTTTATCGGCGATCGCGGCCTCGACGCCGCGGACGAAGGCTTCGCCGACCGCGAGACCCATCGATCCGCCCATGAAGCCGAAGTCCTGCACGCCCATGACGACGCGGTTGCCCAGGATCGTGCCGCGGGCGTTGATAAGCGCGTCCTGCTCCTGCGCGGACGTGCGTGCCGCCTTCAGGCGATCGGTGTAGCGCTTCGAATCGCGGAACTTGAGCGGATCTTCCGGTACGCGCGGTGCGGGCAATTCGCTGCAGCTGCCTTCGTCGAGGATCTGCTTGAACCGCTCCTTCGGTCCGATGCGCTCATGGTGATCGCACTTCGGGCAAACGTAGAGATTCTCCTCCAGTTCGCGGGTGAAGATCATCTGCCCGCAGCCCTTGCACTTGTGCCAGAGGTTTTCCTCCGACGTTTCGCGCTTGGTGCCGAAGGGGAGGGCGTTGCGGACGCTGGTAATCCAGCTCATCGATTTACCTTTCGCGCAGAGGCCAGTGCCTCGCTCAGCGATTGAACATAGGTGCGGACGGCGTCGGGTGCATCGGCGCCGTGCTGCGCCACGATCTCGACGATCGCGGAGCCGACGACGACGCCGTCGGCGACGGCGCCGATCGCCGCGGCCTGCGCAGGCGTGCGGACGCCGAAACCGACCGCGATGGGCAGGTCGGTTGCGGCCTTCAGCCGCGCGACGGCCTGGTCGATCGAGCCTTGTGCCGCCTGTTGCAGGCCGGTGATGCCGGCGACGGAGACGTAATAAAGGAAGCCGCTAGCGCCATCGAGGACCTGCGGCAGACGCGCGGCGTCGGTGGTTGGCGTCGCGAGGCGGATCGGGTCGATCCCCTTCGCCCGTAGGGCTGGCCCGAGCGCATCGTCTTCCTCGGGCGGAATGTCGACGCAAATCACGCCATCGACGCCGGCTTGTGCCGCCGCGTCGGCGAACCAGTCGGCGCCGCGGCGGAGCATCGGGTTGGCATAGCCCATCAGAACGAGCGGCACGTCGGCATGGCGGCTGCGGAAGGCGCTCGCGATCGAGAGGATGTCGGCGGTGCGGGTGCCGGCGGCCAGGCTGCGGATGTTGGCGGCCTGGATCGCGGGGCCGTCCGCCATCGGATCGGTGAAGGGCATGCCCAGTTCGATCACGTCCGCGCCGCCCGCGACGAGCGCGTCGAGGATCGCGCCGGTGGCGTCAGGCGTGGGATCGCCGGCGGTGACGAAGGTCACGAGCGCCGGATGGCCCTTGGCGAAGGCGTCTGACAGGCGGCTCACGAGAGCTTCCCTCCCTGTACCAGCCGCGAGGCGCCGATGGCGAGGCCGATGGCCAGCGCAGACACCAGATGCGTGTTGCCATCATAGCCGCGCAGGACGAGGCTCACGACGCCCGCCACGGCCGCCGCCACGACGATGCTTGTCAGCCCCTGTCGCCAGTCGAGGGTCATATCGCCACCCCCAGCGCGTTAGCGACGGTGAAGATGTCCTTGTCGCCGCGGCCGCACAGGTTCGCGAGGATGATCTGGTCGCTGCGCATCGTCTTGGCACGCTTCGTGACGGCGGCGATCGCGTGGGCGGGTTCGAGTGCGGGGATGATGCCCTCGGTCCGGCAGAGCAGCTGGAAGGCGTCGAGCGCCTCGACGTCGGTCGCATTGGTATATTCGACGCGGCCGATGTCGCGCAGCCACGCGTGTTCGGGCCCGATGCCGGGATAGTCGAGGCCGGCGGAAATCGAATGGCCCTCGGCGATCTGGCCGTCCTCGTCCTGCAACAGATAGGTCTTGTTGCCGTGGAGCACGCCGGGGAAGCCGCCCGCCAAGCTGGCGGCATGCTCGCTGCCCTCCAGGCCATGGCCCGCCGCCTCGACGCCGAGCATGCCGACATCGGGATCGTCGAGGAAGGGGTGGAACAGGCCGATTGCGTTCGACCCGCCGCCGATCGCGGCGACGAGCAGATCGGGAAGCTTGCCCGTGCGTTCGAGCAGCTGCGCGCGCGCTTCACGGCCGATGATGCTCTGGAAGTCGCGCACCAGCTCCGGGTAGGGGTGCGGGCCGGCGGCGGTGCCGATGATGTAGAAGGTGTCGTGGACGTTCGCGACCCAGTCGCGCAGCCCCTCGTTCATCGCATCGGACAGCGTCTGCGCACCGCTGGTGACGGGGCGCACTTCGGCGCCGAGCAGCTTCATGCGGAAGACGTTGGGCTGCTGCCGCTCGACGTCCTTTGCGCCCATGTAGATGACGCAGGGCAGGCCGAAGCGCGCGCAGACCGCGGCGGTGGCGACGCCATGCTGGCCGGCGCCGGTTTCGGCGATGATCCGCGTCTTGCCCATGCGGATCGCGAGCAGGATCTGGCCAATGCAATTGTTGATTTTGTGCGCGCCGGTGTGGTTCAGCTCGTCGCGCTTGAACCAAACCTGCGCGCCCATGCCGGGCTCGGCACCTTCCCGCAGCGCTTCGCTGAGGCGCTCGGCATGATACATCGGGCTGGGACGACCGACGTAATGCGTCATCAGATCGTCGAACTGCGCGGCGAAGGCCGGGTCCGCCTTGGCGGCGCGATATTCGCGTTCCAGGTCGAGGATCAGCGGCATCAGCGTTTCGGCGACGTAGCGGCCGCCGAACTGCCCGAAGTGACCGCGATCGTCGGGCTGCGCGCGGAAGGAGTTGGGGGCGTTCATAGCTGCGCCGCTTTAAGGAAGGCAGCGATCTTGTCCACATCCTTGACCCCCGGTGCGCTCTCGACGCCGGAGGATACGTCGACCAGCGGCGCGCCGGTGCGTCGGATCGCCTCGGCCACGTTGGCCGGATCGAGACCGCCGGAGAGCGCCCAGGGCAAGGGATGACGGACGCCGTCGAGCAGGCTCCAGTCGAAGCGCAGGCCCATGCCGCCTGGCAGCGCGGCGCCGTCCGGCGTCTTGGCGTCGTAGAGGATGCGGTCGGCGCCCGCGAAGTCGCGTGCGGCGTCGAGGTCTGCGCGGGTCTTCACCGCGACCGCCGCCCAAGTCTCGCGACCGAAGCGGGCACGGATCGCGGCGACGCGGGCGGGGGCGGTCTTGTGGAGTTGCAGGGCGTCGAGCCGGCCGGCGTTGATCGCGGCGTCGAGCAGTGCGTCGTCGGGATCTACGAACACGCCGACGCGGGACACCGCGGAGGGCACCTGAGCGGCAAGGCCGGCGGCGCGGTCGAAGGCGAGGTTGCGGGGCGAGGCCGCGAAGAACACGAAGCCGACGTGGCTCACGCCGCTTGCCAGCGCGGCGCCCAGCGTGTCGGCCGTGGTCAGGCCGCAGATTTTGGTCAGGACGGGCATGGGGTCGCTATACCGCGGTGAGCGCGGTGCGGAAGGGGGCTCGGATATCACCCCTCCCTCGCGTCCTTACGAGCGCAACGAAGCAATCCAGAACCCTGACCAGGACACCCTGGATTGCTTCGCTGCGCTCGCAATGACGGGGCTGGCATGCCGTAGCGGCGCTACGATCTGCCCCGCGCCACGACTACAGCGTCGCGCCGATCGCGCGGGCGGCGGCGTCGGGGTCTTCGGCCTGGGTGATCGGGCGGCCGATGACGAGGATCGAGGCACCGGCGTCGAGCGCCGCGCGGGGGGTGACGACGCGCTTCTGGTCGCCGGCGCTGCCGTTGGCGGGGCGGACGCCGGGGACGACGAAGAAGCCCTTGGGCCAGGCTGTTTTGGCCGCGCGCACCTCTTCGCCCGAACAGACGATGCCGTCGATGCCAGCTTCGTGGGCGAGATCGGTGAGGCGCAGCACCTGATCGTGCGCGTTACCAGTGATGCCGGTGGCGGTGAGATCGTCGGCGTCGAGGCTGGTCAGCATCGTGACTGCGACCACCTTCGTATTGAGCGGGGCGGCGGCCTTGGCATCCTCCAGCATCGCGCGGCCGCCGCTGGCGTGGACGGTCAGGATTGCCGGCTCGAGCGGCCCCAAAGCCTGGATCGCCTTGGCGACGGTATTGGGAATGTCGTGCAGCTTCAGGTCGAGGAAGATCGGCAGGCCGAGCTTCGCCATCTCGTGGACGCCGTGCTGGCCGTGGGCGCAGAAGAATTCGAGGCCGAGCTTGATGCCACCGACATGGGTGCGCGTGCGCGTAGCGATCGCCTTGGCGCGCGCGAGGTCGGGGGTGTCGATCGCGACGTAGATCGGGCTCATGCGACGGGCTCTTCGACGATGGCCGGCGTCGCGACGGGCGTCGCGACCGGCAGCGCCCGGGCGTCGGCGAGCATGCGTTCGCACGTCGTCAGGCGCTGGCGCAGCCGCCAGCGGACCGTGCCGAGATACAGGTAGGTCGGCACGAAGCCGATCAGGAACGTCACCAGCAGCAGCAGCGGCAGGTTCACGTCGGCGATCAGGCCGCTCCACAGATTGATCTGGACGCGCGTCCAATTGCCATAGGTGAACAGCGCCGCGACGAACGCGAGCAGGAACCAGAACAGGATCTTGAGGAACTGCATGCAACACTCCTGAGGTGCGCGGGAGGGTAGCCGCAGAGGCGGAGGAAGGCCAGCCTATCCGATTTCGACACGCAGGCTGGCGAACAAGGCGGGGATGGCGGTGAGGCGCGGTTCCTCTTCGTCGAGGATCGCGCGGAAGGCGGCGCGCTTGATCGCGGCGACGCGGCCGGCCTTCATCCGGACGGTGGCGGGCAGCGTGGAGACGCAGATGTCGATCATCCGTTCGGCGCCGTGCAGGCGGCCCCACAGATAGTCGTTTTCGCGATAGGCACGGCTGAAAAAGGCGCCGAAGCTGTTGAACTGAATGCCCTTCAGCGTCGCCTCCGCACCACCGGAGCGGATCGCGACGGCATCGTCGGGGGCGATGCGATCGACCTTGATAGGATCGAATTCGTCGAGCCCCTCGCCCTGGAGCAGCGGCAGCGTCGCGGTGTCGAAATAAGGGAAGCCCAAATAGGTGAGCAGCAGCGAGCGGCGGGTGGTCTTGTCGACCGTCGCCAGCGCCTCGGCCAGCCGTTCGTCGGTGGCCGCGTCGAGCGCGGTCAGGTCGAGCGCCTCGGCCAGCGCATCGAGCAGCGGTGCGGCATCCTGCCCGCGCATCTGCCGAACCAGCATGCCAAGGTGCAGGTGATCGTCGGCGCGCTGGCGGTCGAGATAGGTCGCCAGCGAGGCATAGATCGCCTCCCGCATCGCGGCAGTGCCACTGGCATCCTCCGTCTCGCCATCGATTTCGCCGAGGCGGCGCGCCATCAGCCGCAGGCGCCGGATGCGGAAACCGATGTCGAAGGTGCGCAGGAAGTCGATCGTCGCGGCGCTTTCCTTACCCGAGAAGCTGGGCGCCGCCCCGCCGAAGCCGCGTTCGGCGATCGCCGCCTCGATCGCCGAGCGGATGCGCTGCCAGCGCTGCTGCCCCAATTCGCCGCCGACGCGATAGAGGAGCGCGGTGATGGTCGCGACGACGTCGCTCAGCTTCAGATGGCCATAAGCGGCGTAGCTGTAGCCGGCGCGCGTGGCGGCGGCCGCCTGCGCGCGGCGGCGCCAGGCGACGAGGCGCGCGGGCGTCGGTCGGTCGAGGAACAGGGTATGGCCGAACAGGGCTTCGATCTCTTCGTCCACCGCCGGGCGCAGGGCGGTGACGATGCCGCGCATCCGGTCGATCCGTTGCGAGCGTGCGGCGATCGCGTCGAGATTGTCGCGGATCGGCTGCTGGCGGGGCAGGTCGCTCAGCGCACCGAGAATTGTCTGGAAGAAGCCGGGCGCCTGGCCGGGCGTGCCGAGGCGGATCTTGATGCCCGGCGAGGGGTCTATGTACACGAAGCGGCGGTCGATCTCGCGACGGGCGGGGCGTTCCTTCAGTGCGTCGATCGCGGGACGAAAGGGCGCGTTGGCGAGGACCGATCCGTCGATCAGCACGGCCTTGTCGACCTGTCGCGCGGCATATTGGCGCGGCAGCGAGCGGCGCAGGAAGTCCTCGCGACCGGGCCATGCCACGTCGCGCTCGGCGAGAACGCCGTCCAGCTCGCCGACGGTGAAGGGCGGGAAGGCGCCGGGGAAGCTGGAGGTCGCCCGCGCGGCGAAGGCAAGTTCGGGGATCGCGCCGATCGTGCCGGTGGCGCCATGATCCGAAAAGCCCAGCACAATGCGATGTTCGGTTTCGAGCACCTCGGGCGGCGAGTTCAGCTTCAGCCGCTCGGGATGGCCGGTGAAGTCGGTGCAGGTGACGAACAGGTCGAGCGGCTGGCTGTCGGGCAGCAGGCGAGGGCCGGCTTCGCTGCGCGCCATTGCATCGAAGGCGTCGAGCAGCAGTCCGGTGAAGGTGGCGCCGCCGAACGGTGGTTCGAACCAGCGCGAGCGGACGAAATGCGAGAGCTTGGTGCGCACCTCGTCGCGCGTGGCGTCATCGAGCGCGGCGACCGAATCGGCGCTGCGGCCGGCGGCGACCCAGGCGAGCGGCAGCGCCCACATCTTCGAAAAGCGACTGGCCGGCGCGGCCTCGGGATCGATCAGCGCCTCGACGTCCGCCGAGGTGAGCCACAGGTCGGTCAGCGGTTCCAGGCTCTGGCCGGTCGTGATTGCCTGCGCGAGGAAGATGCCGTTGATGCCGCCCGCCGACGCGCCAGCGATGATGTCCGCAAGGATGCGGAAACGGATGCCGGCGAGCGCTTCCATCTCCTCGATCAGTGCGCGATAAACGCCCTGCGTGCCGTCGGCTGGCGGTTCGCCGGCGTGGGCGGCGCGGCTGGCGCGGACCATGCGCCACACCTCTTTGGTGATGCCGTGCATGTAGACCGCGAGGCTGATGCCGCCGTAGCAGACGAGCGCGAGGCGGAGCTCCTTTTCGCGCATCAGGGTGCCACGGCCAGCGTTGCCCAGATGGGCAGATGGTCCGACGTCTTGCGCGCGGCGGCGCTGGCGTGGACGCCGCAGTCGGTGACGGTCAGGTCGCGCGACACCATGATCCGGTCGAGCCGCCCCACCGGGCGGCGTGAATGGAAGCTGGGGCCGGTCGCCGCCATGCGATAATCGCGGCCGAAGTCGCGCAGGCACCCGGCGGCGGCGGTCCATTCGTTAAGGTCGCCCATCAGCACGGTTGGGCGCCGCTCGCTGCATCCGTCGACATGCGCGCAGATCGCAGCGGCCTGCCGCCGGCGCCACAGGCCGGACAGGTCGAGGTGCATGCCGACGACGCGGAACACGCCGGCCGCCGTGGCAATGTCGGCCATCACTGCGCCACGGGGTTCGAGCGCGGGCAGATGGATGGGGGTGTGGTGGACGATCTCTGCGCTCTTGCGGACGAGGATGACGTTGCCGTGCCAGCCCATCGACAGCGCGCGCATGCCGAAGGGCACGGGCTTCCAGTCGCTGTGTTCGTCGAGCAGGTGAAGCGGCAGCACCGATTCGCGGGTGCCGAAGCGGCGGTCGGCCTCTTGCAGGGCGATGACGTCGGCATCTACCTCGCGCAGCACTTCCAGCACGCGTTCGGGGTTGCGCCGGCGGTCGAGGCCGATCCCTTTGTGGATATTGTAGCTGGCAACCTTCAGGGGACGAGAAACCATTGCGGAGGCGTAACGCCGCCGCGCGCATTTGGTGCCGTTATGGTGCCGAGTGCAGGGATCGAACCCGCGACCTTCGGTTTACAAAACCGCTGCTCTACCAGCTGAGCTAACCCGGCGCGGCACGCCCCATGCGACAGGCGCGCGCCATAGTCCAGAGGGCGTGCGTCACCGCCGCTTCGCACGCAGGCCGTTCCAGTGCGCGAGGCGTTCCTGCAGGCGCGCTTCGAAGCCGCGGCCGGTGGGTTCGTAGAAGGTCTGCGGCGGCAGCTCATCGGGCCAGTAGTTGGCACCCGAAAAGCCGTCCTCGGCATCATGGTCGTAGGCGTAGTTCGCACCGTATCCGATCTGCTTCATCAGCTTGGTGGGCGCGTTGAGGATATTGGCGGGGGGCATCAGGCTGCCGGTTTCCTTCGCGCTGCGCCACGCCGCTTTTTGTGCCTTGTAGGCGGCGTTCGATTTGGGGGCGGTGGCGAGGTAGAGGCACGCCTGCGCGATGGCGAGTTCGCCTTCGGGGCTGCCGAGGAAGTCGTAGGTGTCCTTCGCCGCGATGCACTGGACCAGCGCCTGCGGGTCGGCGAGGCCGATATCTTCAACCGCGGCGCGGGTGAGGCGCCTGAGGACGTAAAGCGGTTCCTCGCCCGCGGTCAGCATGCGGGCGAGATAATAGAGCGCCGCCTGGGGATCGGAGCCGCGGATCGATTTGTGGAGCGCGCTGATGAGGTTGTAATGACCCTCGCGATCCTTGTCGTAGACCGGCACGCGGCGCTGGAGGAAGGCGGAGAGGCCGGCCGGATCAAGCGGTTCGGGCAGGTCGACCGAGAACAGGGTTTCGGCCTGGTTGAGCAGGAAGCGGCCGTCGCCATCGGCCTGCGCGATCATCGCGGCGCGGGCATCGGGCGTGAGGGGGAGCGGGCGATCCTCCAGCTGCTCGGCGCGAGTCAGGAGCTTGCCGAGCGCTTCGGCCCCGAGGCGGTGGAGGATCAGCACCTGCGCGCGGCTGAGCACGGCGGCGTTGAGTTCGAACGAGGGGTTTTCGGTGGTCGCGCCGACGAGCGTCACCGTGCCGTCCTCGACGTACGGCAGGAAGCCATCCTGCTGCGCGCGGTTGAAGCGGTGGATTTCGTCCACGAACAGAAGCGTGCGCTTGCCGAGCCGGGCGTGGTCGCGTGCTTCGGCGAACGCCTTCTTGAGGTCGGCGACGCCGGAGAAGACCGCGGAGATGGCGAGGAAGCGCAGGCCCACCGCGTCGGCGAGCAGGCGGGCGATCGTCGTCTTGCCGGTGCCGGGCGGGCCCCAGAGGATCATCGAGGAGAGGCGCCCGGCGGCGACCATGCGACCGATCGCGCCTTCAGGGCCGGTGAGGTGCTCCTGCCCGACGACATCGGCGAGCGTCTGCGGGCGCAGGCGGTCGGCGAGCGGGGCGTCTGGGGCCGCTGGGGTGGGGGTCGGCTCCGGTTCCAGGCCGGTGAGCAGGTCTGCCATGACGGTCAGATAAGGCGTGGGGGGTGGGGCGTCACCCCCGTCGTGATCGGGGGGGCGGTCCGCCGTTTTGCGCGGCATGGATAACATGAACACCTTACGCGAAACGATTGAGGCCGATCGTTTCGGTTCTGGTAGCACCGGATGACGACGGACGAGCGCGCGGGGCATGGCGTGGGCGTAGCATGGCGTGCGGTGTAGGGCAGCATCCGTAGGTTTTGTTTCTGTGGTCAAGGCGTTGCGCTATTTGCGATCCAACGAGCACCGGGACCGACTAAACTCCGACGCAGGTGTAAGTCCTCGCCCGCCAGGGGGAGGTGGCGCCGCCGAAGGCGGTGACGGAGGGGGCGGACAGGAACGTCCCTAATAACGAGGCGCTACCCTTACCTCCCCCTCCGTCATGCCTGCGGCATGCCACCTCCCCCTGGCGGGGGAGGACTTCGGGCCTTCGCGAATGTCGATCTGCCCGAACCGCCGCCGTCGACCAAAATATATCTTGATCGGGCTTGTACTCTGCGCACTGTGATATATCTTGACTGCATCGAGATACAAAAAGGACGCATGATGTTTGGTCATGGACATGAACATCGCCATGGGGGTGGATATCGGCACGCACGCGATCACGGTTTCGGGCCGCGCGGGGGCTGGGAGCAGTGGGGCGAGAAGCTCGACCAGCGTTTTGCCGAGGTGTTCGGCGAAGGGCGCGGCGGCGGCGGGCGGAGTCGCCGGATGTTCGATGGCAGCGAATTGCGGCTGGTGCTGCTGAAGCTGATCGCCGATGAACCGCGCCACGGCTATGAGTTGATCAAGGCGGTCGAGGAACTGACCGGGGGCGCCTATGCGCCGTCGCCGGGGATGGTCTATCCCGCGCTGACGATGCTCGCCGACATGGAGTCGATCGCGGAGCAGGCGTCGGAGACGACGCGCAAGCGCTATGCGATCACCGAGGCGGGTGCCGCGCACCTCGCCGAGAATGCGGAGCTGGTCGCGGCGCTGATCGCGCGGCTGACCGACGTCGGCGAGCATCGCGCGCGGGCCGATCGGGCGCCGATCCGGCGGGCGATGCGCAACCTGCGCACGGTGCTGCAGAACCGGCTGGAGGCGGGCGATCTGTCCGAAGAGGCGGGGCATGACGTGGCCGAGCTGATCGACGAGGTCGTGCGCAAGATCGAGCGGCTGAAGTGAGCGGCGCGCCCCACATCTCCGTCGTCCGCGTGCCGACGCATTCGGCGAGCCGCTATCTCCAGCAACTGGCCAAGCATTGGAGCCACAAGATGACGGTGGCCTTCACCCAGGAAGAGGGGACGATCACCTTTCCCAACGGATCGGTGCTGGCGATGCAGGCCGACAGCGAGAGCCTGGATCTGGTGCTGACCGTGCCTGCGGGCGAGGATACGGGCCGGATGCGCGAGGTGGTGGCAAGCCACCTCGACCGGTTCGCGTTTCGCGAGGCGCCGCTGACGTTCGATTGGCGGGAGGGGGAGTGACGCGTTCGGTTCGTCATTCGCGCGAAGGGGGAGCGTTCGCGCGAAGACGCGGCGTAGAAAGAAGATCGGGTGACGCCGAGGCGCGGCGAGGAAGAGGGATCGTCGCTGTCTTCGATCGAAAGGCCGGCAGGAATCCTCTAATCCCACCGTCCGTCATTCCCGCGGAGGCGGGAATCCATAACCTCTGACGTTTCGCTTCCATCGCAGACGTTAGCGTGTCTGGATTCCCGCCTTCGCGGGAATGACCTGTTTGGGTTTTGGGCGCGGGCTGTGAGCGACTGCGCTGGTAGGGCCTTTGTGGAGGTTTGATCGCTACCCGCACGCGATCCGTCACCCCGGCTTGTTCCGGGGTCCACCGGGCCTCAGGGGCAGCGATGGAGCTTGTAGCCGTTCCCCTCGCCGCGGAGTGGACCCCGGACCAAATCCGGGGTGACGATCGCTTGGGGTGGGCGGCGTGGCCTTTACCGAAGGCTTATCGTCGCGGGCGTGGCGCAATCCGAGACGATGGCTCAGTGGCTCGGAATGGCGTGCGATCCGTCGTGCAGTTCCAGGTACGTGTCGAGCACCGCCTGGTTCGCCGTGTCCCAGCGGTATCGCGCAGCCTTGGCGTGGCCGGCTTCGCCCATGCTGGCCTTCAGTGCGGGGTCGGCGACGATGCGTTCGATGGCATCGGCATAGCCCGCAATGTCCTTCGGATCGACGAGGAAGCCGGTGACGCCGTCCTCGACCAGATCGACCGCGCCCGTCGCGCGGGCGGCGACGACGGGGACGCCGGCGGCCATGGCTTCGGTGGTGACGTTGCCGAAGGTTTCGGTGATCGAGGGGTTGAAGAAGACGTCCATCGACGCGACCGCACGGCCAAGGTCGTCGCCCGACTGGAAGCCGGCGAAGATTGCGTGCGGGGCCTGGGCGGCGAACCAGTCTTCCGCCGGGCCCTTGCCGACGACGAGCACCTTGTGCGGCACGCCGCGTCGGGTGAGCTCTTTCACCACCTCGGCAAAGACGTCGAGGCCCTTTTCCTTCACCAGTCGGCCGAGGAAGCCGATCGCGACCTCACGATCGGCGATGCCGAGGCTGCGGCGCCAGGCGCAATCGCGGCGGTCCGGCGTGAAGCGGTCATGGTCGATGCCGCGCGACCAGATGGTGATCGGCGTGGTGACGCCCCATTCGCGAAGCGCTTCGCCCATGCTCGGGCTGGGCGGCATGACGCGATCGACGCGGTTGTAGAAGCGCGTCATGATTGCCTTGATCATCGGTTCGATGAAGCCGATCCGATAATAGCGGAAATAGGTTTCGAAGCGCGTGTGGAACGAGGCGACCGAGGGAACGCCGTGGCGGCGTGCCCAGGTGACCGCACCGTGATTGAGGAATTCGGGCGCAGAGACGTGGACGATGTTGGGCGCGAACGCCTCCAGATCCTCACGCGTCGCCTTGGGCAGATAGCGGCCCAGGCGATATTCGGCACGGCCGCCGGGCATCGGGATCGCCGGCACCGACACGAGGTCGCCGGTGGGCGGGAAGGCGGGCGGATCGATCGTCGGTGAATAGATGCGGACCTGCACGCCGCGGTCGAGCAAGTGGCGCACGAGCAGGTTCAGCGCCTGGTTGGCGCCGTCGCGGGTGTAATTGTAATTGCCGCTGAAGAGCGCGACACGAAGGTCCGACGGGTGCATGATGGCGCCGGCCATAGCGTTGCGATTGCGGCGTGACTATGTCGCTTGGGCGTGGTCGTCGCGCCTTCACACCGTCACCCCGGACTTGTTCCGGGGTCCACTCGTCCGCACGGGGGAGTCCCGAGCCGCCAGCCGACCCCTTGCCGCCCGGTGGACCCCGGAACAAGTCCGGGGTGACGGGGGATTAGGGGTTGCCGATAGCCCGAAATCTGTTCCCTTCCCGTTCTCATTCCGCTAAACGCTTCGCCATGGCAAAACCGCAGAAACGATATGTGTGCCAGGCGTGCGGATCGGTTTCGCATCGCTGGGCGGGGCAGTGCGGCGATTGCGCCGAATGGAACACGCTGGTCGAAGAGGCGGGTGCGGTCGTTACCCCGTTCCAGGCCAAGCATAATCTGCACACCGGCGGGCGGACGGTGCAGCTGGTCGGGCTGGATGCCGAGATCGCGCTGCCCGAACGGATGGCGACGGGAATCGCCGAGCTGGACCGGGCGTTGGGCGGCGGCTTCGTCGAGGGGTCGGCGACGCTGATCGGCGGCGATCCGGGGATCGGCAAGTCGACGCTGCTGCTGCAGGCGGCGGCGAAGTTCGCGCTCGCCGGGCGGTCGGTCGCCTATGTGTCGGGCGAGGAGGCTGCGGATCAGGTGCGGCTGCGCGCACGGCGGCTGGGGCTGGGGAGCGCGCCGGTGCAGCTCGCCGCGGCGACATCGGTGCGCGATATCCTGACGACGCTGTCGATCGGCGCGCCGCCGGCACTGCTGGTGATCGATTCGATCCAGACGATGCACAGCGACCTGATCGAGGGCGCGCCGGGCACGGTGAGCCAGGTGCGCGCGTCGGCGCAGGAGCTGATCCGCTTCGCAAAGGAACGCGGGACCGCGCTGGTGCTCGTCGGCCACGTGACCAAGGACGGGTCGATCGCGGGGCCGCGTGTGCTGGAACATATGGTCGACACGGTGCTGAGCTTCGAGGGCGAGCGCAGCCATCAGTATCGCATCCTCCGCTCGATCAAGAACCGCTTCGGCGGGACGGACGAGATCGGCGTGTTCTCGATGCAAAGCGAGGGGCTGGCCGAAGTTGCCAATCCGTCGGCGCTGTTCCTGACGCAGCGCGACGAGGGGGTGAGCGGGACGACCGTCTTCCCGGCGCTGGAGGGGACGCGGCCGGTGCTGGTCGAGATCCAGGCGCTGGTGGTGCGCCTCGCCAGCGGCGCGACGCCGCGGCGTGCGGTGGTCGGCTGGGACAGCGGGCGGTTGGCCATGATCCTGGCGGTGCTGGAGGCGCGGTGTGGGCTGAGCTTCGCGACGGCGGAAGTCTATCTCAACATCGCGGGCGGCTATCGCGTGCAGGACCCGGCGGCGGACTTGGCCGTCGCGGCGGCGTTGGTGTCGGCGCTGTCGGAGCGGCCGGTGCCGGTCGATGCGGTGGCGTTCGGCGAGGTCGCGCTGTCGGGCGAGCTGCGCCCCGTGGCACATGGCGCGCTGCGGCTGAAGGAGGCGGGGAAGCTCGGCTTCGAGCGCGCGATGGTGCCGATCGCGCTGGCCAAGGACGACAGCGCGTTGCGGCTGACGGGGTTCCGGACGCTGGGGCAGTTCGTGGACCATATGCTGGGGCGGGGGTAAGGGGCTTCGGCGGGTTTTCGGCTGGTGGTGAGGTTTGTTCGTCGCCCCGTTCGTCCCGTCATTCCCGCGAAGGCGGGAATCCATATCCTCTGACGGTGCGGCTCTCTCGCTACCGGTAGCGCGTCTGGATTCCCGCCTGCGCGGGAATGACGGCGGTGGGTGGGGAAGGCAGGGCGGCAAACGCTGGGCGCCACACGCATGTCGTGGCAATTGGGTAGGGTCGCGATAAAACGTCACGGACGGCGCTCGCGGCGTAGCGGCGTCCCGTTCTCCGCCACATATCGCAGTTCATCCGATGCAGGACTAGCCGCGGGCGTTCCGCGTCCTTATTCCCGGAGGTCTATGGGTCTCACCGCACTCGATATCATCGTTCTGCTGCTCGTCGGGGGCGCGGCGCTGCTAGGCGCGCGGCGGGGGTTCGTCGCGGAGGTGTTGTCGATGTTCGCCTGGGTGGCGATCGTCGCGATGCTGAAGCTGTTCCACGTCGCGCTCGCGGCCAAGCTGGCGGGGACGGTCGGCACGCCGTCGGGCGCGGCGGTGGCGGCGTTCGCGGTCATCGCGGGCGGCACGTATCTGGGCGGCAAGCTGGTCGCCAATGCGATCGGCAAGCGGACGCGCACCTCGATCCTGGGGCCGGTCGACCGCGCGCTGGGCTTCGGCTTCGGCGCGCTGAAAGGGTTGATCCTCGCGAGCCTCGCCTTCCTGCTGGCCGCGTTGCTGGTCGATACCGCGCGTGGCGGGCCCGCGCGGCGGCCGGACTGGATGACCCAGTCGAAATGCTACAATCTGCTCAACGCGACGAGCGCAGGGATCGCCGATTTCGTCGATCGTCGCCGTCGCGGGCTGCCCGTGTTCGGTTCGCGCGCGATGCTGGATCGCGAGGCGGGCCAGCCCGACAATGGAAGTGACGCGCGATGAACGCCCCCTTGTACAATGCCGAAATCCTGCGGCTGGCGGCGTCGATCCCGCACCATGAGCGGCTGGCGCATGCGCAGGCGACCGTGGAAAAGCGATCGCCGATCTGCGGCAGCCGGGTGACGGTGGACGTGGGGCTGGGCGACGACGGCCGGGTGAAGGAGGTCGGGCTGCTGGTACGCGCCTGTGCGCTGGGCCAGGCATCGTCGTCGCTGTTGGCGGCGGACATCGTCGGCAAGACGCCCGAGGAGCTGGCCGCGGCGCGCGATGCGCTGACCGCGTGGCTGGCGCGGGAGGGAAATACGCCCGATTGGCCGGGGATCGACGTGTTCACGCCGGCACTGGACTATACCGCGCGGCACCCCTCGATCCGGCTGGCATTCGAGGCGGCGGCGGAGGCCGCGTTTGCGGCGCGCGCGGAGACGGCCGATGCATGAGGCGGCAGAGGGCGTGTCGATGCTGCGCGACGGGATGATCCTGCTGGGTTTCGGCCTGGGGTTCGTGCTGCTGTTCCGCCGGATCGGCCTGGGTGCGACGCTGGGCTTCCTGGTCGCGGGCGCGGTCGTCGGGCCACATGTGCTGGGCCTGGTCGGCGATGCCGAATCGAAGATGGGGATCGCCGAACTCGGCATTACGCTGCTGCTGTTCGTCGTGGGGCTGGAGCTGAACCCGTCGCGGCTATGGCGGATGAAGCAGGAGATTTTCGGGCTGGGCCTGTTGCAGGTCGTCGCCTGCGGTCTTGCCGTGACGGCCGTCATCTGGGCGTTCGCACATTTCTCCGTCCCAGCATCATTGGCACTGGGCCTGCCGCTGGCGCTGTCGTCGACGGCGCAGGTGCTGCCGATGCTGCAATCGTCGGGGCGGCTGCGCACGCCGTTTGGCGAGCGGGCGTTTTCGATCCTGCTCTTCCAGGACCTGTCGATCGTGCCGCTGATCACGATCGTCGCGGCGATGAGCCGCAACCCCGCCGACGCGGGCGGGCCGCCGGGGTGGCTGCTGGCGCTGTACACGGTCGGGGCGGTGGTCGGGCTGATCCTGGCGGGTCGGTTCCTGCTGCGGCCGCTGTTCCGGCTGATCGGTAATCTGGGCGAGCGCGAGATGTTCGTGTTCGCCGCGCTGTTCACCGTCATCGCCAGCGCGGCGCTGATGGAGGCGCTGGGGCTGTCGACCGCGCTCGGTGCGTTCATCGCGGGCGTGATGTTGGCGGACAGCCCGTACCGGCACGAACTGGAGGCGGATGTCGAGCCGTTCCGGTCGATTTTGCTCGGCCTGTTCTTCCTGGCCGTAGGCATGATGCTGGACCTTCAGGCGATCGCCGAGCGGCCGCTGTTCGTTGCGGCGATGGCGGCGGCGCTGATCGTCACCAAGACGGCGGTCATCACCGGCATCGGTATGGCGTTCAAGATGACGTGGCGCAGCGCGCTGGCGCTGGGGCTGCTGCTGAGCCAGGGCGGCGAGTTCGGCTTCGTGCTGTTCGCGCAGGCGCAATCGGGCTTCCTGATCGCGCCCGAGGCGGCGAGCCTGTTCGGCGCGATCATCACGCTATCGATGGCGACGACGCCGTTCCTGATGGCGGCGACCAAGCGGTTCCGCGAGGAACCGATCGCCAAGGACGAACCGCGCGACGGCCCGACGGCGGACGGCGCCAATGCGATCATCGTCGGCTACGGACGGTTCGGGCAGACGGTGGGGCAGATGCTGCTGGCGCAGGACATCCCCGTCACGCTGATCGACACCGATATCGAGATGATCGACATCGCCGGCGAATTCGGCGCCAAAGTCTATTACGGCGACGGCACGCGGATCGACCTGTTGCGACAGGCAGGCGCGGCAGAAGCTGAGCTGATCCTGTTCTGCATGGACGGCGACCAGATCGATGCGGAGATGCTGGAGGGCATCCACGAAGCCTTCCCGCAGGCGGCGATCTACGTCCGCGCATTCGACCGGCGGGCGCTGGTGCGGCTGAAGAAGAGCTCGGCGGTGTACGTCGTGCGCGAGGTGCTGGAGTCGGCGATCAAGATGGCGCGGGTCGCGATGCGCGACCTGGGCATCGGGCAGGCGGATATCGATCGGGCCGAGGACATGTACCGTAGCCGCGACAAGGAACGGCTGCGCATCCAGATCGAGGCGGGCGACCTGCGCGCGGCGCGGGCGCTGGTCGCCGAACAGCAACCCTGGGGGAATGATCCGCGATGATCCTTGGCCTGCTTGCCGCGCTGTCGGGCGCGATCGCCGTCGCTGCCGGGGCGTTCGGGGCGCATGGCGCGAGCGGCCCGGCGATCGAATGGCTGAAGACCGGGGGGCAGTATCAGCTGATCCATGCGGTGGCGGCGCTGGTGGCGCTGCGGTTCGATGCGCGCGGGCCGGCGTGGCTGTTCGTGGCGGGATCGGCGATCTTTGCAGGCACGCTGTATCTGATGGCGCTGGGCGCTCCGCGCTGGCTGGGGGCGGTGACGCCGATTGGCGGCACGCTCTTGATTATCGGATGGTTGTGGTTCGCCTGGGGGTTGCGTGGGGCTTAGGGTGGCCGTCATTGCTTCACTGCGCTCGCAATGACGGTGGCGGCGGGTTTCAAACGAAACCGTAGCGTTTCGCCCGCGCGGTGATCGTCTTGCTCAGGCCCTGCGCGGTGGCGATGTCGCGGTCGCCATCGGCGGTGCGGCCAAGGTGGCGTTCGGCGAGGCCGCGGCCGTAGAGCGCCCAGACCAGTTTGGGATTGATCGCTAGCGCCGCGGTGAAGTCCGCCACCGCGGCATCATAGGCGCCCTGGCGGAAGGCGACGAGGCCGCGGCCATCGAGGTAATTAGCGTCGGTCGGAACGGCGCGCACCGCGGCGGCGCAGTCGGCCTTCGCCGCATCGATATCCTTGTTAGGCAACAGGCGCGCCCAGCAGCGGCCGTTCTGCGCTTGGGACCGGCGGGCGTCCTCGCGATGGCTGGCGAGCCACAGGTCGTATTGGCCGATCGCCGCGTCGAAGGCGTCGGATTCGAGGTAGAGCTGCCCCATCCAAAGCCGCTGATTGTCCTCCTTTGGCAGGCGGCCGGCGGCATCGTCGAGGTCGCTGATCGCCCCGGCGTCGTTCCGCGCGCGCATCCTGAGTTCGGCGCGCAGCAAGCGGGCGCGAACGTCGTTGGGATCGAGCGCGAGCGTCGTGCCGAGATCGTCCATCGCCAGCACGGGGCGGCGATCGGCGATATAGGCGAGCGCGCGCTGGCGGACGTAGCGCGCTTCCTTGGGGGCGAGCGTGACGGCGTGGCTGAAGGCGTCGATCGCGCCCGACAGGTCATGCTGCGTCTGAAGCATCGCACCGCGCTGGCTATAGCCCTCTGCCGTCGTCGGCGCGGTGGCATCGACACCGCCGACCGCGGCGATCTGGCTGGCGGCATCGATATGCGATTTGGTGTCGAACAGCCGGCCGCCGGTATAGGTGAAATAGATGCGGTGCTGCGCGTTCGACACATAGAGGCGGTGCGAGACGAACCAGTCGGCGCCGAGTAGCATGTCGTTGTCGAACGACGGGCCGAGATCCGCGAAATGCAGGCGGATGTTGTGCAATTCCTCGTTGCCGATCTTCAGCAGCGCGAAATGGCCGATCCAGCCTTGCGTGACGTGGCGGCCGATGCCGGTTTCCCAGCCCGAGGCCTCGACGCCCGGATCGCCGGGGTGGACGCCCGCGCGCGCGGCGGCCTTCAGCGTCAGCACGGTCTGCGCGGCGCCGGTGTCGAAGACGGTCCGGAGCTTCGCGCCGTTCAGTTCGGTGGTGCCGACGGTGTGCGATAGGGCGTTCTGGCGCGCTTCGATGGGGATTTCGAAGAAGGGCTTGCCTTGCGTCCAATAGGCCATGGCGAGCTTGCCGCAGCCCTGCGCGCGGAACAGGCGGACGGCGCCGCCGGGCAGATCATATTCGACATCGCCGATGCTGAGGACGTTCTGGCCGAGCAGGCCGGTCTGGCCGACATCGGTGCCACCGACGAGGAACTGCACCTGCGGAATATCCGCACCGGCGAGGCCGAAGTGGCGGACGGTCGTGAGATCGACGTCCGATTCGCCGCCGATCCCCTTCATGTGCAGACCGACGGGTGCAGGCTGGAGATGGAGGCCGAACGCCTTGGCGACGGGCGCGGGCATCATGCTGTACGAGGCGCCGCTGTCGAGGATGAAGGGGGCGGGCTTGCCGTCGATGGTGGTCTGCACGATCGGGCGCCAGCCCTGCATGGTGATCGGCAGATTGGCGAGGATGCCCGCCTTGCAGGTGGCGGCCTGGGCGGGGGTGATCGCGGTGGTGGCGAGCAGGGTGGCGGCGATTGCCGATGCCGTGATGTGCCGCGCCATGTGCCGTCCCCCCATATGTGTGTCGGGGGAGGGTAGAGGCGGAAGCTGACAAGTGGCTTACGGGTGGGGGGTGTGAGGTGGCGGTTGCCCCAGGAGCGCCGTCACCCCGGATTGGTTCCGGGGTCCACTCTGCGGCGAGGGGGGTGGATTGAGCCTCTTGCCGTCCCCTGGGGGCCCGGTGGACCCCGGAACAAGTCCGGGGTGACGGAGTGTGTGAGGCGCGGCCGCGTTACCGTTTCTTGCGGCAGGCGTCGGAGCAATAGACGACGTTGTCCCAGTCGCGCGCCCATTTCTTGCGCCACGTGAAGGGGCGGTTGCAGGCGGGGCAGACCTTGGTCGGCAGGTCGCGCTTGGCGGTGCCGTTGGGCATCAGCGCGGCTGCCGGTCTAGGAACGCCGCGACGTCGGCGAGGTCGATGGTCTTGTCGAGATACGTCTGGCCGATGCCGCGGGCGAGCAGGAAGGGCAGGGTGCCGGCCGCCATCTTCTTGTCGTGGCGCATATGGTCGACCAGGCGCGCGCCGCTGGCGGCGATGCCGGCGGCGGTGAGGCCATCGGGCAGGCCGACGGCACGCATGTGCGCGGCGACGCGGGCGGCGTCGTCGGGTGGGCACAGGTCGTGCGCGGCGGAATAGGCGAAGGCGAGCGCGCAGCCGGCGGCGACGCCCTCGCCATGGATCAGGCTGCCGTCGAAGCCGGCTTCCGCCTCCAGCGCATGGCCGAAGGTGTGACCGAGGTTGAGCAGCGCGCGCGTGCCGTTGGTTTCGTGCTCGTCGGCGGCGACGATGCGCGCCTTGGCGGCGACGGCATGCGCGATGGCATAATGGCGCGCGGCGGGGTCGCCAGCGAGCAAAGCGGCGCCATTGGCTTCGCACCAGGCGAAGAAGGCGGGATCGTCGATCAGGCCGTATTTGACGACCTCGGCATAGCCGGCGCGGACTTCGCGCAAGGGCAGCGTATCGAGGACCGTCGGATCGATCAGCACCAACGCGGGCTGGTGGAAGGCGCCGATCAAATTCTTGCCGGCGGCGGTGTTGATCGCGGTCTTGCCGCCAACCGAGCTGTCGACCTGTGCGAGCAGGGTGGTGGGCACCTGCACGAAATTGCAGCCGCGCTTCAGGATGGCGCAGGCGAAGCCGACGAGGTCGCCGATCACGCCGCCACCGATCGCGATGACATGGTCGCCGCGCTCGACACCGAGGCCGAGCAGCCGGTCGCACAGCTCGCTGAGGTGCGGCCAGCTCTTGGTGCCCTCACCCGGTGGCAGCACGATCGTCTCGCTGGCGACCCCCACGGCGGCGAGGCTGTCGCGCACGGTGTCGGCATGGGGCAGGACGTGATCGTCGGTGACGATCGCCATGGTACGGCCGCGGGCGAGCGGGGCCAGATGCTCTGCGGCGCGGGCGAGCAGGCCGTCCTCGATCAATATGGGGTAGCTGCGGTCGCCCAGTTCGACCGTGACGCGCGCGCTCATGCCGTATGCCCCGGCTGACGGATCGCCTTCAGGATCGCATTGACCGTGGTTTCGTGCGGCGACTTGTTGCTGGTGATGTGGATATGCGCCTCGGCATAGATCGGGTTGCGGATCGCGGCGAGCTCGGCCAGCACCGCGCGGGGGTTCTTGCCGCGCAGCAGCGGGCGG
Organism: Sphingomonas sp. DC4900; assembly: GCF_049896485.1. Lineage (NCBI taxonomy): Bacteria > Pseudomonadati > Pseudomonadota > Alphaproteobacteria > Sphingomonadales > Sphingomonadaceae > Sphingomonas > Sphingomonas sp. DC4900. The sequence continues at coordinate 41,864 of NZ_JAFCUK010000016.1, forward strand.
GTGTCGCGCCGGCCGACGCGCTCGGCGAGCACGTCCGGGTTGGCGTGTAGCCAGATGGCGGTCGACGATTCGAGGATCAGCGCGCGCGTATCGGGATTGATGAAGGCGCCGCCGCCGGTCGCGATCACCTTTGGCGTGCCGTCGATCAGCCGGGCGATGACGCGGCGTTCGCCGTCACGGAAATAGGCCTCGCCGAAGCGTTCGAAGATTTCGGCGACGGTCATACCGGCCGCCTCCTCGATCGCGTGGTCGGCATCGACGAAGGGCAGGCGCAGGCGGGCGGCAAGGCGGCGCCCCACGGTCGATTTGCCGACCCCCATCAACCCGACGAGCACGATCGCGCGTGGCGGTTTCGCGGGGGCATGATCGTCGGACGGGGGAACAGCGCTTTGCAACATCGGTCTCGGCGCTATACAGCGGGTCAGGACGGGGCAACAGCTCCGGTTTGCGTTTACGTGTTGCAAGGTACGGTATGTCCCGCTTCGTCCTTTCCGTCATCGTCGTTCTCGTGGTGATCGTCGGTGGCCTGTTCTTGCTCGCCGGTCGGGCCTCCGAACGGCCGCAGACCCATGTCGAGAAGGCCGTGACGCTTGCCAACCTCAGCTAGGACGCGCGTCCGCCTGCTGGCCCGGGGTGCGGCGCTGACCGCGATCGCGATCGCGGCGGTGCCGGCGTTCACCTCCGCCATCGGGCAGGAGCGTCCCGAATCGATCCTGCCGCCGGGCTTTGGCGAGCCCGCGTCGCAGCCGGCCGCACGGCCGACGCCGGCGCGCACGGGTCCGTCTGCCGCGCCCGCCCCGGCCGCGAGCGGCACGCCGGCGTCCGGCCAGGCGGCCGGCACAGGCATGGTGCAGCCCTTGCCCAGCGATACGCCGACGCCGGTCGCCAGCGCGACGCCCACCCCGGTGGCGACGATCGATCCGTCGGTGCTGGCGCAATATGAGATGCCGGCCTTTGCCCGGCGGTCGCTCGACCGGGTCGGCCCGGCCGGCGCGCGCGAGGGCGGGCTGGAGGCGAATGCCTTCGCCGGCGCGGACGGGCGCTTTGCCGAGGCGCTGATGCGCCGGGTGGCCGCGCCGCTGCCGTCGCGCTGGCTGTCGATCCTGCTGCGGCGGACGCTGGCAGCGCAGCTCGACACGCCCGAGAATGTCGATGGCGCGGACTTTGCCGCCGAGCGTGCGTGGCTGTTGCTGCGCATGGGCGAATCGGTCGCGGCGCGGGCCGTGGCGCAGAGCGTCGACAATGCGAATTACACGCCGAAACTGTATCAGGTTGCGATGAACACCGCGCTCGCCACGGGTGATCCGGGCGAGTTGTGCGGGATCGCCGATGCGGGCCTCGCCGCGACGCACGAGCGCGGCTGGACGATGGCGCAGGCGATGTGCGCGGCGCTTGCCGCCGAGCCGGGCCGCGCCAAGACGCTGCTTGCTGCGGCGAAGCGGCGCAACGTCGCGAGCGGGATCGATTATCAGCTGGCACAGAAAGTGGTCGGCGCAGGTCCCGATGGTGGGCAGGCGGTGACGATCGAATGGGCGGGCGTCGACGTGCTGACCGCGTGGCGCTTCGGCCTCGCGATTGCGACCGGCGTGACCGTGCCCGATACGCTGTTCGCGACCACCGGGCAGCAGGCGCGCTATTGGTATGCGCTGTCGCCGAGCGTGCCGCTGGGCGACCGCGTGCCCTATGCCGAGGCGGCGGCCGGACAGGGCGTGCTATCGTCGGCGGCGTTGGTCGATCTGTATGGCGCGGTGGATGCTGCGAACGATATGCCGAGCGGTGCCGCGGCGGCGGCGAACGATCTGCGTGCCGCCTATGTCGGCAACGACGTCGATACGCGGCTGGCGGCGATGCGGCGGCTGTGGGGCGGGGACAACAAGGGCGCCGAGCCGTCCTATGCGCGGCTGGTGCTGACCGCGCGCGCGGCGGGGCGCCTGCCGGCGCGGCTGGGCGTCGCTGACGCGCGCTACCTCGTTGCGTCGATGCTGACCGCGGGGCTCGATCGCACCGCGACGCGCTGGCGCCCGGCGGTGGAAGAAGGCGGCGACGCCTGGGCGATGATCGCGCTCGCCGATCCGGATATGACGGGGCAATTGAGCTATCGTCAGCTGTCCTCCTACGTCGGGCGCGGCGATGCGGCGCTGAAGCAGCGCTTGTTCTTTGCGGGCCTCGCCGGCCTGGGGCGGCTGTCTGCCGACGATATCGAGCGGGCGGCGAAGGCGCTGGACGTGCGGATCGGTGCCCAGAACACGTGGACGCGCGCGATCGACCGTGCGGCGGCTGACGGGCAGCAGGGCATGGTCGTGGTCCTCGCCGCGATCGGCATGCAGACGCCGCGCTGGGACGGCGTGCCACCCGCGATGCTCTACCGCATCGTCGGCGCGCTGCGCGCCGTCGGGCTGGAGGGCGAGGCGCGGATGATCGCGGCCGAGGCGCTGGCGCGGGCCTGATCGCCGGGATCATGGCCACCGACCGCGCGCTGATCGAGCGGTTCCTCGAGATGCTGGCCGCCGAAGCCGGCGCGGCGGCGAACACCATCGCGGCCTATCGCAGCGACCTGTCGCTGGCGTCTGAGGTGCTGAGCGGCGGGCTGGTGGAAGCGGATGCGGCGGCGTTGCAGCGGCTGGCGGAGGCATGGCGCGCGCTGGCGAAGAGCAGCGTGGCGCGCAAATCGGCGGCGTTGCGGCGTTTCTATGCCTTTCTGGTCGACGAGGGGCATCGCGCGGACGATCCGGGGGCGGCGTTGCCCCGGCCGGGGACGGCGCGGCCGCTGCCCAAGGTGCTGAGCGTGGACGACGTCGATGCGTTGTTCGGGGCGATCGGCGATCGGCTGGCTGCGGCGATGCCGACGCGTGCCGACCTGCGGCTCGCGGCGTTGATCGAGCTCTTGTACGGATCTGGGCTGCGCGCGACCGAGCTGGTCAGCCTGCCACGCAATGCCATTCACCCCGACCGGCCGTTCCTGATCCTGAAGGGCAAGGGCGGCCGCGAGCGGCTGGTGCCGATATCCGACCGTGCTCGCGCCGCGGTGGCGGCGTGGCGGGTGCATGTCGCGGCGGATCGGGCGTGGCTGTTCCCGTCGGGCAAGGGGCATCTGACGCGGGTACGCCTGTATCAGCTGGTGAAGGCGCTGGCGGCGGAAGCGGGCATTCCGCCCGATCGGGTCAGCCCGCACGTGCTACGCCATGCCTTCGCGACGCATCTGCTGGCCGGTGGTGCGGATTTGCGCGCGTTGCAGGCGATGCTGGGCCATGCCGATATCGCGACGACCGAAATCTATACGCATGTCGATGCCAGCCGCCTCGTCGCGCTGGTCAACACGCGCCACCCGCTGGCCGACCCCGAACGGCGCGACAGCGGCACGCGTTGACGCGACGGGCTGTGGCCCGTAACCGGCGGCACTATGGCGAGCTTCCTCGAATTTGAAAAACCGATTGCCGAACTGCAGGGCCGGATCGACGAACTGCGGGCGACCGCGGCGGATGGCACCGTGGACATCGCTGCCGATCTGGTGCGGCTGCAGGGCAAGTCGGACAAGCTGCTGCGCGACACGTTCGCGAAGCTGACCCCGTGGCAGAAGACGCAGGTCGCCCGGCATCCCGAGCGGCCGCATTTCAAGGATTATGTCGCCGGGCTGTTCGACGAGTTCGTGCCGCTGGCCGGTGATCGTGCCTTTGCCGACGACCAGGCGATCATGGGCGGCTTCGCGACGTTCCGCGGCACGAAGGTGATGGTGATCGGCCACGAAAAGGGCTCGGACACCGCGACGCGCCTGCGCCACAATTTCGGCATGGGCAAACCCGAAGGCTATCGCAAGGCGATCCGTCTGGTCGAGATGGCCGACCGGTTCGGCCTGCCGGTGGTGACGCTGGTCGACACGATGGGTGCCTTCCCCGGCATCGAGGCGGAGGAGCGCGGCCAGGCCGAGGCGATCGCGCGCTCGACCGAGGCGTGCCTGGCCGCGGGTGTTCCCGTGGTCGCTGCGATCGTCGGCGAAGGCGGATCGGGCGGCGCGATCGCGCTGGCTGCGGGCAATCGCGTGCTGATGTTCGAACATGCCATCTATTCGGTGATCAGCCCCGAAGGCTGCGCGTCGATCCTGTGGCGCACCGCGGACAAGGCGGCGGAGGCGGCCGAGGCGATGCGCGTGACGGCGCAGGACCTCAAGACCTTCGGCGTGATTGACACGATCGTGCCCGAGCCGCTGGGCGGCGCGCATCGCGATCCGGCCGAGGCGATCCGCCTGCTGGGCGACGCGTTGCGCGATGCGCTGGCGTCGCTGTCGGGCCGTGATGCCGCGACGCTGCGGCGCGAGCGGCGCGAGAAGTTCCTGGCGATGGGGCGGCTGTAAGACACGGCCAGTCCCCGGTGCGGGGCGGTAGCTTCCGCCTCGCGTCCTCTGCCAAAACGAAAAGGGCGGCGAACCCGTGAGGTCCGCCGCCCTGTTTCATTCGATCGAACGGTAGCGCTTAGGTGGCGCTCATGTTCGACGAGACGTTGTTGAAGGTCGTGGTCAGCTTGGTGCCCAGGCCCTTCATCGCAGCAATGGCGGCGACGGCGATCAGCGCGGCGATCAGGCCGTACTCGATGGCGGTGGCGCCCTTGCTGTTCTTGATGAACTTACGAATCGCTAGCATTCCGGTCTCCATGTTCGAACTTCAGTCACCCGGCTGAACCGGAAGTCCGGAGCAGCGGGGACGGGTGTACGGGGGTGAGGTTGCCAAAGGTTTAAGACGAGCGGCTAAGGTATTGCTCAAAACGGCGGATTTCTGCGGCTGATTAGCCAGCCTTGCTGACCTGGTCGGACACGTTGGTCCACATATTGACCGTGACGCCCGCGACCCCGCGCAGCGCGACGATCATGACCAGCACGACGAGCGCGAGAATCAGTCCGTATTCGACCGCCGTCGCGCCGCGCGCGTTGCGCAGGGCCGGAGCGAGCCGCCGGACGAGACGACGAAGGTACGCGCGCGCTGTCATGGCGTCGGCGATAGGGGAAAGCGCTTAAGAAATGGTCGACACGTGTAACGATATCGCCGGCGAGGCCGTCACGCTGTTGCCGGTCGTGGCGGCGGCGATGCTGGATGGTGAGGGACGCGTGCTGCTGCAGCGGCGCCCGCCGGGCAAGCAGATGGCGGACCTGTGGGAATTTCCCGGCGGCAAGATCGACCCCGGCGAACGCCCCGAAGCCGCGCTGGTGCGCGAACTGGGCGAGGAGCTCGGCATCGTCGTGGATCAGGAGGGCTGCGTTCCGCTGACCTTCGCCAGCGCGCCGCTGGGCGGGCGGCATTTGCTGCTGCTGCTCTACGTGATTCGCGACTGGCAGGGCGATCCGCAGGCGCTGGAGGCGACCGAGCTGGCGTGGGTGACGCCCGCGGCGATGCGCGATTTGCCGATGCCGCCCGCCGACGTTCCGTTGGTGGCGATGCTGGATCGCTGGTTGACCGGAAACGATGCAATCGGCGGTTGACGCCACGGGGAAAACCGATCATCAGCCGCCCTCCCGCATCGAGGCGCGATGGCGGAGTGGTGACGCAGAGGACTGCAAATCCACCGACAGCCTCGCTCCTAGCTAATGAGTTCGCACGATTCACTGTCCGTTCCACCCACCGGATTCCGTGGGTTTTGAGCGCGGCTGCGAACTCGACACTCGCCTCCGCATACGAAAAAGGGCCGCTCGGTTGCAGCCGAACGACCCCGACCAAACGAGTTGGAGGCTCGAATGGCTGACGATCCCAATACCATCCTGCTGACTGAGGTCTACCCGAAGCTCCGCGTACCAGTGCCGGGTGAGGGCGAGTGGCTGGACTTCTTCATTGACGATACGACGAAGCGCTATCGGCTCATCTGGCGGTTGAACGACGGCCCGCGAGATGATCCCGATACCGTTGAGTTCGGGTTCATATCGGGCCACAAAAGCATGCAGGCGGCGCAGTCGAAAGCTGCGTGGCTCGTGCAGGCTCAGCGCATGTTGGGGCTGGCGGCATGAGCGGCGTCTGCGCGACCTGCGGCTTTCCATGGGGGATGGATGCCATCCGGCACTCGGACACGTGCGACGATCGTCGGCTTGCTACCGCTGATGAGGCGGTGGCTGAGATGATGGCCCAAACCGACGAGCAAATCCTCGCATCCTCCACGCCCGAGGAAATTGACGCGGCCTGCAAGCTGCATGGCTCTATCATGGCGACCAGCGAACGCATGTCTGTCGTCGCGTTCCTCCGCAACGGTGGTCAAAAGATCAGGGGCGAGTGGTTCTCTTGGGACACGGAGATGCGAGGCTACGCCAAAAGCTTCGCAGACATGATCGAGCGCGAGGATCATCATCAATGACCCAAGAGGTTGCTCCCGCGCTCTATGCCGCTCTTGTCGAGGCAAAAAAGGCCCTGTGGATGGAGCACCGCCACATGTGGAACCTCGAAGATTTCAACAATTTCGCCGTCGTGCAGCAAATCAATGCCGCGCTGACGCTATCCGATGGAAAGGTCCGCCCATGAGCGACAATATGCCTGTGGCCTGCGCTAACGTCCGCACGGAATGGGATATGGCGCTGTCTGCTATCGCAGCCGGCAATGCTGCCACGCTTGACGTAGCCGAGGCCATGCGTGGCGACATGCCGATTGGCGACAATCTCCGGCATCGTGAAACGGCCTATCAGATGGCTGACGCGCTCCGCTCGGTGCTGGCGCTGCTGCATGCCGCTCCGCCCGAATACGAAAACCTCGACCAGCGCGGGCAGTACGATGACGGCTGTCGGCTACTCGTCGCTGTACAGGAATATCTTGAGGGGTGGGAAGAATGACGGCCGATGAGATCAGGAGCATCATCCGCACATGGCTCGATGCTGACGATGCAACCCATTGGGGCGCATTTGAGCAGGCGCTGGATGCCGCCACATCTGGCGAGACAGAGCGCTCGCTGATCGTCTCCATGTTGCGAGACGACGCCGCTACGATGCGCGCGAACGCTGACGCATATAGCGAGGAAGCGCCATCGGACGCTCGCGCTCTTCATGAGGTGGCAGCGACTTTGGCCTTCAAGGCTGCGCAGATCGAACGCGGCGATCACTATCTGCAACTTCTCGCCGACGATCCCACCCACCCCCGCCACCCCGACATAGGAGAGGGATAGATGGGCTGGAAGCTGAAGCGCACGCATCAGTGCGAGAAGTGTCCGTGGCGCGTCGAGACAGACCCGCACGATATTCCGAACGGCTATAGCGAAGATCTGCATCGCGGGCTGGCTGACACTATTGCTGATCCAGGATCGCTGCGCGGGTCAGGGCGGGTTATGGCCTGCCATGAACACGACAGCGCCGATGAAGTGCATTGCGTCGGCTGGCTGGTGAACCAGCTCGGGTCCGGCAATAACATCGGCATGCGACTGCGAATGCTGTCCTGCGAAAATGGTTGGTCAATCCGCTTACGCGGCGAGCAACATGAAACGTTTGAGCAAACGCTGCCGTGACCACCCCCACCACCAAACCCAGGAGCGCAGAATGAGCGAGGCAACGCAATTCGAGGGCGCTGAAAATTATGCGGCCTCGGGGCCTGCTGACCGCTTATGGTTTGAGCTTCAGTGGCGAGAGTGGCCACATCGGGTGAACGACGACCGCACAACGAACATCAGTTTCCACTACGGCGGGGTGCAGGCTTATCGCAAAATCCATGGCTCCGACCCGGCGATGTCTACCGACTTTCGCAGCCATGTCGAGTGGCTTGATCGTCGCCAACCTGTTCCCGCCCGCAAAGGAGAGTGAAATGCCCACAGGATATACCGCCGATGTTGCCGATGGCAGTGTCACTGACCTCACCACGTTCGCTATGCGGCTGGCACGCGGCATGGGCGCGACTGTCACAATGCGCGATGATCCGATGGACAAGCCGATCCCCGAGGCGTTCGAGCCATCGCGATACCATGCGGAGAGGCTGGAGGAAGCGAAAGCCGAGCGCGACCGCCTACATGCTTTGACGGATGCAGAAACGCAGGCGGAAGCCGAGGCGGAACACGCTGAGTTTCTGTCTGATCGCGCGAATGCGAGGGACGAGCACAACGCCTGCGTGCTGCGCTACAAGGCGATGATCGACAAGGTGGAGGCTTGGCAGGGCGCACCCGAGGGGATTAAGGAGTTTGCCCTCGACCAGCTGCGATCCGGCATGGACTTCGACTGTCCCCGTGAGTTTCGCTTTTATCGGCAAGAGCCGACCACCGATGGCGCAGAATGGATGGCCGACAAGCTGGCGCAGATTGAGCGCGACATAGAATATCACGCAAAGAAAGACGCAGAGGAACGCGCTCGAACCGATGGCCGCAATGCCTGGATCGCGCAGCTTCGCCGCTCGCTTGCCACTGGAGACCCCGCATGACCGACCTCACGCGCGAAGGGCTGGTGGAGCTGGCGGATAGGGTCGAAGCGCTGAAAACCAGCGACAACGCGGTTGACGTGCTGTGCGAGATCGCGCTGTTCCGGCCAAGCACGACGTGGGCGTCGATCCGCGCTAATCATGCCGGCACAAAGGTAATCCTGACCGATCAGAACGGCCGGGACGCCACCTTCCGCGCGGACGACTGGACGCATGAGGTGCTGGGCGGCCCGCGCGTGCGAGCACAAACCGCAGCATCGTTGCGCGCCCGAGCGATGGAGGCGGGTCGTGGATAAGAGCGATCGCGATCACTACCGCCGCGGCGAGTTGCTACCAGTGATCCACACCATGGACGGACGCCGCATCGTTGGCTGGCCCGGCACCTGGCAGTACGAGATCACGTCGGCTATTCCTCGCCACCACAGGAGCCACCGTTAACATGCTCCCTGCCCTAAAAGGCGGGGATTCCCCCAGCGGGAGGCTGATGTTCCAGCCCGACGCGTAGTATGTTTCGGGCTGCGTTTACATCGCGATCGTGCGACGTACCGCAGTCCGAGCATTCCCAGCGCCTTATTCCAAGACCTGCGATACCTCTCGGCCTCGACGCGGGCATGGAACCGCACGCCGAACAGACTTGGGAACTGTATCGTTCATCGGCTTCAACAAACACGGCTCCGTGCCTTCTGGCCTTGTACTGGAGCATATGTCGAAACGCACTCCAGCCTGCATCGAGCACGGATTTTGCCATTCGTGTCTTAGCAAGGGAGGCGGCGTTTACGTTGCCGACGACGATCAGAAAGTTTTCGCGAGCGAGACGTGTCGATTGCTCGTGAAGATGGTGGCGCCGCGCGTTCGCGATTTTTGCGTGGATCGCACGGACCCGTTTCTTGTTTCCGGCGCGCTGCGCGACAGCCAGAAGACACTCGTATTTCCGGTAATGCCGCAGGGCCGGGATATGGGTTCCATCCGACATCGTAGCGAGGTTCTTCAAGCCGAGATCAATGCCGATATGGCCACTACCAGTCGGCAGATCATCGGCCACCTCGCACTGGAACGTCACGTACCAGCGGCCACGGGCATCTTCGACGAAAGAACCCGCTTTTATTTCTCCATTCAATTCCCGCGACTTCCAGAACGAAAAGTTGCGCTTGAGGTAAACGGCCTGGTTCTCCCGAACCTTAACCGCGCGAGTGATAAACGGGATCCAGCTAAGAGCACGCTTTGGACCGAAACTGGCTCGGAATTTGGGGCACCGACGATGCTGGTCACGCGATTTGACGAACTGACGGCAGATGCCGCTGACCGTATCCGAGTGAAGCCCGATATCGGCCGCACAACCGGTGGTGAGTTTGATCAGGTCGAAAGCAGACGGCCACCTCGTTTGGAGGCCTCCCTGTCGTCTGCGCTGCGCCTCGCGTTGGGTGGCGACGCAAAAATTCCACACTTGGTTGCATGCGATGCCGTACCGCCGAAGATGACGGTCCCCGCTTTTAATGCGGTACTTGAAGGTCATCACCGGCATAGTTAAAATGTATTAGTCGACACGGAATACATCAAGTCAAGAATTGCAGATAAGGTGAGGGGATTATACGGAAAGCCCCGATCGTAAAAAGTGCGCCTGCCGGATTATACATCCGTTGCATGTTCCGCTAACGTTCCGCCATGGACCCGCGCTGCAAACACGCCGACGACATGGTGAACCCCATAACGGATGCCTGCGCGAAGGAGCTGTCGGCCTACACCCCGGTCAACGAAATCCCGTTTGACGTGCCGTTTGGAACGACCTGGTTCACCGGGACTGCGGAGTATCGAGACTTCTTCCGCGATCGGGCTCGGCGGTTTCTGGCCGGCGATCTGTCGGTGATGCCGATGAAGGGGTGAGGTGGCGGCTACCGGAACCGCCACCCCAAGCCTGATGCGCCGACCGGGTAAGCCCAATCCATAGCGCAGAGCAGGGACGCGATACTGTGGCTGGGGGCGAGATACGTGACGTCGTGTGCGTCCCTATGTCTCGCCCCCGTTGCTGTTTCTACGCATGGCAGATCAGCTATGCCGTCTTTCCGGCTGTCATCCTCAATCGGGCGCGGGAAGGTCCAGCCCGGGCCACCCAATTTCAGAGCGCTGAGGGGTGATCACTTCCCACCGTCGAGACCGCAGGCACCTCAGGTCAACGTCAGATGGGCTTTCGCTCAACCTCCGATGGCCCCACGGCCATACCTCTTGACGCGACTCGGCGCAATAGCGTACGGCCTGTTTCGTAGCTGCGGCGACGTGGAAGGACACGTGGGGATCGTCAGCCCTTGATCGAGAACCGTGCACGAGCCTGACGGCGGACACGGCTAGGTCTCTAAGGTGCGGAAAGCCGCCGCACTCCGTCGCTGGCTAGACCAGCTTCGGCAGGCCGGGGAGAGCAGGTTTCGAGTCCTGCCCGCAGCTACTTCCCCACCGCCTTCGACCAGTCCCGCACGCGCGCCAGCGCATCCCGGCACGACTGCCCGGCGTCGAGCGCATCCGTGATAAACTGCGCCACAGCTTTGTCTGTCGCCACCTCAGGCGCGGCAGGCTCAGGCTTGCACGTCAGGTAGCTTGCAGGCGGCGTCTTAATTACGACGACCGGCTGCCTGTTGCTGGCGCACCCGGTCAAGAACCCCGCTAACGGCAGGACCAGCCACGTCGTCACTGCCCTTGGTGTCGACTTCACGCTGAAGCTCCTTCGCATTGTCCTGCGCGCGTTCATCCCGCGCCACCTGGTTCACGTCCGCCGCTTCCGTGGCTGCGATTACCCGGTTCGCTGCCTCCATGGTCACGTCAACGCGATCGGCCTGCACGGCCCGCTGTTCGCGATGGCCGACCCAACGCCAGAATGCCCAGACGCATAGGGCTGCGATTGCTGCGGCGATGATGAGGGCGATCAGCCATGCCGCTGCACGCTGAAGGCGCTGTGGCACGCCGATGCGGGCGATGTAGGGGAGGAGGAAGGGGATCATGCCGATGGCCCCTGATTGACCGTATCCGCCTTTTCGACGTTCGCTACGGCGCTCTTGGGGCGAAAGGTGCCCAGCACGCCCACAAGCCCCGTTGTCAGGCCGCCGAACCCCAGCGCCTCCGCATACTTGCCGTAGAAGGCGAGGATGGCTGCGATCGTGGCGAGGTAGCAGATGGCGCCGATCAGGACCGAAAAAGCGATCAGGTTGTGGCGTTCGGTCATGACACACCTCCATCCCGCAAAGCACGCTCAAACGCCTGCGCATAGCCCTCGATCAGATCGGCCTTGTCGAGGATGTTGATGATCCGCCGGGCCTGAACGTACTGCGGCTTCGTCGCGACGCCCTGCGCTGGCAGATAGTCAGCCAGCTTCTTGCCGCTGAACCAGCCCTCGACCATGCCGCGCACCATGATAAACGCCGCGATGTCGGGACGCATGGCGAGGTCCGGGTTGGCGATCAGGTCGCCTACTTTGATGATCCCAGCCTGCGCCAGCTCGCGATCTGCGCGCGCGTAATTCGCCTTCCACGTCAGCATGACATAGCCGCGCCCGCAGTATTTCGGACCGTCGCCAGCGCAGGTGTTGCCGTAGGCGATGCAGGTCTTCGGCCGATCGCCCGCAACGTCGTAGAGGCGCGTGAAATACGCATCCCCACCGCGCTCTTTGATCGGCTGCATGGTCTGCGCCGTCTCGTGCCATGCGGTGGCCAGCATGTAGGCCTGCCACGACAGCGGCTGCCCGGTGATGGCGTTGAGCAGCGTCTCGATCCCGTCGACCTGAGATTGGCTGAGCGGGCCTAGGCGCAGGCTGACGGTCTTATAGAAGTCGGCGCGATTCACTGCCTTCCCTCCTTCATGCGCGCGACAGCAGCCCGGACAATCTCATCCTCATGCATGCGCTCGTTGATCTTCTCGACGTGACCGTTAAGCATCACGACATTGCCGTTCAGTGCCGCGACCGCCTCGATCAGGCGCTCCAACAGGCGCTTGTCTACAAAGCTGGCAGCAACCACTTCCGCAGCGCCATCGCTCACGGGCACGGCCTTCGCCTTCCGCCGCTCGTTCCACGTCAGCGCAACCGCAGTGGCCAGCGTCAGGATCAACCCGCCAAGCTGCTGCGCCCATACCGGCAGGCTACCGAGTTCCATTGGCGGCTGCCTTGGCAAGGTTGCGGGCAGCGTCCCGACCAGCATAGGAGAACATGATGGCTTCCAACGCGAACAGGCCGAGGTAATTGAAGACAGCCGGTGAGCGCCACTCTGCCGTCATTGCGCCCATGGTCAGCATTGCCCAAATCAACATGCTGACGAGACTGCATGCCTGCCGCACCACCGGCGTTTCCTGACGCGACCCGTTGATGTACAGCGCCGCCAGCCGAATCATACCGGCTACCGCCACGACCGTGCCCCACGTCATCTCCGGCGCGATGGCAGCAAGTGGACGAAAGAACGGCCGGTTAAACGTCTCGCCGGGTAGCAGCAGGGTGGCGCCCCATCCGGTTTGGATGAACGCCAGCACCCATTCCGGCGCGCGCTCGCGGAAAGTCCTTGCGAAGCGAACGAGGATCATGGCCGGGGATCGTCACTCATGGTCTTCTCCTGCCTGAGAGGCGTCAGGCTGCGCGTCTGGGTATTCGGTGATGATGGCGGGAAGCCCTTCGTCCCCGTAAATATCCTGGCCAAGATCGCGCCAAATGGCGAAGCGTTCGCCAAGGCCCAGCTTTCTTGCCTCAATGATGATCTGCGATGCGTTCATCAAAACCTCCCATCTACATCAATGGTAAAGTCAACATCGGCTAGGGCACCGCCAACGTATGTCTTAATGGTGCATGCGCCACTGTTATAGCCGGCTACGACGCAATCTACAGCTTGCGTGGTGCTTTGCCCTGTCGGAATGATGATTGGTGTTTCCCGGTATGGAACCTTAAAGGTGACGTCCACGACACCGAGCGATGTGCGGTTTGCAAACGAGACATTCGATTGGCGAAGAACCGATGCAGACCCATTATTGATGATGTAAGTGCTTCTACTATCGACGCCCTTGCAAGGCCAGCCATTGGTCTGCGGAAGCTCGTTTGCAACATAGCTTTCGCCGCGCATGTCAACAAACACGTTAGCGGTCGTCACTTCCCAGCTGGGGTTGGGAGTGGCCGGTGCAGTGCCGGGGACATAGGAATTGAAAATCTTGTACTTATTGGCCGTCAGGATCACGTCCATCTTGCCCGTGCTGACCTGCGAGAACAGCATGTGGCGGCGCGCGTAGAGGGTACTGTCCAGCCGCTGGAACGAGCAGCTTTCGACAGTGATCGATCCGCCGTCAGCATCGCCCCATTCAACGCGAATGTCGGCCGCAACGTAGCACCCTTCGAAGTAGCAGTTGGTGAACTTTGCGCTCGCACCGCCTTCAGCCGGGCCACCGATCAGATGCGCCGAATAGCAGTTGCTATCGATCGCATTCGACGTGCCGATGCCTTCGAAGCCGCACGTATCAAACGTGACGTTCGCCCCCTTGGTGATTTCGACGCCTTTGAGCTGACTTCCACCGAAACTGGTGTTCGCGATGCGCCAGACGTTCGGATACGAAAACACCTGCTTCTGCCCGCGCATGCCGAGATTGTTGCCAGTGAACTCGCAGAAATCGGCTTTGACGTTGATGCAGTCGCTCAGGTCTATGCCGATGTTGCAGTGCTTGCCCGCCATGTCGACCAACTGGACGCGCGATACCTTGTTGATCCGCCAGGCGCCGCCTACGCGTGGACCGCCGGTTCGCTCGCTGTTGCCGATGACCGAAATACCGCGGATAACGACGTTGAGCTGCGTACCATCCTGCGCGCCGGCACCCGTAGCATAGCCCTCGATCGCAAAGGCGTAATCGCTCGCGACGGTGGTGTAGATGATCGTGTTGGCCGCGCCATCGCCCTCAATCGTGATTTTGCGGCGGTCACCGGCATCCCCAACGCTGCCAGAGCTTCGCCAAGCGAAAGAGACTGGTGACGACACTAGGTAGCGCCCCGCGGGCACGTGGAGCTTCCGGCCCGTGGTAAGCGACGACTGACCCTTACCGGAACATTTGTCGAAGGCGCGCTGAAAAGCAGGGCCGCAGTCAACGGACAGCGTGCCGGCGACCACGTCCGCCTTCATTTCCGGCGTCAGCTCGTCCCAGACGTCCACCCGACGCGCCGCTTTTTCTCCGATCGTAGTGGTAGGTGAGGGGGTTGTCGCACTTGCTGGCGGCGGGGGCGTGAAGGCAACCGTCTGCGCCCCCTGCCGCACCAGCGCGCCCGTCGTCAGCGGTACGGCGTCGAGCTTGATGATGTTGACGCCATCGGCGGTGTAGGGGGCGTTGGCGGTCTGGTACAGGAACGTGCCGGCCGCCGTGCTGCCTTCCGTGCCACCGGGGGGGGCGAAGATATAGCTGGCGTTCGTGACCGGGGCAGCTTTCAGGGAGGCGAGGCTGGTGTAGGTGCTGTTGGCGGGGCCGGTGTTGCCGTCGAGGCCGTCGCGACCAGGCGCGCCCTGCGAACCGCTGTTGAACGGAACGCTGTTGATGGTGCGGACCGAAACGCCATCAGGCGTGCGAAATTCCAGGTTGTACGTCCCGAACGGTACAAAGAAGCTGTAGTTGCCCGCGTTGTCGGTCAAAGCGATGTTGATAAGGTTTGAGACGGTTCCGATCGGGGTGCCGTTGTCGTCCGCAAAGATCGGGATGACGGCGCCGGTTGTCGGATCGCGAACGAGAACCTGATAGCCGACAAGGCTGTCGCCCTTCGTGTTGGTGACGACATCGAAGGCGTGAAACATGGGTTAGAACCCCCCGTCATTGTTGAGGTCGACCGTGACGGTGCAAGCTGCCGTCGCGCCGTAGCTGTCGGTGGCGATGCAGGTTGCGGTTCCGTACCGCCTGCCTGGGGTCATGAGGGCGCTGAACGTGGTGGTGGCGAGCCGCGGGTAGTCGACGGAAAATCCGCCGTCGTCGGCTGACCAGCTATAGCTGTAGGGACCAACCCCACCGGATACCGTGGCCGTCGTTGCCTCAGACGTTACCCGCGTTGGCTTGTTGCTGTTCGCCTCGCCGTAGGCATAGTCTGGCTGCGCCGAGACACTGAACGGGCCCACGACCGGGCCGAAGGTAGCTACCACCCGGAGTTGGCCGCCGCTCATGACCTTCAGTGCTTTCGCCGGGCGCAACGAGCCGCTCAGCACCGAGAGCTTCGATGCTATCCGCCGCGCTCCCGCGGTCAAAACCGTAATAGCCATCAGTATTCTAGGAGAAAGTCCCCGTTCTGCATGCCAGCGGGAGCTGATCCGCCGGCAGCCTGGATGAAGATACGGCCAGATGCGTTGAGCGGATCATTGTGATGCAGGAAGGCGCCGCGCCCCGAGAACGTGGGCTGCGTCAGGAACACGCCGCCATTCTTTGTTACGTATGCATCGCCATTAGGCACGCCGTTGTAGAAGACGCGGACCGCAGCAGCTACATACCTCAGGCTGTTGTTTATATTTGCGGCAGGACAATTCTCCGCAATGTTAATGCCGCCAATTGTGCCGTTCAGATCCGGGTCAGTGGACCATGTTTCGACGCCTGAGGTTATGATCGCCATCAGCAGTCCTTATATATGCGCCCACTGCCTCCGCTTGACGATGTGCAGGATTTGGGTGGGCGTGACTCCGTATTGCCGAGCTAGGGCGGTTAGGCTTCCGTATTTTGGAACGTATGCAGCTCTAATTGCTAGCACATCCGCTTCTGACAATCGGTGGTTGCCAGCGCGCTCCCCTTTAGGATCGGTGCCATGCTGCTCGCGATCCTCAGCATTATCCTTGGCCGTCCCCCAAGCTAGGTTCGAGGCCTTGTTGTTATCCTTGCTGCCATCAAGATGGCGGACCTGGGAAAAACTGTTCGGGCGAGGACCATTGAACAAGGTGCAGACCAGTTCATGGACGCTGCGGCGCTCGAACCTACCCTCCGCCGCCATCTGCAAGGTCTTGTAACCGCCAGACTGTTTTCCGCCGAAAGATATTCCCCCGCGGTGCAGTCGATATGATCCATTCTTGGTTTTGACGTATCTCGGCAAGCGCTCGACTCGCCCGAGTGAGCTAATCCTATAGATTCCTTCCCAGCCGGGAACGTCTCGCCATTCCTCGCAAGAGGTGGTAGTGGCTGCTTCAGCCATGCGAACCTCCATTCGCTTTGGTAAGGGCTGGCTAGGTGGTTCCAACACCGGGTCAGCCCGTTATCTCTTACTGCCAGAAATCGTTGCAGAGTAAAAGCGATAAGTGCTAATAACGCGATGTGACCTGGCAGCACGCCCTCAGCATCGCATTGGCTGTCGCAGCCGCGAACCTGACGTTCCAGTACTTGGCGCGCTTTCGCGCTTGGAAGGCCAAGCGCACCGAGATTCCCGCCTATCGCAACTGGCGCGGCGATTATGTACCTGACCTCCACTTCATTCGCATGAAGCGCGCGCTGATTGCGTCTTGGGTGATCTTTCTAGTCCTTGGTGCGGTAGTGAGCTTTTACGCTCTGACGAACTATCGCCCGTACTGAGCCGCGCCTGCCGTCGCTAAGCCGCGCCCAAACATCCCAAGCGAACGAGTGGGTCGGGTAGCCGCAACGTATTCCTGATACTGGTTGGCGCGCGTCAGCAGGTCATTCAGCGCGATTTGACCTGCCGCAGGATCGGGGTTTAGCAGCATGGGCGCCAGATCGTCGGCCTTCGCCACAGCGCGCTTGCCGACGCCGAACTTGTAGGCGTCCTTGACGCTCTGACCGGTCAACCCCTTAATCAGGACGCCGGTAGGAACCTGCCCCGTTGCCAAATTGACCCCCACGTCAACCAGCTGGCCAAGGCCTTCGCCGTCGAAGGCTTTGTCGGCAATTTGCCGTTGCGCCGTTTTCGAGTTGCCGAGGATGGCGCTGGTCGATTGCGCTAGATCGCGCTCCATATCGCGAGTGCGCAGCAGACGCGGAATGTTTTCGTTGCCGGGATGCAGCAGGCCAAGGCGCTGTTCTGCGACCGGCGTTCCCAGCGTCGCTTCAAACGGATTGGACGAATACCGGACCTTGTTGGCGGCACCCATAAGGCTATCTCGATAGCCGAGCTGCATTTGTGCCAGATGCTCCGGGGTCTGTCCGGCAATTTGCTGCTCTAACACGTCGGGCGCGAGATTGTAGGCATCCTGACCGCGCATGAGCGCATCCCGCGAGGCGACTGGGCCTTGGTACGTCTGCCGGGCCTGACCATACACCGTATTGAGCCGATCCATTTCGCCCAAAAGCTGGTTCTTGACCCCGTTCTGAGCGCGGCCAGCTTCGGAAAGGTCGAGACGGTTGGTGATCGGGTTGCGGTACTGCTCCAGCACATCGTCCATACCGCGCTTGGCGTAGTCGAGCGTCTGCGTCGCGTAGGTCGGCACGCTGGCCGCGACGGATGGGTCAGGAGCGCGAGCCAATAGCGCTTCGGCCTGACGGACACCCTGGCGGGCTTGCTCCAAGCGAGTGCGCGCCGCGTCCATGCTGCCCGGCTGGCTTTTTGCCGCTCGGTACGCCTCCTGGGCTGCGTCGAGTTCCTGACGCGCAAAAAGATGCTGGGCAACCGCGTCATTCGGCTGCGGGTTCAGCACAACATTGCCGTTCGCGTCCTGCGCAAATCCAAGCTCGGTAGGCGATCGACGCTCGTTGGCAGCGATCGTGCGGGCCTTGGCAATGCCTTCGCGTCCAAAAGGCGTGTTCAGCAGCGATTCTAGTTCGGGTGTTGACGGGATCGGCTGCTGATAGGCCCTGTCGTAAAGTGGTGCAGCCGCAGCACGCGCCTGACGCGTGAGGTCGTCGCTCATCTGCGGAATGTTCACCGCAGGGCCGAGGTCACGGTTTACGGCTTGGCCGAAACGGTCGATTTGGCCGCGACTGCGCGGAATTAGCGTATTCTCGGCATAAGCCGATGCGGTGGGAGAGCGTCGCACCGCAGCCCCCGCAAGCTCGCGCAATTCAGGATGGGCGTCTGCGGGCGACATCGGTACGCCGAGTTCAGCGGCATCGCTCAAGCGCTGAGTGATTGCCGCAGGATCAGCCTTTGCTGCCGCATTAGCATAGGCAGCCTCAGCTGGAGTGAGCGCGCTCGGGGGGGGGGGCATTGATCCGCCGAACATGCGTCGCGTTTGGCCAATAGCAGCCTGCGCAGGACGGCTACGCACTGCCGCGCCGACTGGGATGCTCGCCAGTTCACCAAGGCTGTAACCCGCCGCCCCGGCGATACCGCCAATCCCAGCGCCAAGCAGTCTGTTATCGTTATTCTCGCCTGCGCCGGAGACTGCGCCATATGCGGCGCTCCCGACGTAAGGAGCCGTCTTCCCAAGCAAGCTGGTGAGGCCAAGCCTAGCGGCCCCAGCGCCCCCAGCGAGCGCGCTGCCATATGATCCGACGAGGTTCCCGACGAATGACGACTTGGGGCTGTTGGAGGCAATCGCCTGTTTGGAAGCGTCCGCCTCCCTGATCGCCTGGCTCAGTGGCTTTCCGGTCAAGGCGCTGTCGATAGCGCCGACACCTTCGTCCAGAAACCCACCGCTGGCGCCGTTCAGAGCGCCGACGAAGCCTGCCACTGGCGCAGAGGACGACGCCCGATTGAGCGCCGTTTGCTGGACCTCGCGCGTAATATCGCCGTAGCTACCCTTGTAGGTGGGGTTCGCCCTGTAATGAGCCTGCGCCGCGGCAAACTGCTGTGCGTTGACCGGAGCAAGCCCCATCGCACTAAGCGCGGCGTTCGCTTGGTCGACAGACCCGCCAGACCGGATAAGGCTGTCGACCAGCTTCGATGCTTTAGGGTCACGTTCCGTTCGCGTAGCGCCCGTGGCTACGACATTGCCCGCGAAGTCTAGCGCAGGAGCTTTGCGGCCCAGAACCTGCTCTTCTAGTGGCTGGAAACGGGCGCCGGGGTGTTCACCCACGACATCCAACGGGTCGACGCCGTTGCGCTGCGCATTCTGCTTGAAATTAACGCGATCTGCGATGAACTGGCGGTCCAGCTCAGTCATGCGACCGGCCATTTCCTCGCGCAGTCGCTTGCGAAACTCAGGTTTGAACGTACCCCCTTGCCCTAGCTGCTTTTGAAGACCCGCAACCTTTTGATTGATCCAGGTATCGCCGCCAGCAACCGACGCCTGCTCTCCCTCACGAACAACGCTATTCGGGTCCATGACCTTCGCGTAAGCGTAGATCAGGTTGAGGTCGCCAGCAGCATCTGGCTTGGAGCGAAGCCCTGCCGCGTACACAGGAAGGGCCTGCGTGTAGCTCTTGACGGAGGGTAGAGACAGATAGTCGTTGCGTAGCTTCCCGGCTCGGTCGAACGCCATGTTCCCACTGCGGGTACGGTTCTGGCCTTCAGCGTTCGCCGCCTCCGCATAGGCCTTTCGGCGCTGGGCCTCAAATAGGGCCGTATCTTGCGCATTCTGAATGGCCGTCCGCTGCCCTGACAGCCGCGCGTTGGTCAATTCTGCGGCATCTTTGGCCTGCACCTGCGGTGCGATCGGCATCAGAACCTGAGCGCCCGGCGGCAATCCGTTGGACGGGCCGTCGAACTGGTCGAAGGGGTTGATCTGCTGCGCCATTAGCGAAGTCCTGTCGTGCCGCGACGGCCGTAGTAGGGAACGCGCCCGTAGCCGGGGAGCGTGACGTGGACGTGGTCGCCCTCGTCCAGATAGCGAGCGTTGGGGCCAAAATAGCCGCGCAGGGCGGCAACGCTGGTGCCGGAATAGTCGACACCATCACCTGTGAGGTGGTGGCTCGTCGGCACGCCTCCCACCAGCCGGTTACCCTCAACCGTTCTACGCCCGCTGGTCATAGTGCCGGGGGCTTTCAGCGGATCGGGAAAGGGGAGGGGGCTTGCGGTGCCGCGCCTCCCAGATACCGCGCCGACGCGCCAGCGCCGTACTTCTGGTCGAACTGCGCCGCCATGCTGGGATTCTGGCGAAGATACGACACCGCAGCGTCCGGGATTGCCGGTGCGGCTGCCGCTCCTGACGGAGTTTGCTGTCGCGGGACGCTGACCAACCCGACGCCGGGCACGTTCATAATTTGCGGCATCCCGCCGCCATTGTTGGCGTAATTCTCGGCATAGGTGTTGCCGAGACCCGGCTTGTAGGCGTTGAGTTCGGCAATTCGCTGGCTAAGGTCAGTCGGCTCCGGGTGCGCTGCCTTGTATTGCTGTTGCGCCTGCCACAGACCGTACTGGTCCAGCTTCTGGCGCTGATAGTCCTCAATCTGCTGCCGGCGTTCACGCTGCGCCTGCATTGCCGGTGCAAATACAGGGCGTCCGCCAGTCATCGTCAGCAGCGCATCGCCAATCGTGCCGACAATTCCGCGGCCAATCCCACCTTGGTCAAAAAAGCCCGGCTTTGGCGCGGAGATTTGTGGGGTGGCCATCGGCTGAGGCACCATTGGCTGCATCGTCATATTCGGCAGCGATGCATCGGAAAACGGGCTACCCCGGAATGCCATCCCCATATCAGAACCCCTTGAACCCGCCTGACGCCCAGCCAGCAAGGCCGGCACCTGCTACAGATCCCAGAATGCTACCCAGGCCTGGACTCGTCGTGCCGGTCTGCGTGTTATACTGGCCCAGCAGCGACCCCAGCCCACCGGCATACTGGCCAGCTGCCGACATCGGAATGCCGACAGCCCCGTTCGCAGCCTGGAGATACGCCCCAAGGCCATTGAAGCGCGCGGCATCGAGAACGGGGGTCAGTTCGGCCGCTTTCACCATGGCCTGCCGCTCGTTGCCATAATCGGCATAGCGCAGATTGCTTTCGTTGAGCGCCAGCGCGCGGCCGAGCGCATTCGTGTTGGCGCCCGACCCCGTCCGACCTGCTGACGAGAATTGCGACTGTACGCGGCCGGTCACGTCGGCATTCGTGCTATCGATCTGCGCCTGGAGGTAGGGGTTACCCGCGCCGAGGTATTTCCCGCTCAGCACGTCGTTATTGTAATTCGTCGCCGCTGTCAGGCCTTGGCTGGGGTTGAACGCCAGTTGAGCGAGGCCCGGAAGTTGGGCCGCAAGCGTGTCGCTGATGCCTTGGGCCACACCCTGAGACTGCCCATAAGCCGACTGAAGCGCATTGGCGCCGGCCGAGATATATGGCTTGGCGAAGGCGCTAGGCTCGTTCGTCTGCTTCGTCTTGCTTGATGACAGCCCCATCAGGCCAGTTCCTTCCTAATGCAGGTCTGATAAACCTCGTACCCACAGCCCCGGAGTTGCTTTGCCCACCCCTCGCGGCTGTCGATCCCGGCGACGATGCAGCCGAGCGATCGGCCCCACTGTTCGGCCGCGGCGATCAGCATGACGATGTCGTCTAGACCCCCCACCGCGACGAGGCCGTGAACCTCGCGCGCGCCGGTGGGGTAAACCTTCAGCGTGGCGATGATCGCAGACTGTTCGGTGCACCAGATGCGGGCACGACCTGACCAAATCTCACCGTCCAGCCACTCAGGTGAGTAGAACCGGCGATCCATGACGGACGAGAAGGCATCGCGAAAGCGCGTGTAGTCTGCCCAATCATTCATCGTGGTCATGGCGTCGGGTTCTCCAGTGCCGTGATGCGCTCTTCGTGGTCGTCAAGTTCGGTACGGAACGCTGTGGCCTTCGTTTCAAGAGCCGTAGCGCGGTCTTCTACAGCCCCTATCCTAGCCCGATCCGTATCGGCCTGCGTCTTGGCGGTATCCGCGCGTTCGGTAAGCGTCTTGATCTGCGCCGACATGATGTCGGTCAGTTGCAGCAAGTAGTTGATGCGTTCGGCAGCAGAGCGCTTCCATCGCGCGTCCTGCGTCGGGCCATTCGCTGTTGGTTCGAGATTTCCCGGCCGCGGCATTGCGTAACTCCGGTGTTATTCGGGTGCCAGAAATAGGGCCGAAATGCAAGTCAGCGCATTCCGCCATTTTCGTAATCAAGTTCGAACCCTTGTGCGTAGGTCCACAGGTCCGCGATCTGCACACTGACGACGATCTGCTGTGCATTCACGCGCATCGGAACCTCGCCGTTGCGCCGCATGTCGTTCGCCTGCTCGACCAGAGGTACAGATCCGGCACGCGGGCGACCTTGGATCGTCACGGACACGACGTTTGCATCCGTCAGCGGGCGGACGGTGCGAATGCGAGTGCGTCCCGAGGTCAATTCCATACGTGCCGTCGTCAGCGTAGCCGTCAGCGGCGTGCCGGACAGCGTGCCCACGATGCCATCCGTGCGGGCAATCAGGAACAGCGGGTTGCCGCCCGAAAATAGCGGATCGTCCAGCGACACAGGTACGGCGTCGAGGTTGCCGTATCGCGCGTCGATCGCATCCAGCGAGATGTTAGCGGTGAAACCGGAGAAGATCAGCCGAACGTTCGTCTCGATCGTCGCCCAGCGCTTCAGAACCCAATTGTAGAGCCACAACTGCCCCGGCGTGCCGGGCATTGACCACATGACGAGGTGCCGGGCGGGGTCAACCGCGGCGTAGATGCCCGCGATAATGTCCTGGCGGCTATAGGCGCGGAAAAACGTGGCATTGACCAGCTCTTCGCCAATCGGCGAGACGTCGTTGCCATCACACAGCATAAAGCCGCGCTCGGACAGGAAGAACACCAGGCGCCCGGCCTGTGCGACGCTGCCTTTGGCCATGCAACCGACGTTCGATGCAATCTCGTCAAAGCGGAAAATGAGGTCGCCGCCCTCGTAGCTCATGCGCTTCACGGCATTGCGCTGGAGGACGATGCCATATTCCCCGCCAGCAAGGCCCATGACCTCGCCGCCATCCAACATGTCCTGGCTATCGGACTGCTGCTGATCGGGGTTCGTCGGGTCTGTCGCAGGCCAGAACGCCGAATTGTTGATGCCGGACCAAGTGACGGTCAGGATATGGTCGGGGTCGCCAGCCAGCACGACAAAGTCGCGCACGGTCGCGACCATATCGGCAGGGGGAGGGCTGCCAGCAAGGAAAGCCGAGGTGCCGGCCACCAGGTCATAGCTGATCGGCGCTCCGCCGTAGACGCTGATGACGTTGTCACCGAACTGCGCGAACCGCCAGCGGTTGGCCGTTAGCGCCACCTGCAACGGCGCCCATGTACCACCCGAAAAGCGGTTCAGGCTGTTACGGTCACCTCCAAGGAACGATGCCTCGCCCTTCGACGAGACGAAAGCGCTACCGCCAGTGATACCAGGAAGGGCAGGCGTGATGGCGTTGAACGATCCGACCGGGAGATACCCCGTGGACGCCGGGTACACGTTCTTTGCGACAATGAGTTGGTCAGCTGGCGGCAGATCCGGTGCATAGGCGCCGAACGTGAACCGCTTCAGCATCGCACACCGTAGACAGGCCGGACACCACTGCGCGCAACGATCGGTCCACCATAGCGCGCCCGCTGGCCCGCATCCTGAAGCGTACCAACGGCAGCATCAAACAGCGTCGACCAGCCGGCCGCAGCGTCGGTGTCCACGATGTAGGTGTTGGCGTGGAACAGCGTTCCGAACAGGTAGATGTCGGCGTGGTTGTCGAGCAACCAATTCGAAGGCTGGTTGACCGTCAGCGCGGGGATGCGCTGCCAGTAAGACATAGCGATCTGCCCGTCACTGACCGGCGCAACTTGCACTTGGCGACCCGTGATTGCGTATGCGGCAGGACAGCCAGTGACATAGGCATTGTCGCGGCCATAGTAGCGCGTGGCGAGGTCAACCGGCGAAGATGCGGCGAGTGGCTGCCCGGCGACGGTCAAGTTGCGGACCTGAATGCAATCGGCCGGAAGCGTGAACAATCCCGCGACGGCCATCATCGGCGCGAAGGCTTCCATTTCAGGCGTCCGCAGCACGCGGTTCAGATGGCCTTCGGTGTTGGCGATGAAGGTGGGGATCAGCGTGTCCAGCTCTGATCCGCGATCCAGCCACAGTTTGGCTTTGTCGACCAATGACGAATAATCGCTGATGTCGCTATAGGAGCCGAGGTCTAGAGCGACTGCCATTACGCCACCTTGTATATCGCGCTGCCGTCAGCGAATTGCTGTTGGTTGTAGGCCATCGTCCGCCCTTATTCGGAAGGTGGAGGGGGCAGCATCGCCACCCCCTCAGTCGTTACAGAGCCGGTTCGTTCGCCGCCTTAATAGCCGCGATCAGATCCTTCTTGCTCATGCCCGAGCCATCGACGTTCTTGGTCAGCGCAAGAGCGCGCAGAGCCTCGATCGACTGGTTTTCGAGCGGTACGTCCGGCGACACCTTCTCGGTCGAAGCCTGGATCGCATGCGCGTCCTTGGGCTTCACTTCCGTCCAGTTGCCGTTCGGTTCGGCATCCGTCACGAACACGTCACCGGCCTTGTGATAGGCTCCGGCAGTCTGCACGTCTTCCGGCGACGTGTATGCCTTGGGGTTCTTGCCCATGTCATCCGCTCCTTACAGGACCTGGTTGGTCTGGTTGCCGGCCGTGATGCCCGCGGTGATGCGCCCCAGCGTCGGGGCCGTGCCGGTCACCGTGTAGAACAGGCGGTGGTAACGGCGGTCGGCGCCGATCGGGATTTCATCCGGCAGGATGTGCGCCGCTCCCGACTGGAGCTGGGCCAGCGTGTACGGGCCACCAGTCAGGACAGTCGTGGCGTTCTGCGTGAACGCAGCATCGTCGGCGACCTGATAGCCCACGGTGAGGCTGGTCAAGTTGTTGAACGATTCCACGACGCGGATGGCCAGCGGCACTTCCTCGCCCTTGCCCATGTCGCGGCGCAACGGCGAGGCAGCACCATAGACGGTGCCGGTCGCGCCGGTATCCCAGACGTTGGTGGATGCGGTGGTGCCGGTGACCGGCTGGCGGTCGGAGAAAAGCTCCGTGCGATCGAAGATCATGGTTCCTGTATCCCCTTACGCAGCCGCAACGACGCGGGCTTCCGCGCTGATGAGGCTGTCGGTTTCGCGGATCGGCATGGTGCGGTAGGTCAGCACCTCCTTGCCGGCGAGTTCGTCGGGCGTGAGCCGGATCTTGTTGTCCGACGCGCCGCTGTTGGTCTGGAGCGAGTCCAGATATTCGAGGATCATGCGGTTCGCGTAGATCACCGTCTTGCCGCCGCTGACCATGCCGCCGTTGCCGATCTTCATGTTCCGGCGGCTCTGAAGCTTGTAATACGCCTGGCGCATGAACTTCATCAGGTCGACAGAGCCTGCTTGAAGCGCCGCGGTGCTGATGTTGGCGACGCGGGCGTTGAAGCGCCAGTCACCGACACGGCAGCCGAGGTGCTGACGGAACAGCTCTTCCTTGGCGAAGTACGGATTGCCGAGGTCGTCCAGCACGCGCTGACGGCCCATATCCTCGCGGCTGACACCGGCGGTGGTGCCTTCCGGGTAGATCAGCGAGGTCTGGTTCTCGCCCCAAGTGATGAAATAGATGCTGTTGTTGTCGTTGCCGGTGCCGCCAGCATCCACGATCTGGTTGCCCGCGCCCTGGCCGCCGATCGCGTTGTAGCGGGCAGCGATGCCCTTAAAGCGCTCGGGGGTCGTCGCCGTGTCCGAGTAGAAGAAGTTCGTCGCCGCTTCCTGCGACATCGCTTCCAGAAACGGCTGCGCTTCCGACATGCGTACCGCGGCGGGGTTCTTGCTGATCTCCAGCAGGCGCTCATCGACGGTCGACAGACCTTCGAAGAAGCCCGTGGTGTCCTCGACCTGCGTGGTGGTCGACTTGCCCTGCGGGATGCCCTGATAGAGGCGACCCCACGTCACCGGCGGCAGGCCGGTGCGGATGGTCGAAAGGTGCTTGGTGCCCTGGTTCGCCTCGATCATCACCGCGTCTTCCATGAGCGGGTTGATGATGTTCAGCGCTTCGATGACAGGCACGATGTTACGATTGCCATCGGACCGGCGGTAAACGTCCGCCAGCCCGAGGAAGCTGTTGCCGATGGTAGCCAATCTGGCCTCCTATGATGGGTGGTGCGCTGGTCGCGCGTCAGTTTCGAACGTCGTTCGGGTAGAGCTGCGCGGCGACGCTGACCGGTGCGGCCTGGGCGTTCGGCGCTTGCCCCCGAGCATTGGGAGGGGTCTGCTTCGCTGCACGGACGCCCTGCATCCGACCCTTCATCAGACCGTCGTACTTTTCGGCCTTAGCTTTCCAGTCCGCGGCCTTGCGAAGCGCGAGAATGTCGTTGGCACCCGCCTGGGCCATGAGTTCGGGCGTATAGCCCAGCTCCGCACCGATGGCGGTGAGCCGGGACTGTTCGCCGGCAGCCTTCGCCTCATCGAACCACTCAGGGTACGCCTGCCGAAGCTGCTGTGCTTCGGCCTGCGCCCATTGCTGCTGCTGGGCGTCGAGCTGCTGTCCTGCCTCCGCGCCGATGCCGCTGATCTGCTGCATCAGTTGCTGATGCTGGGCTAGATCATGCTCATACTGCGCGTTGTCGCGAGCAAACTGCTGCATGTCGTCGTAGTGGCCGGGGTTCGGCCGCTGCGGCGCATAATGCGAGGCGAAGGCTTGCAACTGCTGTGCAAACCGGGCCTGCGCTTCGGCCCCTGCGCGTGCTGCGGTGGCTTCCGCCTCCCGCTGGGCATTTGCGGCCTTCGTCTGACCCGCCTGAAGCTCTCCCTCACGACGTGAGAGGATGCCGCTCAACATACGCTGGGCTTCCGGGGGAAACTGCGCAAATTGGGCCTTCTCTTCGGCGTTCAAACTGACGGGGGCGTCAATGGCCGGCTCAGCCGGTTCTAGCCCTTCATCAGCACCACCCTCTGGCATATCGCCTTCGGGAATCTCGTTGTTCGTCGGATCAGGGGTCGCGCCATCGGTAGTCGTGGCGGCGTTCTCGACCTGATCGGGCGAACGCGCGTCAACGGCTCCCGATGCGTCTGCATCGAGTGGGCTCATTTTCGCTATGTCCTGAAATGCAAAAAACCGCCCCGGTATGGGACGGCTTGTGGTTCGCGCGTTACGCGATGTTCAACGGCTGCCAGAAATGGTTAGCGACGTCAATATACCTTCGGCAAGCGGCGCC
Source organism: Sphingomonas sp. DC4900 (assembly GCF_049896485.1). Classification (NCBI taxonomy): domain Bacteria; kingdom Pseudomonadati; phylum Pseudomonadota; class Alphaproteobacteria; order Sphingomonadales; family Sphingomonadaceae; genus Sphingomonas; species Sphingomonas sp. DC4900. The sequence continues at coordinate 69,181 of NZ_JAFCUK010000016.1, forward strand.
TGATTTTGTGGGCCAGCGATTCCCGCTTGTCGTCTTCCTCGATCTGCAACCGCTCTGCCTCGCTTACGTAGCGCTGCGCTTCGATCAGGCGGCGGTATGCGTCGGGAAGGACGTAGTCAGTACCTTGCATAGCGACGCGCTTCAGGTTCTAGGCGAGCGATATCGCCAGCGCGCGTCAGCTCAGCCTGCGCAGCCTTACCGTCCATCATGATCGAATGGATCTGGTTCTCGACCTCGCGAGTCACCCGCAGCGCGATCGACAGGTTCTGCACGGCGGTAAGGGCGCGGCCTTCCATGGGCTTCACGGCCTCGTCCGTCAGCTTTGCCATGTAGTCGGCGCGCAGGGTCGCGAGGGCAGGGGCGACGAAGCGATCCCATGCCAGCTTGGCCGCTTCGGCCTCCGCGATGCGGGTCAGGGCTTCGCTCATTGATCCAACTCCCCACCAGGGCGGTAGGCAGGCAGGCCGCCGCCATCGTCGTTCGCCACTGCCTTCGACCGGGCCATCGTCTGCTCGAACGCAAAGCGCCGTTCCGCCAAGTCCATGTCGAAGTTCTGCCTGCGCACTGCCAATGCAGCCTCCGCATCGGCGCGCTCGCGCTTCAGCTGCAATTCGGCATCGGTCGCCTCGCGCTTGATCTGCGCATCAGCATCCACACCCGCAAGGCGAACCTGCCGATCGGTATCCGCATGGTAGAACTTCAGCTGCTGCTCGCCTGCGATCTTTGCGGCCTCATTCTGAGCTTTCCCCTGCGCCTCGATTGTCGCGGCGTCCGGCTGTCCCTCCGGCTCGGGCGGCAAGGTGCTGGGGTCTTTGATGAAGTCCGTGGCGACGCCGAGCGACGTATCGTCCACGAAGGCCCGAATGCTGTTGAACGCCTCGCGCTCGCCCACCAGCCGCGATCCCGACGCGGCAAGCTGGGCCTGCATGCCTGCCAGCTGCATGCGATAAGCGATACGCTGGTCCTTGCTGCCGGTGCCAAGGCCGACATTGATCTGCATATCCGGGTCTTCAGGCCACTTTGACGGGTCGACCATGCGGTATTGCCCGTCGATTTTCATGCGGAACGGGGCAAGGTGTTGACGCATCAGCCGGTAGCGCTTTCCGAACATCGGCAGCATCAACTGCTCGACCAGGTTTCGTGTGACGTACAGCTCAATCTGGTCCGCGTTCTGCTGGAGCATCGCCATGCCTGACGCGGTCTTGTTAAGCGTATCCGGGTTCATGCCCTGCGATTGCGCCGTAACGCCGGTGCGCGCGTCTCGCTCGCCGCGGATCGCATCCATGGCGGCAAACGACGTGGGCGACGTGTCGTTCTGCGCAAAAGGGGTAGGGGCGATGGCGCCCTTGTAGCGGATGATCGCCCCGGCCCGGACCGTCAGCAGATCATCGATCGTGTCGTCCGTCGTTCCTTCCTGCGGCAACAACGTGCGCGGCGCGTTCGACAGATAGATGCTATCCAGCCCCTGCCGCAGCAGCACAGAGCGGATGCGCTGGATGTCCATGGTCTTGTCCGCCATGGACTGGCCGGTGAAGCGGTGCGCCATCGGGATCGGCGTCCACCCGCTGTAGGGCTGCTCGTCCGCTTCCTTCACGCTCAGAACGTGGTAGCCGATCCGCATGACGTCGAGGCGTTCGGCGACGCCGTCACCGTTGAGGTCGTACAGCGGAAACTCGTGGTGGAGCCACAGTTGCTTCTGCACGCCGACACGCTGACCGACGCTATGGCTGGTCTGGCCGCGTTCTGCATCGCGGGCTGACTGCACGACGCTGTTGTCCTCGGCTGACGACCACAGCGGCTCCACGTCCTCGCGTTCGAACCCGATGGCGATTAGGTCCGACACGCTGACAGGCCGCTTGTCGCCAACGTAGACGGCTTCATCCAACTCTACCGCATCCGCCGCGATCAGGAACCATTCGTTGGGGACGTTCAGATCGCGGATGACCGGCGGCTGTTCGACCAGCACCGTGACACGGTGCGTGGCCTCCACCGGGTTTATTTCAGCCTCAGCCGCGTCGACCGGTTCGAAGTCAACGACCGAATACCCCTCCAGCGTCAGCGTATCGCCGTCCACCTCTATTGCGCCACCTGGGGCCTCTACAACGGTGGGCACCGGCCGCTGTGGGTAAGCGTAGGTCTTGGTGATACCCGTCTTTTCGAGCATGCCAGCCTTCGCCGCATCGTGGATGATGCGATAGCCCGGCTGCTTGCGCATAAACTGGTAGTGGACTGCGGCAGTGGCTTCGGCGCCATAGTCGATCTGTCGCGTCGCCTCCGGGTCTTCCTCGGTCGGCGCCGGTACGTCCTCCGGCTCCGTGTCGAACTCCACCGCCTTGCCACCCGCCAACACAGTTCCAAGGATGCCGACGAGCATGATGTCCGTCACCTCGGCAACATCACGCGTTACAGCCTGCGATCGGCCCTCTTCCTCGTCGCCGTAAGGCTCGCCCTGATAGGCGCGGATCGCCACAGCGCGGGCAGACTCCAGCGTTGTGTCGCGGGCGCGTTCTGCCTCCCCCCGCAAGAAGTTGCGGAAGTCGTCGGGGACAACGGGTAGCATGGCGTCTCCTATGCCGGCGCTAGGTTGCGGCTGCGGTATTCGATCTTGCGAGATGGCTTGGCGCGCTCCATCACAGCGGCGCTTTCGAAGCTCTTGTATCCGTGGCTGAACTCGTCATGCAGCGCGTAGCTCTTGAAGACGCCTTGCTTGTCGTCCCAAGCCTTCCGGTAGTTATCCATGCAGGCGATCAAACGGGCGCATCTCACCTCGTCGAACCAGACCGACGACAGGAAAGCCCGACTAGCGTCGATTCCAGCCTGTTCAGTCTCAATCCGCTTCAGCACGTCGATCGGCCTGATGCCGGCACGCTCGGCATGCACCCGGCGCGGCTCTGCAACATCAGTCAGCGAGCGTTGATCGGCGTCGTGCGGCATGTAGTGCCGGCTGTAGTTGTATCCCTTGCGGTTTAGGACGGCAGCGTAATGGCCGAAACCCTCGCCGCTGTTCTCGTAATAGTCGATTGCGCGGCGCTCTAGACCATGGTCCTGCCAGAACGTAATCGTCATGCTGTCGTTGAGACCAAGATCCCAGGTCGTATAGACCGGGGCATCCATGATCGGGATGCGGCAAATGCGCCCTTCCTTGCGAACCCGGCGCATCTCACTGGCGAAGTAAGCCCCCTCAATGCTGGCTTCGAAAGCCTCTTTAGGCGTCGAGGGATATTCCCTCTTCATCTCGCCGCCCTGCTGCTCGGCCTTCTTGACGTACCAAGCCTTCTGCTCTGGCCGCAGGTGAATGCCGTCTTCGGCTTCAAGTTTGTCGAAATACTCCTGAAATTCGCTCGTAATCGTGACAGGCTCGTACAGAACGTATTCCGCTGCGGTCCACCATGGCGCGAAGTGGAACTTGAAATCGAGCGCCGTCAGCGGCGTGCCGGCGTCCTGCTTTTTCTGCGCCTCTTGCGTGAGCTGGTAGAAGTGGCCGGCCTGCCCCTCGGCCGTGCTTTCAACAACAATACGCTGACCCGCCTGAACGGTGTTGAAGGCGCCGGACTTCACCTCCTTGGCCTTCTCAGGATATTTGGCGCACAGCTTGCCATATTCCGACACGTGCAAGCGCTGAAGCGTCCCTGAGCGAAGCGACGTGCCGACGCGGATGCTCGACCCATTGCTGAACTTCATGCTGTCTGCGGCATCCTGCTGGGCGCTGACGATATCTCGAAATTCCTGCGGCAGCTTGTCATAAGCAAACTTGATTTTATCGGCAAAAAATGCCTTTGCGTCATTTAGGTTATGCGCAATAACCCCAGCGCCGGTGTTTGGAATAAACAGGCAGTCGTCAAGCATGTCGAGCTGAATGACAGTAGTGAACCCCTTTTGCCTTGCCTTCAGAACGATGTCCATGCCGTGACGATTATCAATAAATTCGGCTTGGTCCCCATTCATACAAAAGGGGACGGTGTTACCTTCCTTGTCTTTGATGCGGTAAAATCCATCCGCAAGCCTTGCTCGCTTATCAGGCCAGCGGCGCGCGGCGAGGGTTAGGAAGTCAGACCCAGCCACGCTTTCAACTCATCTGAGAGGTCGCCATTAATGGTGGCGTCGATTTCCTTCGGGATCACACTGGCGATGGCGCGAACATATTCATTCGGCTTTTCTGCTCGCATGATGCGGATGGCATCGATCCCGCCCTCTGCAAAATCATCAAGCAGCGCTTGGCAGAAGTCTTCCGCAAGCTTGGTGCGCGCTCCCTTCGGCCTCCCGTTTGGGTTGCCCGACTGCCCAGGCTGCCAAGGTGGGCGAAGGTTTGGATTGCGCGGTGTTTCCGCCGGTGTATCAGCACCAGCCATGCTTTGCTCCTGAAACGAAAAAGGCCCACACAATGGCGGGCCGGTTGGAAGCGCTATGAGCGCACTGTGACGCAGTGCCAGAAATGCGGGCGAAGTTCAAGCCAGCACCTCCAGCCCTTCCTTAGCCAGCCGCAGGAAAGCCAAGTCGGCTTCCCGTGGCGCCTCACCGCGCCGGTGGGCATAGACAATCCGATCCAACCACGCGGGGCCACAATCCGGGTTCGGATCGATCACCAGCATATCGAACGCGCGGCGGTGATCGCGGGACAGTGCGCGGACCATGGCGAGGCCGTCGTTCAACGCCGCCTCCATGATCTTCTCGCGCTCGGGGTCCATCGGCGTCGACGGCGCACGCGGCTGGAAGCGTGCCAGACTGTCCGGGGTTGGGAAGCCCAGCACCCGCCAATACTGCCCTGCGATTTTGCGGCCGGCGATCATCAGCGACTTGGCGTGTTCACCCGTGCCCAGCAGGCCGGCGGAATAGGCCCGCCCAAGCGCGTCGCAGGTGTCCGTGTCATTGGCGACCAGCTGATAGGCCTGTCGGCGCCGTAGCACCCCTTCACAGGGTTCCACGCGGATAGGCGCGCGGTCGCGCTTGCGCCCTGATGCCGAGCGGCTGCCGAGCGGCTGACCGACACGGAGTTTGTTCTTGCGGCTCATGATTACCCCCTCTCGCCATGAAGCCCCAGAACCCAGCGCAAGACTGGAATGATCTGGGCCATGGATTTTGTAGATTGCCATTCCGCCCAGGCGCTGGAGCGCCAACACCACACGTAGTTAGCGCGCCAGTAGGCAACGCCTAGCTCCTGGCACCAAGGCAGCGGGTATCCGTCAGGACGGCGCATCCTACTCTCCCCGATTATTGGTGTGGGTGGGGTGGGCGACCGGATGGATCGCGAAATAAGGCGCAAGGAAAGCCGAAACCGGCGCTAGGCTATACGCATATGGTCCGCGCGCCACTTCGCGCTGTACGGTGCCTTTTCGGCAGGATTTGACCACCTTCGTCTGTTGGGTCGTCATGCTGCGTCTCCCTGATGTGCGTGGCTGGTCATAGGGGGCGCCTCCATGACTGCATGCGCGCATCCCGGCCGAAGAACGGATTGGTGATCTGGTAAAAGTCGATGCCGGTTTCGCCCCTGTCCTCAGCGAAAGCCCAGACCCGCTCAGGCCGTTGATCCAGCCGGCGGACGCGGACGTAAGCGTTCTTCCTCATGCGCCTTCCCCCTCTCCCGCGGGCTTCGTATCGGTGGGGGTGGCGAGCGCACGATGCCATGCCTTCAGATCGCGGCCGGACACCTCGAAGTTGATCGGAATGATGTCGCGATCGTGCAGCGTCTCAACGCCATCGGTGGGGGCGCCGATCATCGCGAGAACCTTCGCTAGGGCCTGCTTCTCTCCCATCACTTCCTCCCGGTGTCAGGGGTGGAAACAGGCTCGTAGGTCGCGTCGAAAATATCCGGCTTGCAGGGGTAGCGTTCACCCTTGACGCCCGTGATGATGAAGTCGCCAGGGCATACGATGTGGCCGCCTTCGAGGGTGTCGATCCAACCATGGTTATGGTAGACATCACCGCACTGTGAGCATTGGCGATCGCCGGGGCACTCAGGCGTTCGGTAATATCGAACAACCTGTCCTTCCCAGCCGAGTGCCTGCGCCTCGCTGCCGGTCCAAGTGCGATGTTCGCCGCCCTCGAAGCCATCCACGTTCTTGGCGTAATCGTCCGGATGGTCTCCGTTCATATGCCACTGCGCCGCTTCGATCACGACCGGCTTCTTGCGGTACTGTCCCATCTTCACTTCCTCCCGATATGCAAATGGATGAACCCGACTGTGTTAGGGCGCGTCCTGACGGACCGGGCTTTCGCGGCTGCGCCGTCGAGCCGCTGACGCGTCTCGCCCGTTCCGGCTTCAATCCCTCGCGCGTCACGGCTTGGCCGGCTGCCAGTCGATGATGTCGAAGGCGTAGTTTGCGGGGTACGCACAGTCCCCAATCGACCAGCGGTACGACGATGGCTTGATGCCGCGCGCGACAGTGCCGTTGCGAAAGCGGACGTCGACCAGCTCGCGCCGCGGCGGGGTGCCAGTGTTTGCGGGCACTTCATGCCGTCCTCTGCCGACGCAGGATTTCCTGCACCAAGTCGGTAGGCTGGTTGCAGTTCGCACCGGCCGGCAGCGATCGCGGCTGAAGCTCCAGCGCCTTCTGAAAATTCTCCGGGCTCTTCAGCAGCCAGCCGATGTTCGCGGTCCACCCACGGTCGTTCTTGCCGCAGTGGAAGTCGCTCGCAGCGATGTTGCTGATCGCCTCGAATACCTCCGCTTCGTCATGTTCCTTCAGCCTCAGGCTCAGGGATTTGCGGCGACCGGCATCGAGGGGCTTGGCAGTGGTGGCGCCTCGCTTCCCCGGCCCCTCGTTCCAAGCCTCGACAACGCGCTGGGCAAGGTTCGAAGGCGCTTCAGCGCCAGTGGTGGGGTTAGGAAGGGGGTTAGAATATATATCATTGGGGGAAACCTCAGGGGAGGAGGTCGCGTCAGACCTGACGCTTTCTGACGCTTTCTGACGCTTGCGTTCCTCGTATCGTGCTTGGCGGATCGCCCCCTTTGACCGCGTTTCAAACGGCGCAATACAGCTTTCCATGTCGACAATCGCGGCGACGATCGCGTCGTGGGGCATTCCAGCCGCCAGCATGTGCTTGACCGCTTCGGCTATCATCGCAGCCACTCCTCAGGCGTCTTGGCGCCTTTGCTTGTGTTGCAAATGCGGCAGACCGCTTCGAGGTTATCGGGGTCGTTCGTGCCGCCGCGGGCGAGCGGAATGATATGATCGCAATGAAGGTCGCCAGTGCTATGGCAGTACGCGCACCGATGACCGTCGCGAGCCAATATCCGTGCGCGGAGTTTCCGCCATTCCCAGTCGGATAGACCAAGCGCCGCGCGCCGCTCGGCATTCCTACAACGAGCTTTTGGCTTTGCTGCCTCCTCGGCGTCCTGAGCCGCGACGATGCGCTCGTAGTGCTCGACTACGGAAAGCATTTGCTCGGCCGTGAGGCCAGCGGCCAGCATGGCGCGAATGTTGTCTGCAGTAATCATCCCCGCACCGCCTGGAACCGCGTGAAGAACTGCCCCTTGCCGCTGCCAGTGCGGCCGTTGCGGCGCTTGGCGCAGATGAACTCGATCTGGTTCTCGACCGCCGCCAGCGCCATTTCCCAATCGGCCCGCTCGGCGGTGCCTTGCTCGGGCTGGTTCTGGCGCAGGTAGTATTCCTCGCGGACGAGGAAGAGGACCGCATCGGCATCCTGCTCGATCTGCCCGCTGTCACGAAGATCGCTGAGCTGCGGCCGGCGATCGGTACGCTTCTCTACCTCACGGGACAGCTGAGCGAGGGCGACAATGCCTACCCCCACGTCCTTCGCGATGGCCTTCAGACCTCGGCTGATTTCGCTGACGGCCTCATAGGCGCTGCGACCCTTCGTGTCGGGCGAAAGCAGCTGGAGGTAGTCCACCACCACCAGTTCAAGCTCGTGGCCCTGAGCGGCCATCCTTCGGGCGTGGCGGCGCACCATCATGCCGAGCCGACCGATCGTCAGCTTACCCGTGTCGATCACGCGGAGCGGCATGTCTTCCAGCATGCCCATGGCAGCCCCGACAGCGCGGATTGTGGCCTGGGTCGGGTCATCTGCAAGGATGTCGTCCAAAGGTACGCCACCTCGGCCGTCGAAGCACAGATCGCCAGCCATGCGGCCCGCCAGCTCTTCGCCGCTCATTTCGAGGCTGACGAACAGGACACCGTGCCCGCCCTGAGCAGCGCCCAAGGCATAGGACAGGGCCGCAGCCGTCTTCCCCATGCCAGGGCGCCCAGCCATAATGACCAGCTGCTTTTTGCGGATCGGGCCAAGCAAGCTATCGATCGACGGGATCGTACCGGACTTTACGCCCTTCTTCGGCTGGCCGAAGCTGTCCATGAGCTTGCCGACGCATGCGGCGCCAGTCAGCTCAACGGCGCTCTGTGCGTCGTAGGTGGCTTCAACAATCGCGCTGTCGGCAGCGTCGATGATCTGCTCGACGGTCGCTTCGCCGTCCTTCGCCATGTCGGCGCTGGCGGTCAGGCCACCCACCAGCCGGCGACGCTTCGCCAGTCGTGCGATGAGGCGGGCCGTATCCAGCGTCGGCGTTGCGGCGCTTTCCGAAACGATTAGCCCCGCAAGGAAGCGATCTCCGCCGATGGTGGCGTATCCGCTGTGGCCATTGAGCAGCGGGCGCAGCGTCACCGGGTTGGCGGCGCGGCCTTGGCTGTGTTCCGAAACGATAAGACCGTAGGTGTGAGCGAGGAACGGGTCGGCAAAGTCCTCAGGAGCGAGGATGTCGGCAACCGCGTCAATGCGCCGGTTGTCATAGACCAAGCCGCCGATCAGGGCGTATTCCGCCTCGATCGCGCTCATTGCTCCACCTGCTCAGCGATGCGCGCCATGATGGGCTTGATGATCTCGCCAATGGGGCGGGGCTCACCAGCATAGCTGCCCTCAACAGTGACGATGGCGCCCTCGATCGACTGATCGCGCTCGATCACGATGCGTTCGATGTAGCGGTCGTCCGCCATGTCGAGGTTGGCGACGAGAAGGTCCGTCAGCGGCTTTTCACGGTTGGCGATGTCCGACTGGTAGTTGAGGCCCAGGCGGATCGTCAGCGCGACAGGCTTATGAACGGCTGGCGAACCGTAGTGTCAATCGGCGTCCAAAAAGGACCCCCTATCGGCGTGCAAAAGGGACCCCCTTCGTCGAGCAGCGTAACGGGTATGACGGGCGCACTGTTCGTGCTGGTTGCGGCGTAGGGCGGGC
>NZ_JAFCUK010000017.1:0-61291 GCF_049896485.1 Sphingomonas sp. DC4900
TTATGAACGTCCAGACCAACGTATTTCACTGCCTCCGTCATGACTCGTCTCCGCTGCTGACAAATCCATCATCAGCATCTCAGATTCGAGCCTCCAAGGCTCCGGCAGTCATGGGGTCTCTGGATTGCTTCGCGTGCGCTCGCAATGACGGGAAATCTCGGCGTCTTACCGCCCTAGAAGTGCAGCGCGCGGCCGTAGGCGCTGAGCGTGCTTTCGTGCATCATTTCGCTCAGCGTGGGGTGCGCGAACACCGTTTCCATCAGTTCGTGCTCGGTCGTTTCCAGCTGGCGCGCGATGACATAGCCCTGGATCAGCTCGGTCACTTCCGCGCCGACCATGTGCGCACCCAGCAGCTCGCCGGTCTTGGCGTCGAACACCGTCTTGATGAAGCCTTCCGCCTCGCCCAGCGCGATCGCCTTGCCGTTGCCGATGAAGGGGAACTTGCCGACCTTCACGTCATGGCCCGCATCCTTGGCCTTCGCCTCGGTCAGGCCGACGCTGGCGACCTGCGGGCGGCTGTAGGTGCAGCCGGGGATGTTCCACGTCTCGAACGGATGCGGGTTCTGGCCGGCGATCTTCTCGACGCAGACGATGCCTTCGTGGCTCGCCTTGTGCGCCAGCCAGGGCGCGCCGGTGACGTCGCCGATCGCGTAGATGCCCTCGACGTTGGTGCGGCCGTAGCCGTCGACCTTGATGTGACCGCGCTCCGTCTCGACGCCCAGCGCCTCCAGCCCGATATTCTCGGTGTTCGGCACGATACCGATCGCGACGATCGCATGGCTGAATTCAGTGCTGGTGACCTTGCCGTCCGCGCCCTTGATCGCAGCGGTGACGCCGTTCGCGCCCGGCTCCAGCTTTTCGAGGCCCGACTTGGTGAGGATCTTGATCCCCTGCTTGGTCAGCGCCTTGGTCATGAATTCGCTGACTTCGGCATCCTCGACCGGCAGGATGCGGTCGAGCATTTCGACGATCGTCACGTCGGCGCCCATGTCGTTGTAGAAGCTGGCGAACTCGACGCCGATCGCGCCCGATCCGATGACCAGCAGCTTGGTCGGCATCACGTCGGGCACCATCGCATGGCGGTACGTCCAGATGCGCTTGCCGTCGGCCTTGGCGAACGGCAAGTCGCGCGCGCGGGCGCCGGTGGCGACCATGATGTGCTTGGCTTCCAGCTCGACGGTCTTGTCGCCCTGTTTGACCGACAGCTTGCCCTTGCCGGTCAGCGTGCCGAAGCCCTCGACCACCGTGACCTTGTTCTTCTTCATCAGGCCTTTGACGCCGGCATTGAGCTGCCCCGCCACCTTGCGGCTGCGATCGACGATCTTGCCAAGGTCGAAGCCGACATTGTCCGCCTTCAGCCCATAGGCATCGGCGTGGGTCATGTAATGATAGACCTCCGACGTGCGCAGCAGCGCCTTGGTCGGGATGCAGCCCCAGTTGAGGCAGATGCCGCCGAGCCGCTCACGCTCGACGATCGCGACCTTCATGCCGAGTTGGCTGGCACGGATCGCCGAGACATAGCCGCCGGGGCCGGAGCCGAGGACGATGAGATCGTAGGTGTCAGCCATGGTCGTTCCCTGGGGAAAGGAGTTTGGAGAGAGAAGAGATCAGAGTATCAGGCCGGCAACGGCGCGACGCGCCGGGGCTGGCGGTTGGTGTCGGTGGCGACGAAGACGAAGCGGGCCTGCGTCACCTTGCACGCGTCGTTGGCGTGCCGGGCGCGGCGCCAGGCCTCGACCTCGATCGTCATCGACGTGTTGCCGACCGCGACGAGGCGGGCATAGACCGACACCTCGTCGCCGACGAGCACCGGTGCGTGGAACTTCATCGCGTCGCAGGCGATCGTCACCGCCCGGCCGCCGGCATGGCGCGAGGCGACAGAGCCTGCGGCCAAGTCCATCTGTCCCATCAGCCAGCCACCGAAGATGTCGCCATAGGGATTGGCGTCGGCAGGCATTGCGGTGACGCGGATCGTCGGCGATCCGTCCGGCAGGCCGCTCATGCGCTCGCCCGATCGGCGGCGCGGGCACGGCGCAGCGGGCCGATGCCCATCAGCACCGTCGCGACCATCGCGGCGGCCCCGCACCACCAGATCACCTCACGGCCCAGCGGATAGGACCAGGCGGCGGCCCAGGTCATCGCCACGGCCGCGATCAGGCCCGCCACGATGGAGATCACCTCCATCGCCGCGCGCGAGATCGGCAGGCGGGACAGGAAAGCCAGACGCGTCATCGCAGGCGTTTCCCGGTCAGGCGAGCATGCCGAGCGGACGCTCGACCAGATCCTTGAACACCTTCATCAGCTCGGCGCCATCGGCCCCGTCAATCGCACGGTGATCGAAGCTGCCGGTCGCCGACATGACGGTCGCAACCGCCAGTTCGCCGTTGACGATATACGGGCGCTTCTCGCCCGCGCCGATCGCCATGATCATGCCCTGCGGCGGGTTGATGACCGCTTCGAACTGCTTGATGCCGAACATGCCCATGTTGCTGATCGACGCGGTGCCGCCCTGGAATTCCTCGGGCTTCAGCTTGTTGTCCTTGGCGCGCGCGGCGAGGTCCTTCACTTCCGTGGAGATCGCCGACAGGCTCTTGGTGTCCGCGCCGACGACGATCGGCGTGATCAGGCCCGACGGCGTCGACACCGCGACCGAAATGTCGGCGCGCTTGAAGCTGATCAGCTGATCGGGCGTGAACATCACGTTGCACTTGGGCACCGCGATCAGCGCCTGGGCCAGCGCCTTCACCAGCATGTCGTTGACCGACAGCTTGACGCCGCGGCTTTCCAGGCTGGCGTTCAGCTCGCCGCGCAGCTTCAGCAGCGCATCGAGCTGGATATCCACCGTCAGGTAGATATGCGGCACCGTCTGCTTCGATTCGGTCAGGCGGCGCGCAATCGTCTTGCGCATGTTGCTGAGCTTGGTCGCCTCGTGCGGGATATCCGGCACGGTGGCGGGCTTGGGCGCAGCGGCCGGCACCGGAGCGGCGGCGGTGGGGGCGGCGTCGGCCTTTGCGGCGGCAGGCGCAGCGCCGGGCTTGGCGCCCTCGACGTCCGCCTTCACGATGCGGCCGTTCGGCCCGGAACCGCTCAGGCCGGACAGGTCGATGCCCTTGTCCGCGGCGATACGGCGCGCGAGCGGGCTCGCCTTGACGCGACCGCCCTTGTCGGACGCGCCGGCATCGGCGGGACGGCCATGATCCTCCGCCTGCGTAACGGTGCGTTCGACGGGCTTCGCCTCGCTGCCGGTCTTGTTGGGATCGGCGGGGTTGGGCTTGGCCTCCGATTCCTTGGCGGCCGGCTGCGGCGTCTCGCTCTTCGTCGGGGCGGATACGGAGGCGGCGTCTTCGCCTTCTTCGGCCAGGATCGCGATCACCGCGCCGACCTTCACGCCGTCGGTGCCTTCGGCGATCAGGATCTTGGCGATCGTGCCTTCGTCGACCGCCTCGAATTCCATCGTCGCCTTGTCCGTCTCGATCTCGGCCATGATGTCACCGCTCTTGACGGTGTCGCCTTCCTTGACGAGCCATTTGGCCAGCGTACCCTCCTCCATCGTCGGCGACAGCGCGGGCATCTTGATCTCGATCGACATGCAGGTCCTCTTGCCTGGGGAGCGGATTGCTCCTTCGCGCCGCAAAGCCGGGGGGTCAACCCTTGCGCGCGCTTCATCCACGCGGCACGTAACGGAAAAGGGGAGCAGCCATGCGGATCTACCTGGTCGTGATCGACGATAGCCCGGAGGCGGAGATCGCGCTGCGCTTTGCCGCGCGCCGCGCCGTGAAGACCGGCGGCGGCGTCGAAATTCTCACGCTGATCCCGCCGCAGGAGTTCATCGCCTTCGGCGGCGTGCAGGCGACGATCGAGGACGAGGCGCTGCAACACGCCGAAGGACTCGTCACGGCAGCCGCGGGCACGCTGGTCGCCGAATCCGGCCTGAAGCCGGCGATCACCGTCCGCCAGGGCGACGGCCCGCGGATCATCCGCGAAATCATCGCCGCCAACCCCGATATCGCCGCGCTGGTGCTGGGCGCGGCGGCCGGCGGCGCACCGGGCAAGCTCGTCGCACATTTCACCGGCACCGACGCAGGCGCCCTGCCCGTACCGGTCATGATCATCCCCGGCTCACTGACCCGCGAGGCGATCGATCGCCTCAGCTGAACCCAATGAAAAAACAATGGAAATTTGCTTTTGAATAGCATAAAATAGGACATCTTGGAGACCAGCATGATACCTGTGGCGCGATACATCGACACGCTGGCGCTCTTGATCCAGGCGTTGCAGACGCTCGACGAACTCGGCGAAGGCATCGCCGCCGCGCATCTCAGCGGCGTGATCGACATGATCAGCCAGCGCGGCGACGCCCCCTCGCACCTGCACCACTGACGATTCGGACGGCGCACCGGCCAAGCCGCTGGTGTGCCGGATAAATCCGCGCCTTCCCTCTTGAGCCGACCCGCGCGGCGGTCCAAACCATCGGCCATGATCCTCGTGCCGCTCCTCGCCGCCGCCGCTGCGGCCGCCACGCCCCCCGCACCGCCCCCCGCACCGCCGATGCCCAGCGCCACCCGCCTGCGCGGCGACGTGACCGCGCTGGTCGGCTTCGGCACGCGCCACACGCTGTCATCCACCACCGACCCCAAGCGCGGCATCGGCGCCGCACGCAACTGGATGGCGGCGCAGCTGACCGCGATCGGCAAGAATTGCGGCGGCTGCATCCGGGTCGAGCGGATCAGCCGCCGTTTCACCGGTCCGCGCGCACCCAATGGCGTCGTGGTCGAGGATGTGCTGGGCATTCAGCCCGGCCGCGATCCCAATCGCGTCATCATCGTCGGCGGCCATATCGACAGCCGCGTTACCGACGTGATGGACGCGACACGCGACGCCCCCGGCGCCAACGACGATGCCTCGGGCGTTGCGCTGGTGCTGGAAACCGCGCGCCTGCTGTCGAAGCGGCAATTCGACGCGACGATCATCTACGTCGCCTTCTCGGCCGAGGAACAGGGGCTGTGGGGCGCCGAACTGCTCGCCGACACCGCGCAGCAGCGCGGATGGCAGGTCAGCGCGATGCTCAACAACGATATCGTCGGCAATTCGATCGGCCAGGGCGGCGTGAAGGACGCCGGCCGCGTCCGCGTCTTTTCCGAAGGCATTCGCGCCGCCGAGGACCTGCCCGGCCAGATGCGCCGCCGTGGCGATGGCGGCGAGGATGACGGCCCCAGCCGCGCGCTCGCCAAGGTGATCGACGGCATCGCCCGCCGCATCCCCGGCGGCCTCGACGTGGTGATCGACCGCCGCCCCGATCGCTTCGGCCGCGGTGGCGACCACGAACCGTTCCTGAAGCGCGGCTATCCCGCGGTCCGCTTCTCGGTCGGCGCGGAGAATTGGGACGCGCAGCATCAGGACCTGCGCACCGAAGCCGGCGTGACCTATGGCGACACGATCGACCGGATGGACTTCGCCTATCTGGCCAAGGTGACCGCGATCAACGCCGCGACGATCGCCCGCCTCGCCGCCGCTCCCGCTGCACCGGCCGCCGTGACGCTGTCGGGCGACTTGTCGCGCGACACGAAGGTCAGCTGGACGCCGGTGCCGGGCGCCGCGGGCTATCGTGTCCGCTGGCGCGCGAACGACACGCAGGACTGGAGCACCGCGCGCGACGTGCAGGGGGATCAGACGACGATCACGCAGGTGCCGGTCGACGACACCTTCTTCGCCGTCTCCGCGCTGGCGACGGACGGCAGCGAGAGCGTGCCGACCTTCGGGGGGCGTGCCGTCCGGCGCTGACCGGACGGCCGGCGATCAGCCCTTCGCGCCGCCCTTGCGCGCGTCGGCGATCTCCGCAAACCCCTGGTCGAGCAACCGCTCGACCCGCCGGTCGCGCGCCTGGATCGATCGTTCGCCGATCACCACTGCGATCAGCCGACGGCCGGCGCGCTTCGCCGATGCGGCCAACGCGAATCCGGCCTCGGCGGTATAGCCCGTCTTGATCCCGTCCGCGCCCTCGAACGCGCCGAGCAGATGGTTGTGATTCTGCACGCGCCGCCCGGCCCAGCTGAACGAGCGCGTCGAAAACACCGCATAGCGTTTGGGATGTTCGCGCAGCAGCGCCAGCGACAGTTTCGCCATGTCTTCGGCGGTGCTGAGGTTCGCGCCGGGCAGGCCGGTCGCGTTGGTGAAGGATGTGTCCGTCATGCCCAGCGCCCGGGCGCGTTCGGTCATCATCCGCGCGAACCGATCCTCTGTGCCGCCCACCGCCTCTGCCAGCGCCACCGCGACATCGTTGGCGGAGAGCACAGCAACCGCGCGAATCGCGTCCTCCACCCCCATGCGCGCGCCCGGCTTGAACCCGACGCGCGAGGGTCGCTGGCTGGCGGCATAGCGCGAGATGCGGATCGAACCGCTCGGATCGAGCTTGCCGTCGTCGATCGCATCGAACGTCAGCAACAGCGTCATCATCTTGGTCAGCGATGCCGGCCGCCGGACGATCCCGGCATTTTCCGCATACAGGATGCTGCCGTCGCGCGCGTCCATCACGATCTCGGACACCGGACGCGGCGCCGCCAGCGCCGGCACGCTGCCGCCGACGAGTCCCGTCAGGGCCAGCGCCACGCCCCAGCGATGAAGCGCGCGCCGGTTCGGCATCCGCGTCATGGCGCGACCGTCGCTTATTGCGGCGCCGCGTCGTTGCCCGCGGCGGCCGGCGCATCGTCGCGCGAGACGCGCGCCGTCATGCCCGTCGCGTCGGCATCCTCGATCATCTGCGCATCGGGCGCGACCGGCTTTTCGGGCGGCACGTCCGCGACATTGGCGATCGGCGTCGGCGTGGCGACCGGCTCAGCGGAGGGCAACGCCTCGGGCGTCGCATCCGCGGTCGGCATGGTCTCGACCACATTGTCTTCCCCAGCCGGCTGCTCCGGCTCGGGGCGCGAGCAGCCGGCCAGCACCAGCAGTCCTGCCGTCGCCAGCAGCGTCGTCGTCCGAATCGTGCGTCGTGTCATCTGCGTCGTTCCTCGTCAGCGGCTGGCCAGAACGGCGCGCGCCGAGCGCGCCTCGATCTTCGCGGCGAGTGCCGCATCCCAGCCATAGGGATCGTCCCGGAAGTTCATCTGCCCGTTGCCGCTGGCAAAGGCAGTCCAATAGAGCAGGTATACGGCCACCGGCTTGGGCAGCCGCGCGCGGACCGTCTCGCCCTTCTGGACCTGCGCGGCGATCGCCTCGGGCGTCCAGGTCGGATCGCCCTTCAGCAGCAGGTCGGCGAGCTGCTCCGGCTTTTCCAGCCGCACGCAGCCATGGCTGGCGAGCCGGCTGAAGCTCGCGAACTTCGCCCGCGACGGCGTGTCGTGCAGATAGACCGAGAAATTGTTGTCGAAGTCGAACTTGAAGCGGCCGAGCGCGCTCTGGTCGCCCGCCTGCTGCTGCAGCCTGGTGCCGTCGATCACCTTGAAGCCGTTGCGCTTCAGATAACCGGGGCTCTTCTTTTCCTTCGGCCACAGCTCTTTGGTCGCGATCGACGTCGGCACATTCCACGGCGGATTGATGACCACGCTGTGGATCATCGACGACAGCATCGGCGTCTCGTCGCCCGGCCGCCCCGTCACCGCTCGCATCGACAGCACGGGGGCATCGCCGTCGAACACCGTCATCACCGCGGCGGCGATATTCACCTGCACGCGATCCTTGGGCAGCTCCTGCGGCAACCAGCGCCAGCGTTCCATATTCGCCATGATCTGGCGTACGCGCGCGATCGCAGGCACGTTGAGTGCCGCCAGCGTCTGCCCGGCGACGGTGCCAGTGGGATTGAGGCCATAGCGGCGCTGCGCCCGGCGAACCGCCTCCAGCAACGCCGCGTCGAAGGTGTTGCCGCTGGTCGAGACGTCCTTGTCCTCGACCGCCAGGCGCTGGCGCAGCGCAATCACGCGCGCACCGCTCGACCCCAGTGTCAGGTCCTGGCCCGCCGCCAGCGTCGGCCAGCCGCCGGCCGCGACGATGGCGCGATAGCGGACGAGGCCCGCCTTCAGCCCGTCATAGCCGGCATAAGGTGGTGGTAGCGATGCGATCCACGCTGCGATTCGGTCGGTGCGCACGGCTTCGGCGAATCCCGGCAGCGGGTCATAGGCCGGTGGCCGCAGGCCCCAGTCGCGCTGGAAATCCTCTTCGGCGAGCCGCCCCGAATGCACGGCGCGCGCATGATCCAGCGCATCACGTACCAGCTGCTCGCGCGCCGCCGGGTCCTCGGGACGCGGGTTCAGGCTCAGCCCCTGGGCGATCGTGTCGGCGGGCAGCAGCGCCGCCAGCTGCGTCGCCTGCGCTTCGCTGATCTGCGGCAGCACCACCGGCGCCGCGGCACTGGCGGGCACCGGCACCTGCTGGATCGTGGGCTGTACGGTCGGGGGCGCCACCTGCGCCGCCGCGGGCAGTGCAGACAGGATGGTGGCCGCCATGGCAGCCGCCGCGATCGTTCGTCTCATGTCGTGTCCCTACGGGGTATGCGTCACCGGCGCTGTCGCACCGGCTACCTCGCTCTAGGCTGAACGCGATGCGCGTGGCCATGGCTTGGGCATGGTTTATTTTGCCGGCGGAGTTGGCGAACCACCCGCCCCACCCCTCCCGTCACCCCGGACTTGGTCCGGGGTCCACTCCGCGGCGAGGGGGACGGCTATAGCCTCTTGTCATCCCCTCGCGGCCCGGTGGACCCCGGACCAAGTCCGGGGTGACGAAGAAATGAGGAGCTTGCCTCAGTACCCCGCGTAATCGCTGAACTTCGTGATCGTCGGATCGAACTTCAGCACCACCTTGCCGGTCGCACCGTGACGCTGCTTGGCAACGATCATCTCGGCCAGGCCATAGACTCGCTCCATGTCGCTCGCCCATTTGGCGTGATCTTCGAACACCTTGGCTTCGTCGCCTTCCATGGGGCGCTTGGGCTCGCGCTGCGCGGTGTAATAATCCTCGCGGAACACGAACCACACCATGTCGGCGTCCTGCTCGATCGACCCCGATTCGCGAAGGTCGGACAGCATCGGCCGCTTGTCCTCGCGGCTTTCGACCGCGCGGCTCAGCTGCGACAGTGCCAGCACCGGTACGTTCATGTCCTTGGCTAGCGTCTTGAGCCCACGCGAAATCTCGGAGATTTCCTGCACGCGGTTTTCCTTGCCGCCCTTGCCGCCGCTGGTCAGCAGCTGGAGATAGTCGACCACGACCAGGCCGATCTGGTTGTTGTGCCGCCGTTGCAGGCGCCGCACGCGCGTGTGTAGCGCGCTGATCGACAGGCCGCCGGTATCGTCGATGAACAGCGGCAGCTTTTCGAGCTCGGCCGCGGCGGCGGCGAGCTGGCCGAACTCGGCCTTGCTGATCTTGCCCATGCGCAGCGATTCGGAACTGATCTGCGACTGTTCGGCCAGGATACGCGTCGCCAGCTGGTCGGCGCTCATTTCCAGGCTGAAGAACACGACCTTCGCACCGACCGATTCGCTGGGCGGGATGCCATCCTCCATGTCGCGCATCCAGCGCCGCGCCGCGTTGAACGCAATGTTGGTGGCGAGCGAGGTCTTGCCCATGCCGGGGCGTCCGGCGAGGATCATAAGGTCGGAATGGTGCATGCCGCCGATCTTGGCGTTGACCGAATCGAGGCCCGTGGTGACGCCCGACAGGTTGCCGCCGCTGTTCAGCGCACGCTCGGCCATCTTGACCGCCATCGTCGTCGCCTGCGCGAAGGTCTTGGTGGCATTCTCCGCGCCGCCATCGCCCGCGACCTTGTACAGCTCTTCCTCGGCCAGCTCGATCTGCGCGCGCGGATTGACCTCCTCGGACGTGTCCATCGCGCGTTCCACCAGCGTCCGGCCAACCTGCACCAGCGCGCGCAGCATCGCGAGGTCGTAGATCTGCGTCGCGAACTGGCGCGCACCGATCAGGCCTGCGCCCGATCCGGTCAGGCTGGCGAGATAGGACGGGCCGCCCAGCTCCTTCATCCCCTCGTCCGCTTCGAACATGGGCCTGAGCGTGACGGGGGTCGCCAGCATGTCGTTGACGCGCAAGGTCTTGATCGCGGCGAAGATGCGGCCGTGGACGGGTTCGTAGAAATGCGCGGGTTCCAGCCGGTCGATCAGGTCGTCGGCCAGCCGGTTGTCGATCATCATCGCGCCCAGCATCGCGGCTTCGGCTTCGACGTTACGGGGCAGCTGCAGGGGTTCGGCGGGGGCCGCCGGGGTCGGAAATGCTAGAGTCGCCATGGGAGACGCTCTTACCCGAAATTTCGCGCGACGACACGATTTGTCGGATCGCCTCAACCCGACTATCGGACCGTATGGCCGACCCGCGGATCATCGACATCACCCTGGACGAGCACAGCATCGGCTGGCGCTCGGCCGATGTCGAGCAGGAACGGCGGATCGCGATCTTCGACCTGTTGGAGGGCAATCACTTCGCCCCCCAGCGCCAGCACGCGGACGGCTATGCCGGCCCCTACAAGATCAAAATCGAATCGGCGGAGGGTCGCCTCGGCATCCACATCCATCGCGCCGACGATACGCATCTGGAGACGCTGGTGCTGGCGCTCGGCCGCTTCCGGCGCGCGATCAAGGACTATTTCGCGATCTGCGACAGCTATTACCAGGCGATCCGGGCATCGACGCCGCAGCAGATCGAGACGGTCGACATGGCCCGCCGCGCCATCCACAATGATGCCGCCACGTTGCTGCGCGAACGGCTGGAGGGAAAGATCGACGTCGATTTCGATACTGCACGCCGCCTGTTCACATTGATCTCCGTCCTGCACCTGCGCGGCTGATGGCGTACGGTATGTTGAAAGCGGTGGGGGCGATGGTCGTCGCCGGTGCGATCGGTATCGGTGGGTGGAGCTATGCGACGGCCTGGCATCCCAAGACCAGCCAATATCCGTTGCAGGGCATCGATCTGGACGAGCGCCCCGGACCGATCGAATGGGGCACGGTGCGTGCGCGCGGCGCCGACTTCGCCTATCTCGTCGCCACCTCTGGCGCCGATCGCCGCGATCCGGGGTTCGAGGCGAATTGGGCGGCGCTGCCCGATGCCGGGCTGCGCCGTGGCGCGATCCATCTGTATTCGCTCTGCCAGCCGGCGAAGGATCAGGCGAACGCGGTCAACGCCTTCGTGCCCCGCACCGCCGACGCGTTGCCGATGGCGGTCGATGTCAGCTTCCGCGGCGATTGCACCGCCCGGCCGGATCGCGACGCGCTGATCGCCGACCTGAAGACGTTCATTCATATGGTCGAGACGCACACCGCCAAGCCGGTGATGCTGCGGGTCAGCAAGCCCGTCGAATCGAACTATCAGCTCACCACCGCGATCGAGCGCCCGATCTGGGCGATGCGCACCTTCTTCGCCCCCACCTATCCGGCCCGCCCGTGGCAGATGTGGCGGGCGAGCGATGTGCGCCGCATCGACGGCATCGAAGGCCCCGTGAATTGGGACGTAGTCGCGCCATGACCGAAACCACCCCCGCCGATCTGATCGCCGCTGCACGCGAAGCGGCGACCCGCGCCCATGCGCCGTATTCGCGCTTTGCGGTCGGCGCGGCGCTGCTGATGACCGACGGCAGCCTCGTCACCGGCGCGAATGTCGAGAATGCGAGCTACGGCCTGTCGCTCTGCGCGGAGACGGTGGCGATCGCCACGGCCAGCGCGGCCGGGCGACTGCGCGAGGTCGTCGCGGTGGGCGTGATCGGCGGCGCGATGGACGCCGACGGCCGTGCGACGGGCACCGCCCCCGTCAGCCCGTGCGGCCGCTGCCGCCAGGTCCTCAACGAAGCCGCACAATTGGGCGGCCGCGACCTGCTCGTTCACTGCGGCGCGGCCGAGGGTGACGCGATCGCGACCTACCGTCTGTCGGAACTGCTGCCCGCCGCATTCGGACCGGCGGACCTGGGGATCGGGTAACCCTTTAAGAGAAAGCCGGCGCGATGCGGATCGCCGCATCGCGCCGTCCTTCGCTTACTGGCAGGCGCAGGTCGGCGCCGGGCGCCAGACACGCTTGGTCTTCGTATGCGCCGCGATCGGACGCCGCACGGCCCTGGCGCGGCGGGTGTAGGTTACCGCGTCTTCATAGGTTTCCGTCGTCGTGGTCGTGGTGACCACGGGCGCGGTCTGCACCACGACCGTCGTGGTCGTCGCGCCGGGGTAATAATAGCCGCCCTGGTAATAACCCGAGCCGCCCGCGCTGGTCGTCACCGTGGTGACACCATCAGCCGAGCGCCATGCGCGACCGTTATCGACATAACCGACCGGCGGGGGCGGGGCATAAGCGGGCGGCGGGGGTGGCGGCGGGGCATAGGCCTGCGGCGGCGGGGGCGGCGGATAATCCGGCGCGACCGGGATCGCATAGCCACGATCGTCGCGGCGATGGCGGCGGCCGCGGTCCTCCGCCTTGTCGATTGCATAGCCCGCTGCGGCCCCAACGCCCGCGCCGATCAGCGTGCCCCCCAGGCGATTGCCGCGCCCGGCGATCAGATTGCCCGCGACACCACCGACGACGGCGCCCGCCACGGCACCACCGACGCCATTGTCGCGGTGCTCATAGCCACGGGGATCGTAGCCGCTATCCGCATAGACGCGGTCGTCGCTGGCATAATAGTCGCTGTCATAGGCATCCCAATTGATGCCGGGCCGCGTGTCGTAGACCGCGCCGCGCCCGTCGACGAGCACCGCATCGTCGTAATAACGGACCCAATTATAGCCCGCCGTCGGCTGTGTCAGGCCATAGGTCTGCCAGTCGGTGATGTAGAAGCGGGGCGACACCCAATAGCTGGGCAGCGCATAGCCCCGATACGGCCGGCGATAGGCCCGCCAGCCGCCGGGCGCGTTCGCCCCGCCCCACCAGCGGCCATCTACCTTGCTGCCCCAGCGCGACCGGCCAAGCTGTACCCGCGGCGGCTGACCCGCCGGACCGTTCCACTGCGGCTGTGGCTGCGGAGGCACTGGGCGTACCGCGGGCGCCGGTCCGGGCTGCCCCGGATAGCCACCGCGCTGCCACGGCGCCGGCTGCCACGCACCACGCCCCTGGATCGCCGGAGCCGGTGCCATGCCGGCGCGCGGTGCCGGGAAGTTCGCCCCCGGTCCCTGCATCACCACGCGCTCCTGCGCGCTCGCACCGGTAGCGGTCAGCGCCAGAGTTGCGGTCGCGATCAGCACGCTGCGCATCGTCGTCTCCCTGTTGCCGAGGCGCATGCCTTCGCCCCGGATATTAACACGTTATTCACCTTGCGGCGTATCACGCGCCAAACGGAGTCGCCAGAGCGCGGGTTCCCTGCGCTGTTGGGTGGCCTGTCCCGATTCGGTTCAGGCGATCCGCGCGGCCAGCCGCGCGCACAGCGCCTCGCACCCTGCCGCGTCCTCCGCATCGAAGCGGGCGGGCTCGGGGCTGTCGAGGTCGAGTACGCCGATCAGCCGCCCCTCGTGGACGATCGGCACGACCAGTTCGGACCGGCTTGCCGCGTCGCAGGCGATATGGCCGGGAAAGGCATGGACATCCTCGACCAGCTGCGTCTCGCGCGTCGCCGCAGCGGTGCCGCACACGCCCTTACCCAACGGGATCCGGATACACGCCGCCTTGCCCTGGAACGGCCCCAGCACCAGCTCGCCCCCGACCATGCGGTAGAAGCCCGCCCAATTGAGGTCGGGCAGATACTGCCACACCAGCGCGGCGGCATTGGCCATGTTGGCGATGGCGTCGGGTTCGTCGACGGTCAGCGCGTCGAGCGCCCCCAACAGGTCGCGGTACAGATCGGCCTTCGAGCCGGCGGTGATATCGAACTGGTACATGGCCCGCGATGTAGGCAAGCGCCGCGCATCAATCCAGCCGCACGCGACCGCGGTTCGCCTTCACCGTGCTGCGGCCCTTCTTCTCGTCGACGCGCTTCGCCTTGGCCGATCGGCTGGGCTTGGTCGGGCGGCGCTTCTTGGGGACGATAGTCGCCTCCTGGATCAGCGCGACGAGCCGTTCGCGAACCTCGCGCCGGTTCAGTTCCTGCGACCGCGATCCGTCGCCGCGCAGCGTCAGCACGCCATCCTTGCTGAGCCGCGATCCAGAGAGCACGGACAGACGCTGCTTCACCAGATCGGGCAGATTGGGCGATCCCCACACGTCGAAGCGCAGCATCACCGCGCTGTCGGTGGTGTTGACGTGCTGCCCGCCGGGACCGGACGCACGGGTGAAGCTTTCCTCCACCTCGCGCTCGTCGATCGTGATGGCGCGGGTGACGTGGATCAGCGGCACGGGGGCACCGTCAGGCCTCGGCGAGATCCGGCCAGGCGCCGAACCGCTCGGGCAGCGGCGCCTCGGCACGCACCGGCTCTTTATTGGCGCGCGGCACGGTCAGGGCGGCGGCGTGCAGCATCATGCCGCCCGTCTCGCCCGCGCCGTAGACCGGATCGCCGACCACCGGCAGACCCAGACCGCTTGCCGCGTGGACGCGGATCTGGTGCGTGCGCCCCGTCGTCGGCCGGAATTCGACCAAGGCGCGCCCGTCCCGCACCGCGAGCGTCCGCCATGCGGTATGCGCAGCCTTGCCGGCCGGATCGGCGACCATGCGCCAGCCCGTTTCACGCGTGCTGACCTTGGCGAGCGCCAGATCGATCTCGCCCGCCGATTCGCGCGGCACACCTGCCAGAATGGCGAGATAGCGCTTCTCGACCTCGCCGCGCTCGAACGCCTGCTGCAAACGCGCATGCGCTTTCGGATTGCGCGACAGCAGCAGACAGCCGCTGGTGTCACGGTCCAGCCGATGCACCGCCTGCGGCCAGCGCTGGAAGCCGAACTTCAACGAATCGAGATGGTTCTCGAGACTGAGTGAGCCGTCACGGGGCTTGTCCACCGGCAGCCCGGCGGGCTTGTCGATGACCAGGGCCTCGCCGTCGATGAACAATACGCGGTCGCCATGCATGCGAAACGCCTTGCCACTCCATCGGTCTTCGCGCCAGAGGCAGCCGCGATGCGCCTCCCCGCCCTTCTCGCTTTACTGTGTTTGGCTTCGCCTGCCGGTGCGCAGGTCTGTGCCGGTGCCGCAGCGGCGATGGCGAACGATGGTCGCGTCTATGGTCACCTGGCCTATGGCGACGCGCCGCCGGACGATTTGGTCGAGGCGCCGCGCGGCTTCGGGCTGCACGGCTGCCTGTTGCGGCGCGACGTCATCCCCGATCTCGAACGCCTGCTCGCAGCGGCAAAGGGCGATCCCGCGGTGATGGGCACGCTACGTGGCCTGTCCTGCCATCGTTCGATCCTGCGCCAGGCATCGGTGTTCTGTCGCGAACATCCCGACAGCGCCGTCAACGCCGATGCCACGCGTGCGATTTCGGTCGCCCCGCCCGGGCATAGCGAACACGCGACGGGATATGCGCTCGATTTCGCGGTCCGCCCGGCGAATGGCTGTCCCGATGCCGAAGCATGTATGGCAGCGACCCCGGCCGCGCGTTGGCTGCTCGCCAATGCGCCACGCTTCGGGTTCGAGCTATCCTTCCCGGGCGGCAATCGTCAGAATGTGAAGTGGGAGCCGTGGCATTGGCGTTGGGTCGGCACCAGCGCGACCGCGCCAGGCGCCGCGCGCGCCCGCTTCCTCTTCGCCCGCGCGCGCGACCAGTTCCCCGCCGACCCCGCGGTCGACCCGGTCAGGACGATCGCCCGCGTGACGCCGGTGGTCTACGTCGCCGTGCCGACCTGGGTCGCCCCACCGCAAAAGGGAAAGACGAAGCGCCGCCGCTGACGCCTACCGTCGGATGTAGCGGAAGTACCACACCTCGTGACCCTGCCGGCGCGCCTTGCGCTCGTAGCGGGTTTCGGGCCAGTCGTCGGGACGGACCAGGAAGTCGGCTGGCTCGCGCGCCTGCCATTCGAAGTCGCGGCGCTGGTCCATCACCATCATCGCCCAGCGGCAATAGGTGGGATCGTCAGTGCCCAGCCGGAATTCGGCGCCCGGCTTCAGCTTGGCAGCGATGGCGTCGAGCGGGCCATGGTTGACCATGCGACGCTTGGCATGGCGCGCCTTACGCCATGGATCGGGGTGGAGCAGATAAACGCGCGACAGGCTGGCATCGGGCAGTCGCTCCACCACGTCGAGCGCATCGCCCATGTGCAGCCGCACGTTGGTGAGGCCGCCATCGCGGATATGACCCAGTGCGCCGACCACGCCGTTCAGGAACGGTTCGCAGCCGATGAAGCCAGTGTCCGGCCGCATCGCCGCCTGCCCCGCCAGATGTTCGCCCGCGCCGAAGCCGATCTCCAGCTCCAGCGGCCGGTCGTCGCCGAACAGCGCCTTGCCCTCGATCGGCCCCGTCTCGGGAACGCTGAGCGCGTCGAGCGTCTCCTCGACCAGCGCGGCCTGACCGACGCGCAATTTGTGGCCCTGACGGCGGCCGTACAGGCGGCGGATGGTGGCGGGATCGTTCATGGCGCCGCGCCCTAGAACAGATGGGGGAAGAGGGAAACGCCCCAATCGCCCTGACACGCGGGAGCCAAGCGCCATCACCGACCGTTGCACGTCACGATGGACGCACCTTCAGACACCTCCGGCGATGACGATCTGAAGGCGGCCGACGCCAAGGACTTGCACCGCACCGTTCGTGAAGAGGGTGAGGAGGAACTGCGCCGCCCGATCCGGTCGCTGTTCTTTTCCGGGCTGGCGGCGGGCATTGCGATCACCGTGTCGCTGCTCGCCGAGGCCGCGTTACATGCGGCCTTGCCTGCCATGCCCTGGCGCGAATTGGTCGTGGGGCTTGGCTATCCAGTCGGGTTCATCGTCGTCATCCTCGGCCGGATGCAGCTGTTCACCGAAAGCACGATCACCGCGATGCTCCCGCTGGTCACGCGGCCGTCGCGTTGGGCGCTGGGGCGAACGCTGCGCCTGTGGGGCATCGTGCTCGCCGCCAATTTGTGCGGGACCGCCATCGCCGCCTTCGCAATCGCCAGCGGCGCCATGGGCAATGCGGCGATTCACGATGCGGCACTGACCATCTCACAGGGGATTACCGAGCTGTCGCCGGGGCGCACCTTCGTCAATGCGGTGCCGGCCGGCTTCCTGATCGCCGTCCTCGCCTGGGCGCTGCCCAATGCGCGGGAACAGAGCGTCACGGTCATCGGCATCTTCACCTATGTTCTTGCGATCGGCAGCTTCAGCCATTCGATCGTCGGGTCGGCGGAGGCGTTTCTGTTATGGTTCGCCGGTCAGACCGGGGCGTGGCAGACGCTGGGCGGATTGATCGCGCCGGCCGTGCTTGGCAATCTGTTCGGCGGCGCCGGCATATTCGCACTGCTCGCCCACGCACAGGTTCGTGGCGAAATGCCACAGGGAGACAATCGGTGAGCCACGCTATCGTACCGGCAAACGACACCACACGACGTCTGCCGGCATTTCTGGGCGATGTCGCGCAGCAGCCCCAGTTGGTGGCGGCATCGGTCGGCACGATCGCCGCCGGGCTGGTTACCCGCCGGCCTGACCTGATTCGTGGCGGGGCGCGGATGCTCGCGGTGCATGTCGTCGCCAGTGCGGTCCGAACGGCGATGCGGCAGCGAACGCATGCCCCGAAGCATGCGGCGGATACCGCTGGGTCGCCCTCGCCGCTGTCGGAAGCGATCGTGGCGGGCCTGGTGGGATGGGTTGCGGAAGCCGCGATCGATAGCGCGCTCAACCACTTAGTCCCGGACCGCGAAACAGCGCCGAAATAGCCCCATTTGAGGGGCAATCACCCCACATCGGGTCGTTTACAAACCGGTGACTAATCTCTGTCAGATCGATCCGCGCACGCCATGGAACCGATACCCGAACCCACGCGCGAAAAGCGCAACAGTGTCATCGTCCGCGCCATCGTGATGACCGCCGATGGTCGATCGCGCGAACGCCGCGTCCGCAACCTGTCGCGCCATGGCGCCTGTATCGAACACGACAACGACCTCACCACCGGCGCGACGGTCATGCTGCACATGGGTTCGATGCCCGATCTGGTCGCAACGGTGCGGTGGGTCAGCGATCGGCTCGCCGGACTGAGCTTCAACGAGCTGATCGACCTCGACGAGGCGCGCAAACCGCGCGGCGTCGGCGTCACGCCCCGTGCCGGCTGGATCGCCGAACTCAACAATCCCTACCGCTGACACCTAGGGCGTCTCGGGTCCCGAACCGAAACGCCCTCCCCCATCGCGAGACGGGGAAGGGCGCTGTCATGCAACCGTAGGATGCGTGATCGTCAGGCGACGGCAGCCTTCAGCGCGTCGACCAGATCGGTCTTTTCCCAGGTGAACAGATCGCCTTCCGGCTCGCGGCCGAAGTGACCGTAAGCGGCCGACTTGACGTAGATCGGCGCGTTCAGCTTCAGATGCTGGCGGATGCCCTTGGGGGTCAGGCGCACGAGCTGCGGCAGCACCGCTTCCAGCTTGTCCTCGGCGACCGTGCCGGTGCCGTGGGTGTCGACATAGACCGACAGCGGCTCGGCGATACCGATCGCGTACGACAGCTGGATCGTGCAGCGCTTGGCGAGGCCGGCGGCGACGACGTTCTTGGCGAGATAGCGCGCGACATAGGCGGCCGAGCGGTCGACCTTGGTGGGATCCTTGCCGCTGAACGCACCGCCGCCGTGCGGCGCGGCGCCGCCGTAGGTGTCGACGATGATCTTGCGGCCGGTGAGGCCTGCGTCGCCGTCCGGGCCGCCAATTTCGAACGCGCCGGTCGGGTTGATGTACACCTTGGTGTCGTCGGTGACGAAGCCGTCGGGCAGAACGTCGGTCAGCACGCCGGTGACATAGGCGCGCAGTTCCTCATACTTGGCCGGATCGGCGTTCTGGCCCTGCAGGCAATAGCCCGCCTTGTGCTGCGTCGAAACGACCAGGGCGGTCGCGCGGACGGGCACGCCGTTTTCATACTGCAGCGTGACCTGGCTCTTCGCGTCCGGCTCCAGGAACGGCGCCTTGCCCGAATGGCGGTCGGCCGCCATCGTTTCGAGGATCTTGTGGCTGTAGTAGAGCGTCGCTGGCATCAGGCCCGGCGTTTCGTCGGTCGCGTACCCGAACATGATGCCCTGGTCGCCCGCGCCCTCGTCCTTGTTCGAGCCTTCGTCGACGCCCATTGCGATTTCCGCCGACTGGCCGTGCAGGTTGTTTTCGAACGTGAACTCGTTCCAGTGGAAGCCCGACTGTTCGTAGCCGATGCGCTTCACCGTCGCGCGGACCGCCGCCTCGATCTCGGCGAGCGCGCCGTCGGCCCAGGCGTTGTTCTCATACACGCCCTTGCAGCGGATTTCGCCGGCCAGCACGACGAGATTGGTCGTGGTCAGCGTTTCACAGGCGATGCGCGCTTCCGGGTCCTTCGACAGGAACAGATCGACGATCGTGTCGCTGATCTGGTCCGCGACCTTGTCCGGATGACCTTCCGAAACCGATTCCGACGTGAAGATGTAATTGCCGCGCATCATTGCCTCATAACGATATAAAGATACCTTTATATGTCGTCCTTACCGCGCTGAACGGCGGTTGGCAATTGCCGCCACCAGGAAGGCGAGCGCGACGATCAGCGCCGCCCAATTGCCCAGCCGGCTGAACAGCGTGGGCGGCAGCGCGGGCGGCATCCGCACCTCCACCACCCCTGCCCGCTCGTGCGGGATCGTCGCGACGAGCCGCCCGTCGGCGGCGATGACGGCGCTGATTCCGGTGGGCGTCGCACGGACGATCGGCAGCCCCTCCTCGATCGCGCGCATGCGGGTCTGCGCCAGGAATTGCGGCGATCCCCAGCTGCCGAACCACGCGTCGTTCGACGGATTGAACAGCAGCCGCGGGCGGTGGCCCGGCTCGATCAGCTCGCCCGAGAAGATCGTCTCGTAACAGACCTGTACGCCGATGGCGCCGAAGCCGGGCAGGCTCAGCGTCCGCGGGCCGGGGCCGGGCGTGAAGTCCATGTCGCCGGGCACCAGCCGGGCGAGACCCAGCGGCCGCAGCAGCCAGGGCATCGGCAGATATTCGCCGTACGGAACGAGGTGCGCCTTGTCGTAGCGGCCGACGATCCGGCCGACGGAATCGATCGCAAGCACGGAATTGGCGGCGCCGGACACCTCGCCGCGCGCGTCGAAGGACAAGGTGTCGGCGCTGGTCATCAGGATGTCGCCCGGGCGCAGCGCGGCGGCGATCCGGCGGCGCGTCCACGACGACGGCCGATCGCCATAGACCCAATAGGGATAGCCGCTTTCCAGCAGGTCGCGCAGCAACCCTTCAGGCCACAGGACCAGCCGGGGCGCACCGGCGGGGTGACGCGTACCGCGCAGCAGCGTCGCCAAAGCATATTCGCCCGCATTCTCGCCGCGCACGTCGTTGCCGATATTGGGCTGGACGATGCGCAGGATCGGCGCATCTGGTGCCGCCGAGGGCGCATGGGTCCAGAGCGCGGACAGCGCGGCGCCGGCCAGCACGACCGAGAGGCCCGCCGCCAGCCGCCAGCGCCGCCGCACCGCCATCAGCAGCGCTACCGCGAACAGCACGGTCAC
This sequence comes from Sphingomonas sp. DC4900, assembly GCF_049896485.1. Lineage (NCBI taxonomy): Bacteria > Pseudomonadati > Pseudomonadota > Alphaproteobacteria > Sphingomonadales > Sphingomonadaceae > Sphingomonas > Sphingomonas sp. DC4900. The sequence continues at coordinate 20,484 of NZ_JAFCUK010000017.1, forward strand.
GCCGGACAGCGCATAGGTGCCGATCCACGCCGACAGCCGCGCGACGCCGATTACCGGCACCCAGATCACGCCGATCGGGTCCCATGCATAGCCGGTGAACAGCGTGGCGCGCAGATATTCGCTGCCGATCCACGCCGCGGCGAAGACCAGGGCGAAGGCCGCATCCACCCCGCCGCGACCCCGGAAGCGCCAGCCGACCAGCGACGCCAGCATTGGAAAGATCGCCAGATACAGCGCCAGCCCGACCGCCGCGAAATAGCCGAGCACCGGCGGCATCTTGTCCTGAAAGTCGAAGGCGTGCTGGAACCAATTGTTGTTGATCGTGAAATGCCCAACGCCCCAGCACCAGCCGATCCACGCGGCGCGGCGGCCGGTGGGCGCAGCCTGCACCAGCGCGGCGAGGCCGGCGAGGCCGAGGAGCGTCAGCGGCCACAATTGCAACGGCGCAAAGCCGGTGGCGGCGACGGCACCGAGCAGGAGGGCGGTTAGCGCGGGACGGCGGGACACAGCGGCGATCATGCGCGGCGCTTTACTGTACCGCTGGTGGCTTGTCCCAGGCCTTTCCTTCCCGCCGTCACCCCGGACTTGCTCCGGGGTCCACTCTGCGGCGAGGGGGGCGGTTCGAGCCTCCGGCCACCCCCTCGCGGCCCGGTGGACCCCGGAACGAGTCCGGGGTGACGGGGGGTTTGTGGATACGTGGCGCGCTCATCGGGCGCCGATTCGGACCTCGCCCGACGCTCTGCGCATCGCGGAAGTGGACGAAGTGGACGGTACGTAATCGTCGGAATGCCCTCCCGTCCGTTGGCACGCGCAAAAGCCGGCTTCACGGTATCAAAGAGCGATGGGAGGGTAGGCACAATCGGGTCGTGTAGGACAGCGAAAAATGCGGACGTTGCCGGCGCGAGGCGTCCGGGACAGTCGACCGCGACCACCCACCAACACCATGTCGCGTTAACCCTGTCTCCGCTATGACCGCCGCCATGCAGGGCCGTTTCGACCACATCCCCAATCGTCGCGCGATCATCGATCGGCGCGCTCTTGCCGAGCGGATCGCGGCGATCGATGCCGCCGATGCGCCGTTGCGCGCGCAGGCGACGCAGCTGCTGAAGGCGGCGCTCGCCGACGGCCGGACCGAAATCCAGCGCCGTCTCGCCGCGCATCCCTCGCGCGGGCTGGAGGCATCGAACGCGCAGGCGTATCTGACCGACCAGCTGCTGCGTCTGCTCTACGATCTCGCGACGCAGCGGCTGCATCCGCTCGCCAATCCCACCGCGGGCGAGCGGATGACGCTGATCGCGGTCGGCGGCTATGGCCGTGCCGAGATGGCGCCCTATTCGGATGTCGATATCGGCTTCCTGACGCCGGGCAAGCAGACGCCCTGGGCCGAGCAGGTCATCGAATCGATGCTGTATGCGCTGTGGGACCTGGGGCTAAAGATCGGCCATTCCAGCCGCTCGCTCGACGAGATGGTGCGCCAGGCCAAGGCCGATGTGACGATCCGCACCGCGTTGCTGGAGGCGCGCTACGTCATCGGCGACCAGTCGCTGTATGACGAGGCGGCGCGGCGCTTCAAGGCGGAGGTGCAGCACGGCACCGAACGCGAGTTCATCGCCGACAAGCTCGCCGAACGCGACGCGCGCCACCGCAAGATGGGCGACACGCGCTACGTCGTCGAACCCAACGTCAAGGAGGGCAAGGGCGGCCTGCGCGATCTGCACGCGCTGTTCTGGATCGGCAAATATATCTACGACGTGCAGCGCGGGGCGGACCTCGTCGGCGTCGGCCTGCTGACGCCGGAGGAGTATAAGCTCTTCCACCGCGCCGACAATTTCCTGCAAGCCGTGCGCTGCCACCTGCACAGCATCACCCGCCGCGCGGAGGATCGCCTGACGTTCGACGTGCAACGCGAAGTGGCGGCGCGGATGCGCTTTTCCGACCGGCCGGGCAAACCCGCGGTCGAGCGGTTCATGCAATATTACTTCCTGCAGGCGCGCACCGTCGGCGACCTGACCGGCGTGTTCCTGGCGCACCTGGACGAGCGGTTCGCGGCGCGCGGGCGCCGGTTCGGCCTGCCGACCATCCGGCGCCGTCCGGGCAAGCTGCACGGCTTCGTCCTCGATCGCGGACGCCTCGCACTGCCCCGCGACGACTATTTCGCCGAAGACCCGGTGCGGCTGATCGAGATCTTCCAGCTCGCCGACCTGCACGGCGTCGAGATTCACCCGCTGGCGATGCGCGCCGCCAAGCGCGATGCCAAGCTGATCGACGGGCACCGCCGCGATGCGCGCGCCAACGCCTTCTTCCTCGACGTGTTGACGTCGCCGCGCGATCCCGAACTGGTGCTGCGCTGGATGAACGAGGCGGGCGTCTTCGGCCGCTTCGTGCCCGATTTCGGCCGCGTCGTCGCGCAGATGCAGTTCGATATGTACCACCATTATACGGTGGATGAGCATACGATCCGCGCGATCGGCCTGCTGAGCCGGATCGACAAGGGCGAGCTGAAGGAGGACCATCCGCTGTCCTCCGCGATCATCAAGCACATCATCTCGCGCCGCGTCCTCTATGTCGCGGTGCTGCTGCACGACATCGCCAAGGGGCGTGGCGGCGACCATTCGATCCTGGGCGCGGAGGTCGCCGAGCGGTTGTGCCCGCGCTTCGGCCTGTCGCCCGCCGAGACGGAGACGGTGGCGTGGCTGGTGCGCTGGCACCTGCTGATGTCGGCGACCGCGTTCAAGCGCGACCTGAGCGATTTCAAGACGATCCTCGATTTCTGCGAGGTGGTGCAAAGCCCCGAACGCCTGCGCCTGCTGCTGGTGCTGACCATCGTCGACATTCGCGCGGTGGGGCCGGGCACGTGGAACGGCTGGAAGCGGCAGCTGCTCGCCGATCTGTTCGAGGCGGCGGAAGAGGTGCTGCGCCTGGGCCACAAGCAGCGCGGCCGCGCCGAGCGGATCGCGACGCGGCAGGAAACGCTGCAGGCGACGCTGGGGTGGGACGATGCTCGCTTCGCCGCCTTCGTCCGTCGCTTTCCCGAGGCCTATTGGATCGCCGAGCCGGACGACGTGCTGGCCCATAACGCGCGCTTCATCGATGCCGCCGGCGACGCGCAGCTTTCCATCGATGCGCAGGTCTATGCGACGCGCGGCGCGACATTGGTGACGATCTATGCCGCCGACCATCCTGGGCTGTTCTATCGCATCGCCGGCGCGATCCATGTCGCGGGCGGCAACATCATCGATGCGCGCATCCATACGACGCGCGACGGCATGGCGATCGACAACTTCCTGGTGCAGGACCCGTTCGGTCGCCCGTTCGACGACGCCAGCCAGCTGACGCGACTGACGATGGCGATCGAGGATGCGCTGGCCAATCGCGGCAAGCTCGCCGACCGCCTCGTCGCCAAGCCTGCGGCGCGGACACGGGCGGATGCGTTCGAGATCGTGCCGAACGTGCTGATCGACAATCATGCGTCGAACCGTTTCACGGTGATCGAAGTGAATGCGCGCGACCGGCCGGCGCTGCTCAACCAGCTGGCGCATGCGCTGTTCCAGTCGAAGGTGACGCTGCATTCGGCGCATGTCGCGACCTATGGCGAGCGGGCGGTCGACACGTTCTACGTCACTGATCTGACGGGCGACCGCATCACCCAGCCGGCGCGATTGAAGACTTTGGAACGGCGGCTACGCACCGCGGCGGCGGGAGAGACGGAGGACGTGACGGCTTAGATTCGATTCCCTAGCCCATCGTCTCGTCACCCCGGACTTGATCCGGGGTCCCGCTTCTTCTGCGGGAAACAGCGGGACCCCGGATCAAGTCCGGGGTGACGGAGGTTTGTAGGGAACCGCTGTATGACGAAGGTGTCCGGTTACACCGGTTCGGGCGGGGCGAAGGTGAGCATCGTGTCGCCCGGCTCCACCACCGGCCGCTGCGTCGTCGAGAAGAGCAGCAACCGGCGGTCGGGCTTCATCACCGCGACCGGCTCTGCCTCGGGGGCGAGGCGTGCGCGATAGGCTTCGTAGGGGAAGACGCTGGTGATTCGCGTCCGCCCGAACGCCCAGCCGGCGGCGACGCGCACCTGTAATTCGTCTACCGTCTCGCCGCCTTCCAGCAGCATGCGCGCGCGGCGGCGGCTGAGGCGCGTTTCGTCGACGCCGGTCTGGGTCAATTTGTCCTGCCCGACTTCGGGTCCGAGGTCTGCGCAGACGAGGCTGTTGTAGGAATCGTTGTCGGTGGCGGCGATGACGTGCTGGAACTGCTGCATGTCGAGCGTGTCCTGCGTCACTTCGTCCAGGATGTCGCCCTGATGGACGTCGAGCGACTGTTTGCGCGCGGCACGGAGCGCGAACTTGGCGGTGTCGGCGATCATCACCGTCAGCCCCATCTTCTGCAACGCGCCGCCAAATTCGGTGGTGAAGGCGTTGGCGCCGACCAGCAGCACGCCCTCGCCCTTCCCCTTGTCGATGCCCAGCCGCCGCGCGACCCAGCCCGCCGAAAAGCCGTGTGCGAAGATCGTCGCGACGACGACACCGAACACCAACGGCACCAGCGCGTCGGCATCCTTCATGCCGAAATCCTCCAGCCGCAGCGCAAACAGGCTGGTGACGGCGATGGCGACGACGCCGCGGGGCGCGATCCACGCGACGAACAGCCGCTCGCGCCACGGCATGCCCGAAAAGGCGAGGCTGGCGATGACGGTCAACGGCCGCACGACGAACAGCAGCAGGAAGAGGAAGATCAGGAACCGCGCCTGGAAGCGCTCCACCACCTCCCATTGCAGCGTCGCGGACAGGATGACGAAGACGCCGGAGATCAACAGGACGGCGAGGTCTTCCTTGAAATGCTTGAGCGCGGCCGTCGACTGCGTCTGGCGATTGCCCATGACGACGCCCATCAGCGTGACGGTGATGAGGCCGGTTTCGTGCTTGATCAGGTCTGCCGCGACGAAGCCGGCGATCACCGCGACGAGGACGGTCGGCGCCTTGAGATACTCCGGGATATAGGCGCGGCGGAACGCAGTCGTCAGCCCGAAGCCCAGACCGACGCCGATCGCGCCCGCGACCAGCGTCGCCGCGGCGACGTCCAACCCGATCGCGATCGCGCTGCGGTCCGGCCCGACATAGGTGATATAGGCGTAGATCGCGACGGCAAGCAGCGCGCCGATCGGATCGTTGACGATGCCTTCCCATTTCAGCGTGTCGCGCACCCGTGCGGGGACGCGCAGGGATCGCAGCATCGGCCCGATTACCGTCGGGCCGGTGACGACGAGGATGCCGCCGAACAGCGCCGAGATGCCGAGCGGCAGTCCTGCGCCGTAGAAGGCCGCGGCGGTGCCGAGCACCAGCCCGACCGGCACGCCGATCACCACGAGCCGCAGCACGGCCGGGCCGGCGTGGCGCAGATCGCGGAAGTTGAGGCTGAGGCCGCCTTCGAACAGGATCACCGCCACGGCGAGCTTGATGATCGGCTGTTGCAGCGCGCCGAAATCGCGTTGCGGATCGATCAGGCCCGTCACCGGCCCCGCCAGCACGCCGGCGATCAGCATCAGCGCGATGGCGGGCTTGCCCGTCCGCCACGCGATCCACTGCGCGCCGATGCCGAGCAGGCCGATCAGCGCGAATTTGACCAGCATCGATTCGAAGATCAGCGATCGTCCCCTTCATCGCTCCAATCGGCGATAGCGGGTGCCGGTTCCCTGCCCCCCGTCAAAACGCTTGCGGTACGACGAGCCTGCGGCCGGGTCAGCCGTGCCGCATACGAAAGGGCCGGCGCGCATCGCTGCGGCCGGCCCAGGTGTCGTTGCCTTGGCTTGAGGTCAGAAGCGGGCGCGGATCGTCGCACCATAGGTGCGCGGTTCGGCGAGATATTGCGAGAACAGCTGGCGGCCGCCCGGATATTGCGGATCCTGGAACGCCGCGGTCGCAGCGCCTTCCTGGAACGGCGAGTTGAACGCGACCTGCGCGTAATTCACGTTGGTCAGGTTCTGCGCCCAGAATTCCAGGCTGAACTTCTCGTCCGGCGTGCGCAGCCCGATGCGGGCGTTCACGATCGCATAGCCGTCCTGCACCTTCTGCGGGAACAGATCGGACCCGGTGTTATAGTCGCTGGTCATACGCGTATCGACGTAGAACAGCGCCGAATAGCCACCGCCGAGCTGCGGCGTCCACGCCGCCGACGCGGTCGTCACCACGTCCGCCGAGTTGGACATGCGATTGCCCGGCAGCTTGCGCAGCGCCTGGTCGAGCGGCGCGCCCGCATCGGTGCCGACCAGCTGGTCGCGATAGCTGGTGTCGGTGAGCGTCAGGCCCAGGGTCACGCGGAAGTCGCGCGCCGGGACCAGCGAGGCCTCCAGCTCGACGCCCTTGGAGCGGACGCCCCAGCCCACGTCGCCCGACGGGCAGACGCCGGTGGTCGCCGCCGCGGCATTGTAATTGCCGGCCGCCGCAAACTTGCTCTGGTCGCGATCGCCGCCGTTGAGGTTCGACGAGCAGCCGTTGATATTCTGGACCAGGAAGACGGTGCCGTTGAACGTGTTGAGCTGGAAGTTCTTGAAGTCCTGCAGGAACGCCGCGGCGGTCAGCGTGAACGGTCCGGTCGCGTATTTGGCGCCGATTTCATAGGCGTTGACCGTTTCCGGCGCGAATTGCAGCGCATTGACCAGCGCCTGCGCACCACCCGATGCCGAGAAGGGCAGGATCGGCGACTTGAGCGCCGAGCGGTCGAGGTTGAAGCCACCCGCCTTATAGCCGCGCGAATAGCTGCCGTAGACGAGCAGGTCGTCGATCGGCTTCCACGACAGCACCGCCGTGCCGGTGAACTGGTCTTCCTTGCGGACGCTGTTGATCGACACGCCGTTGAGCTCTGCGGTCGAATTGCCCTGGCACGACAGGCCGATGATGCCGCCTGCGGTGGCGGCGAGGCCGGCGTTCGACAGGAAGGGCAGCAGCGCGCGCTGGTTGGCGACGCAGCCGACGTTGTCGTTGGTGAAGGTCGCGTCGAAGCGCTTGCGTTCGTTGGTGTAGCGCAGGCCCAGCGTCAGATCGACGGTGCGGGTAACGTGGAAGATGTTGTGCGTGAACAGCGCCCAGTTACGGCTGTTCTGGTTGTAGACGTCGCGCGTCGCACCCTTGTCGTTGATCGCATCCAGCGTGTCGATCGCGCCGACGATCGTCGGACCCGCCGCACCGAAGGGCGATGCAACGCCCGGCACCACGCCGCTGAGCACCGCCCGGCCCGTCGCGCTCAGGCAGCCCGCATTGCCCGGCGCATAGAATTGCGCGAGCGCGCTGCCCGACACCAGACGGCAGGTCGCGAAGCGGCCGTACTGGCTGCCGAAGCGCAGGTTATCGAGGACGCGCAGGTCTTCGTTGGCGAAGAAGCCGCCGACCAGCCAGTCGAGCTTGTCGTTGAACAGCGAGCCGTTCAGGCGGACTTCCTGCGTGAAGGTGCGGAAGCGGCGCGCCGAATTGCCGTTGGCGGCGCGGTACAGGATGTCGACGCGGCTATAGTCGGTGTCCGACCCCTGGCTCGAATCGTAATCGCGATAGGCGGTGATCGAGGTCAGCTTGGTGCCGCCGATATTCCAGTCGAGCTGACCGGACACGCCCCAATCCTTGGTGATGCCGGCAAAGCTGCGACCGGGGCTGACCGACACGTCGCGGCTGTAGCCGGCGGCGTTGACGTAGTTTAGCGGCTGGCCAAGGTCGCGGATGACGTTGACGATGTTGTTGCCGTTGCTGCCCGCGGCGAGGCCCGCGTTCACCGAAGCGACCGGATCGTTGAGGTTGCCGACGGCTTCGTTGACCGAGCGATCGACATAGGTCGCCGCGCAGCACTTTTCATCGCGATGCGTATAGTCGCCGATCAGGCGGAAGGTGACGTCGCTGCTCGGTTCGAACAGCAACTGGCCACGCAGGAAGTAGCGGTCGCGGTTATTGACGTCGGTGTTGTTGGTGTAATCGCGGTAGAAGCCGTCGCGCTTGACGTAGACGCCATCGACGCGTGCCGCGATCGTTTCGCTCAGCGGCAGGTTGAGGTTCCCGGCGAAGCGGTAGAAATTGTAATTGCCGTAGGTCGCTTCCGCGCCGCCGCTGAAGCCCGAGAAGGACGGCGCCTTGCTGACGATGCTGATCAGGCCCGCAGACGAGTTGCGGCCGCCGAGCGTGCCCTGCGGGCCGCGCAGCACCTCGACCCGGTCGATTTCACCGAGTTCGGTGAGGCCGATGCCGGAGCGCGAGCGATAGACGCCGTCGATGAACACCGCGACCGAGCTTTCGAGGCCGGGGTTGTCGCCGACCGTACCGATTCCTCGAATGCGTGCCGAGCCGTTGGCTTCCGATCCGGTCGAGGAGACCAGCAGCGACGGCGCGAGCTGGTTGAGCTGGCGGATGTCGCTGGCGCCCGAATTCTGCAGCGTTTCGGCCGAGACGGCGGAGATCGCGACCGGCACGTCGGCCAGCGCCTGGGCACGGCCCTGCGCGGTGACGACGATGTCCGCCCCCATCTGGTCGTCCTGCGTCACCGACCCTGCGGCGGTGGGCGTCGTCGTCTGCGTCGCCGCGCTCGAGGGTTCGGGGCTGTTGTTCTGGGCCATCGCGGGCGAGGCGATGGCGATCGTCGCTGCCGACAGCAGGTACGCGGTAAGGCGCATGGGCTTCCTCTCCAGATCGATTTCGATTGTTTTCGAATATCGGGTTTTCTTTTGAGGCTAGGTGGTCGCAGGCGTGAGCGTCCACTATTTTCATAATGGCGTCATGCTTTTCGAATGCACTGTCTCCCATACGCAACACCGGGCCCGTTGCCGGACCCGGTGTTCAAAAAGGCAGATTTTAGATGACGCTACGGAAAGCGCCGATCCGGCCGGATGCTTATTTCGGCGCGAGCACCATGAGCATCTGACGGCCTTCCATACGCGGATAGGCTTCGACCTTGGCGATCTCCTGCACCTGCTCCGCGACGCGCTGCAGCACGTTCATGCCGAGCTGCCCGTGGCTGAGCTCGCGACCGCGGAAGCGCATGGTGACCTTCACCTTATCGCCATCCTCGATGAATTCGGCGACCTTCTTCATCTTGGTGTCGTAATCGTGGTCGTCGATGTTCGGACGCATCTTGATCTCCTTGATCTCCTGCGTCTTTTGCGACTTCCTCGCGAGGTTCGCCTTCTTCTGCGCCTCGTACTTGAACTTGCCGACGTCGAGGAACTTGGCGACGGGCGGATCGGCGTTCGGCGACACCTCGACCAGATCCAGGCCGACTTCCTGCGCCTGCGCCATCGCCTCGCGCGTGTACATCACGCCAAGATTCTCACCCTCATGGTCGATGACGCGGACCTTGGGGCTCTGGATCCATTCGTTGAAACGAGGACCGTTCATCGGCGGCGCCTGGTTCGGCCGGCGCATCATGGGAGGACGTATGGGTATTGCTCCTGTGGTGGTTTGCGAACGTATATAAGGGATCGGCGCGCCTTTTGAAAGACGCGCCGTCTCCTTCAGCCGCGCATGTCCGGCGCCAGTGCCTCGTCGCGGAGCATAACGAGCGCTTCGTCGACGGTCACGATCTGCTGCGCCTGGCTGCCCAAACGGCGGATGGCGACCTTGCCCTCCTCCGCTTCGCGCTTGCCGACGACGAGCAGGACCGGGACCTTGGCGACGGAGTGTTCGCGGACCTTGTAGTTGATCTTCTCGTTGCGGAGATCGATTTCGACGCGGAGGCCCGCCTTTCGCAGCGTCGCCGCCACCTCTTCGGCATAATCGTCGGCATCCGAGACGATCGTCGCGACGACCGCCTGCACCGGCGACAGCCAGAGTGGGAAGCGGCCGGCGTGGTGTTCGATCAGGATGCCGATGAAGCGTTCGAACGTGCCGAGGATCGCGCGATGGAGCATGATCGGACGGTGACGGTTGCCGTCCTCTCCAACGTAGCTCGCATCGAGCCGGTCGGGCAGCACGCGGTCGGACTGGATGGTGCCGACCTGCCACGTCCGGCCGATCGCGTCGGTCAGATGGAATTCGAGCTTGGGCGCGTAGAAGGCGCCCTCGCCCGGCAGTTCCTCGAACTTCGCCTTGATGTCCTCAGGGAGGTTCGACGCCTGCACCGCGTCGCGCAGTTCCTGTTCGGACTGGTCCCACATTTCGTCAGAGCCGAAGCGCTTTTCGGGGCGCAGCGCCAGCTTCACCGCATAATCGGTGAAGCCGAGGTCCTGATAGACCGAGTGGAGCAGCTCGCAGAACTTGCGGACCTCCTCGACCAGCTGGTCCTCGCGCACGAAGATATGTGCGTCGTCCTGCGTAAACTGGCGGACGCGCATGATGCCGTGGAGGGCGCCGTGCGGCTCGTTGCGGTGGCAGCAACCGAATTCGGCCATGCGGATCGGCAGGTCGCGGTACGATTTGATCCCCTGTTTGAAGATCAGAACGTGCGCGGGGCAATTCATCGGCTTCAAAGCCATCAGGTCGGCATCGCCCGACAGGATTGCGCCCTCGTCCTCGGTGTTCGGAATCTCGTCCGGCACCACGAACATATTTTCGCGATACTTGCCCCAGTGGCCCGACTGTTCCCACTGGCGCGCGTCCATCAGCTGCGGCGTCTTCACCTCGGCATAGTCGGCGGCGTCGAGACGGCGGCGCATATACGCTTCCATCTGCCGCCACAGGACGAAGCCCTTGGGGTGCCAGAAGACCGAGCCCTGCGCCTCCGACTGGAGGTGGAACAGGTCCATCTCCGCGCCGATCTTGCGATGGTCGCGCTTGGCGGCTTCCTCCAGCATGAAGAGATGCTGGTCGAGCTGCTTCTTGTTGAGCCAGCCGGTGCCGTAGATGCGGCTGAGCATCGCGTTCTTCTGGTCGCCGCGCCAATAGGCGCCCGACACGCGCGTCAGCTTGAACGCGTTGGGATCAAGCTTGCCGGTCGAAACCATGTGCGGCCCGCGGCACATGTCGAGCCATTCGCCCTGACGATAGATCGTCAGTTCCTCGCCCTCGGGCAGTTCGGCGGCCCATTCGGCCTTGAAGGTCTCGCCTTGGCGTGTCCACGTCTCGATGAGCTGTTCGCGGCTCCACACTTCGCGCGTGAACGGTTCGTTCTTCGCGATGATGCGGCGCATCTCAGCCTCGATCGCGGGCAGGTCGTCCTCGGTGAAGGGACGGTCCTTGGGCGCAAAGTCGTAGTAGAAACCGTCGTCGGTGGCGGGTCCGAAGGTGATCTGCGTGCCCGGGAACAGATGCTGCACCGCCTCGGCCATCACGTGCGCGAGATCGTGGCGCACGAGTTCGAGCGCGTCGGCTTCGTCCTTCGCGGTCACCAGTGCGAGCTGCGTGTCGCCGTCGAACGGCCGGTTGAGATCGCGCACCTGCCCGTCGATGCGCGCGGCGAGCGCCGCCTTGGCGAGGCCCGGACCGATGGCGGCGGCCACGTCCGCGGGGGTAGTCCCCGGCGCAACCTCGCGGACGGAACCGTCGGGCAGCGTGATACGGAACATGACAGACATGGGTTCAGGGCTTCCTTGGGTATTGAGAGCGCGGCTTATGCACGCGGGGGAGCGAAGGACGCAAGGCGAGTCGCGGGGGCGATTCGGGGGCGCGGCGGCCGTTCGGGGCGCTGGAAGTGGACGAAGTGGACGATAGGTTATGGTCGGAAGCGCCACCCGTGCTGTCCCAACGCGGCGGTGCCGGCGTGATGGGCGGAGGCACGACGTGGGCCATCGCGGGGAGCTTAGGCATAAATGGGGCGTGTAGGACAGGGCCTCTTTTCGTCACCCCGGACTTGGTCCGGGGTCCACTCTGCGGCGAGGGGAGTGGTTAGAGCCTCTTGCCGTCCCCGCGCGGCTCGGTGGACCCCGGACCAAGTCCGGGGTGACGGGGACAGTGGGGCGGGCGTCGCGCCTCAAACGATCCCGAACGGGACCACGCGGTTGGTTTGGGTGTGTCCGACGTCGGCCCTCCCCAAATAGGGCACGCCGAGGTCGGCGCACCAGCGACGGACCATATATTCGATGTCCTCATTCCACTGCGGCTCGTTCGGGGTCACCGCGGTGACACTGCCGAGGCGGACGCCGGCGATGCCCTTTAGCTGCGTCGCATGGCCCATGTGGAACAGCAGCCGGTCGATATTGTACATGGGTTCCGACACTTCCTCGATGATGAGGACGTGGTCGGTAAGGTCGGGCAGATAGGGCGTGCCGATCAGCGCGCCGAGGATCGACAGGTTGAACGCCGCCGCCGGGCGACCGTCAAGCCCGGGCTCCAGCCCCTGCCGGTCGCCGCGCGCCAGCCACCCGAGCGAGCGCGCGATCGTCTGGTCGCCATGGGTGCGGCGGATATCGCTCGCCATCGGACCATGGACCGGCCGGCCGATCCGCCGGGCGTAGAGCGCGCCGAGCAGGAAACCCATGTCGGAATAGCCAAGATACGTCTTGTGCCGCGCCGCCGGCCCCAGCTGCGGCATGACCAGCGGCAGGATGCGGTTCGAACCATAGCCACCGCGCAGGAACCAGATCGCGTCGAAGCCGGGATCGTTGGCGAATTCCAGGAAAGCGTCGGCGCGGCGGCGGTCGCTACCGGCGAAATGGCCGTCCGTTTCCCAGCATTGCGGGTGAACGATCAGGTCGACCTCGGGATAGGCCAAAGCGGTGAAGGCGATGAACGGCGCCTCGGCATCCTTGTTGCCGATGCTCGCCGGCGCCACCACTCCAATCCGCATGCGCGTATCCCCGCTCGCCGACAGAGCCTTGTGCCTGCCGATGCCCGGCGATAGCGCGGGCCGATGGCGAACGGCAACATTTCCGAGACGGTACAGGGTCAGCGCTTCTTTCTGGTCGGCATCGGCGGATCGGGCATGCTGCCGCTGGCGACGATCCTGGCCGGACGTGGCGCGATCGTCGAAGGATCGGATCGCGGGCTGGACCAGGGGCGCGTACCCGCGAAGTTCGACAGCCTGATCGCGCGCGGCATCCGCCTGCATCCGCAGGACGGCAGCGGCATCGTGTCGGCCGAGCAGATCGTCGTCGCCTCCGCCGCGGTCGAAGACACGGTGGCGGATATCGTCGCCGCGACGCGGCTGGGGTGCGCGCGGATGAGCCGTGCCGAGCTGCTGAGCGCCCTGTTCAACGCGAGCGAGCTGCCGATCGGCATCGCAGGCACCAGCGGCAAGTCGACCGTGACGGGCATGATCGGCTGGATCCTGCACGCGGCGGGGCGCGACCCCACGGTGATGAACGGCGCGGTGATGAAGAACTTCGCGGCCCCGGATGCGCCGTTCGCGAGCGCGCTGGTGGGGGCCAATAGAAAGGAGGGGGGCGATGCCTTCGTCAGCGAGGTGGACGAAAGCGACGGGTCGATCGCGCGCTACGTGCCGCGGGTTGCGGTGCTGAACAACGTCAGCCTGGATCACAAGGCGCTGGACGAATTGCGGCGCCTGTTCGCCGACTTTGCGGGCAAGGCCGAGGTGGTCGTCGCCAATGTGGGCGATGCGGAAACGGCGGCGCTGGTCGCCGGCATGGCGAATGTGGTGACCGTCGCGGTGGAGGCGGAGGCGGATCTGCGCGCCGAGAACCTCAAGCCGGAGCCGTTTGCGATTGGGTTCGATCTCGTGATCGCCACACCCTCACCCTTCGGGCGCTTCGCGCCCTCTTCCCTCTACCGGCGGGAGAGGGAGGGAGCGCCGGAGGCGCGGAAGGGTGAGGGTGAGGCGCCGTTGCGGGTGCAACTCGGCGTACCCGGCCGGCACAATGTCGCCAACGCGCTGGCCGCGATCGCCGCCGTCGTGGCGGCTGGCATTCCGCTGGAGCAGGCGGTGGAGGCGATCGGCGGCTTTACCGGCCTGAGGCGCCGGTTCGACTTCGTCGGCGCGGCGGGCGGGGTCGCGGTGATCGACGATTTCGGGCACAACCCCGACAAGATCGCCGCGACGCTCGATACGTTGCACGCCTTTCCTGGGCGCCTGCGCATCCTGTTCCAGCCGCACGGCTATGGCCCGCTGAAGGTGATGCGACGCGAGCTGGTCGAGAGCCTGACGCAGCGGCTGCGGCCCGACGACCTGCTCGTCCTGCCCGACCCGGTCTATCACGGCGGCACGGTCAACCGCGAGGTGACAAGCGCCGACATCGTCGCGGACCTGACCGCCGCCGGCCGCGATGCGCGCCATGTCGCAAACCGGGCGGAGGCGGCTGCGCTGCTGGTCGCCGAAGCGCGGCCGGGCGATCGAATCGTCGTGATGGGCGCGAGAGACGACACGCTGAGCCTGCTCGCCGCCGAGATGCTGGAAAGCCTGCGCGCGAAGGGATAGCATCCGGGGCAGGAGGTGTCCGATGAACCCCTTTACCCACCACCCCGCCTCGGTCGGCGAAAGCTATACGCAGCATCTGGGCGTCGCGACCCGTTTCGGCCTGCGCATGATCGCGGGCGGGCTCGGCGCGCTGGTGCATGGCGTCTTCCCGTTCCTGTTCACCACCACCGGCAGCCGCACGATCAGCGCGCTCCACGCCGAAATCGTCGCCAAGCGCGCCGACGAGGCGCAGCGCCGATCGGTGGAGTTCGTCATCTGATGTAAAGCGCGCTTGACGTAAAGCGAGCTTTCCATGTAAAGCCTCCTTCACATACGAAGGAGGCTGTGATGTTCTCGATTCGACGCAGCGAAAAGCTGAACCCGGCGCAGCGCCGCTATCTGCGCCGCTTTTTCCCAGCGATGACGATGTACGTGCTTGTGCTGTTCGCCTGCACGGCCATGATCCGCGATCAGAAGCCGCAGGGGGCGCTGCTCGCGCTTCTGTCCGTAGCGCCGGCGCTGCCGATCGTGGCGGCGATCCTGGTGATGGGCGCCTATCTGATCGAGGAGCGCGACGAGTTCATCCGCACGCGGCTGGCCACGGCGATGCTGGGTGGGCTCGGCGTCATGCTGGTCATCACCACCGTCTGGGGGTTTCTGGAGAACGGCGGCGCGGTCGGGCACTTCCCGACCTTTCTGACCTTTCCCGTCTGGTGCGGCTGTTTCGGCCTGTGGCAGTGCGCGATGGGGCTGCGCGACCGCTTTGCCGGGGACGGCGCATGAACAACCACCTGCGCGCGCTGCGGGCGACGCGGGGGTGGAGCCAGCAGCATCTCGCCGAACAGCTGGAGGTCAGCCGGCAGAGCGTCAATGCGATCGAGACGGGGCGCTACGATCCCTCGCTCCCCCTCGCCTTCCGCATCGCCGAGCTGTTCGAACTTGCCATCGAAGACGTCTTCGTCAGTCCGTCCAAGGAAAAGTAATATGATCCGGTTTCTTGGTATGCGCCTTGCCGCCTCCGCTCTGACGCTGGGCGTCGTCCTGCAGCCGGCGCCGAGCCATGCCGCGACGCCTGCGGCCGAAACGCGGATGCCGCATATCTCGGTCGTGGTGACCGGCAAGGGCAGCCCGGTGATCCTGATCCCCGGCCTGTCCTCCCCGCGCGCGGTGTGGGACGGCGTGGTGCCGGGCCTTGCGAAGACCCATCGCGTCTATGTGGTGCAGGTCAACGGCTTCGGCGGCGATGCGCCAGGGGCGAATCTGGCGCCGGGGGTGCTGGACGGCGTGGTCGCGGACCTGCATGCGCTGATCGCCGAGGAAAAGATCGCAGGCGCCGCGGTGGTCGGCCATTCGATGGGCGGGCTCGCCGCGCTGATGCTGGCGAAGGCGCATCCCGGCGACGCGGGCAAGCTGATGATTGTCGATTCGCTGCCGTTCATCGGCACGCTGTTCGCGCCGACCGCGACCGTCGCGATGATCGAACCGCGCGCAAAGGCGATGCGCGACATGCAGGCGGCGAGCTATGGCAAGCCCGCCGATGCCGCCTCCGCGACCGCGATCGCCGACCGGCTGGCGCTGCGCCCCGAGGCGCGTGCGAAGGTGACGGCCTGGGCGATGGCCGCCGATCCGCGCGTTTCGGCACAGGCGATGTACGAGGACATGATCACCGACCTGCGTCCTGCCATGAAGGCAATCGCGACGCCGATCACGCTCGTCTATCCCTGGGCGGCGTCGGGGCCGAGCGAGGCGCAGGCGAAGGCGCTGTACACCGCGGCCTATGCAGGTGCGCCGAACGTGCGGTTCGTGGGGATCGGCGATGCGGCGCATTTTGTGATGCTCGACCAGCCCGCGGCGTTTCAGGCGGCGATCGAGGGGTTTGCGGGGTGATGCTGGTTCGGTGTTGATGTGCGCGGCCGTGGTGAAGAAGCGGGACCCCGGATCACGTCCGGGGTGACGGAGGGGGTTTGGGGGGCGGTCCGTTTTCGCCAGCGCGCCCGTCATCCCGGCCTTGAGCCGGGATCCCGCTTCTTCTCTTGGGGGCGAGAAAGCGGGACCCGGGACCCGAGCCGTCGTCCCGCTTCGGTGGCAAAAAATGCTGGATCATGATCCGGGCGACGAAGGCGAGCGTGGTGAGGGGCTTAGGCGCCGGCTTGCCGTGCGGGGCGGCGCGTCGGCGGGGGATTGGCCAACCCTCGCCCCAGATTGTCGTTGACCCGCCCTCGGCGCTCGGCTCCACTGCTTCGCGAGGGGGACGGACATGAGCGACGAACAGGCAGCGACGCGGGCGTTCCGCTTCACCGGGCGGTGGCAGGATTATGCGCCGATCGCCTTCACCAACCTGTTGCTGACGATCGTCACGCTGGGCGTCTACGTCTTCTGGGCGCGGACGCGGACGCGGCGGTATCTGTGGAGCCGGACACAGTTCATCGACGACCGGCTGGAATGGACGGGCACGGGGCTGGAGCTGTTCGTCGGCTATCTGCTCGCCTTCGTCCTGTTCGTCCTGCCGCTCGGCATCATCAACCTTGTGTTGCAGGGCGTGATGATGCGCGGGCATCAGGGTGCGGCGGGGCTGATGGTGGGGCTGCTCTATCTCGCGATCCTCTACCTGTTCGGAGTCGCGCGGTTCCGGGCGCTGCGCTACCGCCTCAGTCGGACCTTATGGCATGGCATCCGGGGCGGCAGCGACGACCAGGGCGTTGCCTATGGCTGGAGCTATTTCTGGCGGACATTGCTGTCGTTCCTGACCATCTATCTGATGACGCCCTGGGCGATGGCCAGGCTGTGGAACCAGCGGTGGAACGCGATGAGCTTCGGCTCGCT
Source organism: Sphingomonas sp. DC4900 (assembly GCF_049896485.1). Lineage (NCBI taxonomy): Bacteria > Pseudomonadati > Pseudomonadota > Alphaproteobacteria > Sphingomonadales > Sphingomonadaceae > Sphingomonas > Sphingomonas sp. DC4900. The sequence goes on from NZ_JAFCUK010000017.1 coordinate 37,563, forward strand.
GCCCTTCCGCAGCGAGGCGCGCTGGCAGCCGGTGTTCAAGCGATTCCTGCTGTTCTACGTCGCCCCGATCCTCATCGTCGTGGCGGCCGGCATCCTGGGCTTCCTGTTCGCGGGGGCGTTTGCCGGGATGAAGCCCGGTACGCCGCCGACGGCGGGCGTGATCGCGACAGTGGTGCTGGCCGTCGTCGGCTTCTACGTGCTGTTCTTCGGCGTGCTCGGCCTGATCGCCATGGCCTTCTACGCCGCCTTCTTCCGCGAGGCGATCGGCGCGACGTCGCTGGGCAAGCTGGAGTTCGGGTTCGAGGCGTCGACGATGGACTGGGTGAAGCTGTACCTCGGCAACTTGGGGCTGACGGTCGTCACCTTCGGCGTCGGCTATATCTTCGTGCCGTACCGCAACTGGGCGTTCTTCATCCGTCACCTCGCGGCCTATGGCGAGGTGGAGATCGACACGCTGACCCAGTCGCGCACACGCGAACCGGGCCAGGGCGAAGGGCTGCTCGACGCGTTCGACGTCGGCGCGTTCTGACCCCATGCGCGCAGGCGTCTGGCATTACGACGGCGTCACCGCGCTGCGCCGCCGGGTGGAGCTGGTCGCCGAGGGCGACGGCTTCACGCTGGTGGACGACGGGCAGGCCGGCGCGCGGGTGGCGTTCGCCGAGCTGACGCCGGGCGACGGCGACGCCGGCCATGCGAGCTTCGGGCGCAAGGGGCACCCCGGCTGGCGGATCACCTTCGACGGCGCGGTGCCGGCCGATCTAGCCGCGGCGCTGCCGGGCGCGCATCGTTACGGGCGCTGGGTCGATCGGCTAGGGCTGTGGCGCGCGGTCGGCGTCTTTGCGGTGCTGGCGGCCATCGTCGTGGTCGTCGTCCTGCGCACCCCTGCCCTGCTCGCGCGGCTGATCCCCGCGTCGGCCGAACAGCGGCTGGGCGACGTGATGATGGGCGATTTCGGCCGCAAGGGCTGTTCCGATCCCGCCGGACGCGCCGCGCTGGCGACGCTGGTGCAGCGCATCGACCCCGACGATCGCACGCTGGAGGTGCATGTCGTCAAGTTGCCGATGGTCAATGCGGTGACGCTGCCCGGCGGGCGGATCGTGGTGTTCGACGGGCTGATCCAGGCGGCGCAGTCGCCCGACGAGGTGGCGGGCGTGATCGCGCATGAGATCGGCCACGTCCGCGGGCGCGACGTGATGGAATCGCTGCTGCGGCAGATGGGCCTGTCCGTCCTGCTCGGCGGGATGGAGGGGCATGTCGGCGGCTATACCAACGCATTGCTCGCCACCGCTTATTCGCGCGATGCGGAGGCGCGGGCCGATGGCCGGGCGATCGAGATGCTGCGCGATGCGAAGCTGTCGCCGGTGCCGACCGCGCGCTTCTTCGACCGGCTGGGCAAGGGCGCGGGCGGGACGGAGCGGATGTTCGCCTATATCGCCAGCCACCCGATGTCGGCGGACCGGGCGAAGCGGTTCCGGGCGAGCGTCGTGAAGGGCGCGGTGTATACGCCTGCGCTGGACGCGCGCGAGTGGGCGGCGTTGCGCGGGATCTGCAAGGGCGAGACGGATAGGGTCGACTGGCGGTTCTGAGGGGGGCGTCGTTTGCTCCGTTGCTCCGGGGTTTCTGCGGCGCGGGGGAGTTGGAGGCTCTGGCCGTTCCCATGCGGCGCGGTGGACCCCGGACCAAGTCCGGGGTGACGCGGTGGGTGGGTGGGACCGGGTGGCGGCGTAGGCTGCCGTCTGAGCGGTGCGTTTCCTCATACGCTCCGTCACCCCGGACTTGGTCCGGGGTCCACTCTGCGGCGAGGGGGAGCTGGCGGCTCTGGTCGTCCCCGTGCGGCGCGGTGGACCCCGGAACGAGTCCGGGGTGACGGACCGGGTGAGGCGTGCGTTCCGGCCCTTTCCTGTGCGCCGGGATGACGGGCGGGGCGGCGCGCGCTACCACGGGGCTATGAGCCACGCCGTCCGCCTGCCGCCGCCTGCGCCCGAGGATGCCGCGGCGCGTAATATGCGGCAGCTGGTGCTGTTGCGCTGGATGGCGGTGGGTGGGCAGCTCGCGACGATCCTGACGGTGCATTACGGCTTCGGCATCACGCTGCCGATCGCGCAGATGTTCGTCGTGCTCGCCGGGCTGGTGATGCTGAACGTCATGACGTGGTTGGGGCATCCGCATTGGCCGGTCACCAATTTCCAGCTGTTCGGCACGCTGGTGTGCGACGTCTTCGCGCTGTCGGTGCAGCTGTATCTGTCGGGCGGTGCGAACAATCCGTTCGTGTCGCTGTACCTGTTGCAGGTCGTGATGGGCGCGGTGCTGCTGCATGCCTGGTCGAGCTGGGCGCTGGTCGGGTTTACCGCCATCGCCTTTGCCGTGGTCGCGGCGGTCAGCCCGCCGCTGGCGTTGCCGCCGTGGTTCGCGACGCATCTGTCGCCCGTCTACGTGCTGGCGCTGTGGTGCAATTTCGTGCTCGCCGCGGTGCTGCTGGTGCTATTCGTGACGCGGATCGCCGCCAATCTGCGCGAGCGCGACGCCTATCTGGCCGATCTCAGTCGCCGCGCCGCCGAGGAGGACCAGATCGTGCGCATGGGCCTGCTGGCCAGCGGCGCGGCGCATGAGCTGGGTACGCCGCTCGCGTCGATCGCGGTGCTGCTGGGCGACTGGAAGGCTGATCCGGCCGTCACGCACGATCCCCGCCTCGCCGCCGAAGTCGCGGAGATGCAGGCCGAGGTGATGCGCTGCAAGACGATCGTGTCGGGCATCCTGTTCGCCGCGGGCGAGGTGACCGGCGTCGCGCCTGAACGCACGACGGTGCGCCGGTTCCTGCGGCAGTTGATCGACGCGTGGCCGGGCACCGTCGCCTTCCACGATGCGTTATCCGACGACACGCCGATCGTGGCCGATCGCGCGCTGGGGCAGGCGCTGACCAATCTGCTCGACAATGCGGTCGAGGCGGGGGCGGAGCAGATCGCGCTGACGGCGCGGATGGAGGAGGCGATGCTGGTGCTGACGGTGCAGGATGACGGCAGCGGCTTCCCCCCGCAGGTGCTGGACAGCCTGGGACGGCCGTACAACACCAGCAAGGCGCGACGCGGCGCCGGGCTGGGCCTGTTCCTCGCGACCAACGTGTTGCGGACGCTGGGGGGGACGTTGCAGGCGCGCAACCGGGCGGAGGGCGGCGCGGAGACGGTGCTGCGCCTACCGATCGCCAGCCTGGCGCTGGAGGCGCGCGGATGAGCGAGGCGCGCCGCCTGCTGATTGTCGAGGACGACGCCAATTTCGCGCGCACGCTGGGCCGATCGTTCGAGCGGCGCGGCTATGTGGTCGCGATGATCGACGGGCCGGACACGCTGGAGGCGACGGCGACCGCGTTCAAGCCCGACCATGCGGTGGTCGACCTGCGGCTGGGTGGGGCGTCGGGCCTGACCTGCGTCGCGGCGCTGCATGCGCTCGATCCGGGGATCAAGATCGTCGTCCTCACCGGCTTTGCCAGCATCGCGACCGCGGTGGAGGCGATCAAGCTGGGCGCGACCAACTATCTGACGAAGCCCGCCAATACCGACGATATCGAGGCGGCGTTCGCACGCGTCGAGGGCGATGCCGACGCGACGATCGCCCCTGCCCCGCCGACGTCGATCAAGACGCTGGAATGGGAGCATATCCACCAGACGCTGGCCGATGTAGACTTCAACATTTCGGAAGCCGCGCGACGGCTGGGCATGCACCGGCGGACGTTGGCGCGGAAGCTCGACAAGCGGCACATGGGGTGATCCCGGTCCTCCCCCGCCAGGGGGAGGTGGCACCGCGCAGCGGTGACGGAGGGGGAGGTAAGCGGCACGCGTGACAGGGCGGTGCGCCGTTTACCTCCCCCTCCACCATTCGGCTGACGCCGAACGGTCCCCCTCCCCCTGGCGGGGGAGGACTTTTGAGCGGCGGTGAATGAGGGGGCAGCCCTGAGCGCCGCGCTCGTGGAAGGGCCCCTCCACCATTCGCTGCGCGAACGGTCCCCCTCCCCGCTGCGCAGGGAGGAATTTTTATCTGAGCAGCTTGGGTGCTTCCTGCTGGATGACGTCGCGGATCTTGCCGGCGAACAGGCCGAGGAAGCCGGGCAGGTCGACGATCGCATGGACGTTGCTGTCCGACACGGTGGCGCGGCAGCCGATCTGCTGGCCCATCGCGCCGACGGTGAAGTGCATCGTGTCGCCCTCCCACCGGTGATCGACCTGCGCGCCGCCGGGGATCAGCCGGCCGATCTTGCCGATGCCGCCGTCCAGCCGGTCGCGGACGCCCTGCTTGCCGAGCTGGTGGGGGATGTTGATCTCGATCGGCGCGGTCATGCGGGGTCCTTCATAGTGGCGAACAGCATCGCGTCGTCAGCAAACGCCTTGAACTCCAACGCGTTGCCCGAGGGGTCGTAGAAGAACATCGTCGCCTGCTCGCCCGGCTGGCCGACGAAGCGGACATGCGGAGCGATGCCGAACTGCGTGCCCGCCGCGACGAGGCGGTCACGCAGGGCTTCCCAGGCCGCCATGGTCAGCACCACGCCGAAATGCGGGACCGGCACGTCATGGCCGTCGACGGCATTTTCGACGCGCACCGCGCGCGCGGCGGGATCGAGGTGGGCGACGATCTGATGGCCGTACAGGTCGAAATCAATCCAGGCGTCGCTCGAGCGCCCCTCCGCGCAGCCCAGGGTGCCGCCGTAGAAGGCGCGCGCGGCGGCGAGATCGTGGACGGGAAAGGCGAGGTGGAAGGGGCGTATCATGCCGGCACGATAGGGGGATCGTGGTGCCGGTGCCAGCGTCGCTATCATCCGATCCGGCCGTCATCCCGGCATAGGCTGGGATCGTTCGGTTGAGACGCGGGGCAGGAGCCGCGAATGACCCCAGCCTGCGCTGGGGTGACGTCTACAGGTCAATCAGCGCTGTTCCGGCAGCGTATAGGGCGTGAAGCGGGTGAAGCGGCAATAGGCCGAGGGGATCGACGTACCCGGCGTCAGCACGCGGAAGCGATCGTTGCGGCAGAGTTGCCCGCCCCATACGTCGACGATCAGCGTGTTGAACGGCGCGAGCGACGGGCAGGCACCGACCGGCCCCGTCTTCCACACCGTGCGACCCGCACCCTGGCGATAGAGGATGGTGTGCGCATCGACGATCTCCGGGCCGTTGGTGCTCGACAGCGAGATGCAGTCGGCCGGCGTCCCCGCCACCCGCTCGGCAAGCGGGTCCGACCGGGCCGCCATCAGCGGCAGCGCGAGGGCGAGCAGCGCCAGCGCCTTCATCGCGCCGGCCGCTCGTAGCGGACGAATGGACCGAGCGAGCAACTGCCCGACATCATCCGCGATCCCTGGTCGACCGTGGTCGCGATATCGCCCTGGCACGCCTGGCTCATCGGACTTTGCGTGACGAGGATGTCGCCGCGTGCGACGCGCTCGCAGCCGCCCGACGTATCGGTGCGGTATTTGAGCGTACGGCTGACCGAATAGACCAACGTCGGGCCGAACGCCTTGACCTGCGTGTTGTTGAAGCGCGGCATGCACGCCATCGGCTGACCGGGGGTGAGGCCGGCGAGTTCCTTCTGCAAGCCGCTGGCCGCGGCGGCGCTGTCCTGTTCGGCGGCAAGGCGTTGCTGCGGCGTCTGGGCACAGGCCGCGGCCAGCAGCAGCGTCGCCATCGCAAGGGGTGTCCTGATCGCCATATGTCGCTCCTGTCGCCGGGTGAAATGTCTCAGCCTTTGAAATTGTCCTTGCCGGCCCGCAGCGTGGCAAATTCCTCCGCGTCCCTCGCCCGCAGGAACGGGTTGGTCGCGCGCTCCAGGCCGATGGTGGTGGGCACGGTCGCCTCGCCCGCCGCGCGGGCTGCGTCGACCGCGCGCATCCGCTCGATCAGCGCCGCATTGTCCGGCTCGACGCTGAGCGCGAAGCGGCCGTTGCTTTGCGTATATTCGTGGCCGCAATAGACGCGCGTCGCGTCGGGCAGCGCGGCGTAGCGCTGCATGTTGGCGAACATCTCTGCCGGCGTGCCTTCGAACAACCGCCCGCAACCGAGCGCGAACAATGTGTCGCCGGTGAAGATCGCCTGATCATCGGCGAGGTGGAAGGCGATGTGGCCGGCGGTGTGGCCGGGGACGTGCAGCACCTGCGCGACCGATCCACCGATGCGCACCACGTCGCCTTCGTCCACCGTCGCGTCGAGCGTCGGGATCTTGGCGGCCTCGCGCGCCGGACCGGTGATGCGGGCACCCGCCGCCCGCAACGCCTCGTTGCCGCCGACGTGATCGGGATGCCAGTGCGTCGTCCACACCTGATCGATCCGCCAGCCACGCTGCGCGGCGGCAGCCTGCACCGGCGCCGCCTCGCCGGGATCGACCGCGACCGTCTCGCCGCTGGCATCGTCATGGATCAGCCAGGCGTAATTGTCGCTGAGCACGGGAACGCGGACGATCTCCAGCGTCATGGCGTCACCAGCTGCCGGTGTTGGGCATCGACGCCCAAGGTTCGGCCGACGGCAGCGGGTCGCCCGCCTGCAACAGCTCGATCGAAATGCCGTCGGGCGTCTTCACGAACGCCATGTTGCCGTCGCGCGGCGGGCGGTTGATCGTGACGCCGTGGTCCATCAGCGCCTGGCAGCTGTCGTAGATATTATCGACGCGATAGGCGAGGTGCCCGAAATTGCGGCCGCCGGTGTAGGTTTCGGGCGCACTGCCGTCCTGTGCCGGCCAATTGTAGGTCAGCTCCACCTCGGCACGGCGTTCGCCGAGCTTGGCGTCTTCGGGCGTCGCGAGGAAGATCAGCGTGAAGCGGCCCTGCTCGTTGTCGATCCGGCGGACTTCGTGAAGGCCGAGCACGTTGAAGAAGGCGATCGTCGCGTCGGGATCGCTGACGCGGATCATCGTGTGGAGGTAATGCATGCCTTGCCCTTGGACTTGGGGAACGATCGTGCCCCAACGCGTAAGGGACGGCGTCGGTGCCGTCGAGGGGGGGCACTTCGTCACCCCGGACGTGGTCCGGGGTCCACCGGGCGGCGGGGGGACGGCAAGAGGCTTTGCCGTTGCCCCCGCGGGGCAGTGGACCCCGGAACAAGTCCGGGGTGACGGAGTGGGGGTGGCGACCTTGTTCCTCCCCCGCCAGGGGGAGGTGTCGCCGACGAAGTCGGTGACGGAGGGGGAGGAAAGGACGGTCTCGAGCGATGAAGCTTCACCCTTACCTCCCCCTCCGTCATGCCTTCGGCATGCCACCTCCCCCTGGCGGGGGAGGACTTAGGGCCACGCGGATCGTCAATCAGCCCTTCTGCTGCATGACGGAGTGGGGCTGGCCTCAGCGGCCCACCGGCGCCGCCTTTGCCGCTGGCACGTCGCCGAACTGGGCGAGCGCGGCGCGGGCTTCCTTGCCGGCGGGGGCGTTGGGGGCGAGGCGTGCGGCTTCGGCCCAGGCGGCGCGGGCGCCGGCCTCGTCGCGGGCGAGTGCGGCGATATTGCCCGCCTCGAGTTGCACCGAGGCATCGTCGGCGGAGCGTTTCAGCGCCTCGGCGATGTCCGTCTTGGCGCGGATCACGTCGCCCTCACGCCGTGCCAGCGTCGCGGACAGCAGCCAGGCGAGCGGATCGTCGCCCGCGGTCTTGAGCGCCATATCGATATCGCGACGCGCGCCCTCGGGCTCGCCGGCCGCGACCAGCACGCGGGCGTGGTCGAGCTGCGCCTCGCCGAGCGCCAGCCCTTCCAGCGTCCCCGCGATCAGCGCGGTGTCGAGGTTGGACCGCGCCTTGGGCACGTCACCGGCCGCGAGCCAGGCGTTGCCCGCCTGCGCACGGTAATTGGCGGCGCGTTTATCGTGCGCGGTTTCCGCGGCCTTGGCCGCCGCTTCGAATTCGACGGCGGCGGCGGGGAAATTGCCCTCCTGCGTGTAGGCGAGGCCGGCGCATTGGCGCGCGAACCAGGCGCCGCCGCTGGCACCCCAGCGCACTGCTTCCGCGCGGGCGGCGGCGGGATCGGTGCGGGCGAGCGCGACGCAGCGGTCGAAGCGCGCCTCGCGCGGGTCGGCAGGTTGGGCGGTGGCGGCTTGCAACGCGGCGGCGAACAACAGGATCATAAGCGGCTCAGCACGTCCTCGACCGCACGGACGATCAGCGCGACGTCGGTGTCGCGCGACAGGCGGTGGTCGCCGTCCTTGACCAGCCACGTCTGCACGTCGGCTGAACGGATCAGCTCGGCCAGATGCACGGTGCGATGCCAGGGCACGTCGGGGTCCGCCTGCCCCTGCACCAGCCGCACCGGACCGTCGAAGGGAATGGCGCCGAACATCAAGCGGTTAGCTTCGCCCGACTGGAAGAAGCCGCGGGTATAGAGCGTCGGTTCGGGGCCATAGGGGTTGGCGCGCTCCAGCTTGCCCTGCTGCAGGATCACCATTTTTTCGTCGAGCGTGAAACCCCAGTCGGTGAAATCGGGGGCCGGCGCGATGCCGACGAGGCCGCGCACGCGATCGGGCCGTGCCCTGGCGGCGAGCAGCATCAGCCAGCCCCCCATCGACGAGCCCACAAGCACCACCGGTCCGGCGACGATCTGGTCGATCATCGCCAGCGTATCGTCGCGCCAGCCGGCGAGCGTCTGGTCGGCGAAGTCGCCTTCGCTCGCGCCGCACCCGCCGTAATCGAAGCGCAGGAACGCGCGCCCGGTGCGGCCCGCCCAGGCCTCCAGCGCCAGCGCCTTGGTGCCGGTCATGTCGGAGGCGTAGCCGGGGAGGAAGACGATCGTCGGACCGATGCCCGGCGTGTGGTTAAAGGCGAGACGGGGGCGTGGGGGGTGTGTGGGGGCTTGGGTCATGCGCGGGTGGTAGCGCGGTGGCGGGCGGGCGTCATCCTGGTGGTGCGCGTGACGCGTGCCCCCGAATACCCCGTCACCCCGGACTCGTTCCGGGGTCCACCGGCCCGCAAGGGGGAGGCTGGACTCTCCAGCCTTCCCGTTGCAGCGCATCGGCATAGTCCTCCCCCTGGCGGGGGAGGAATGAGCGCACAGCCAAATCCGGACCTTCACGGGCAGCCCCCCGGAACAGGGTGGCGGGGTGGGTTTGGCCGCCGTTACGCCTTCAACTTCGCCGCCGTCTCGGCGATACGCTTGCCCTGGTAGCGGGCGCCGGCGAGTTCTTCGGCGTGGGGTTGGCGCGAGCCGTCGCCGCCGGCGATCGTGGTGGCGCCGTAGGGCGAGCCGCCGCGGACTTCATCGACGCCCATCTGGGCCTGGAAGCCGTAATCGAGGCCGACGATCGCCATGCCGTGGTGCAGCAGGTTGGTGATGAGCGAGAAGAGCGTCGTTTCCTGACCGCCGTGCTGGCTGGCGGTCGAGGTGAAGGCGCCGCCGACCTTGCCGATCAGCGCGCCCTTGAACCACAGGCCGCCCGTCGTGTCCCAGAACGCCGCCATCTGGCTGGGCATCCGGCCGTAGCGGGTCGGCGCGCCGACGATGATCGCGTCATAGTCGGCGAGCGCATCGGGGCCCTCGATCAGCGGGTGCGCGGTGTCGGTCTTGAAGCCGGCCGCCTTGACGATCTCGTCCGGCGCGGTTTCGGCGACGCGGCGGATGGCGACCTCTGCCCCACCTTCGCGCGCGCCCTCGGCGACGGCGTCGGCCATCTTCTCGATATGGCCGTAGGAGGAATAATAGAGCACCAGAACCTTGGTCATCGCGAAGTCTCCATCTGTCTTGGCCGCCAAGATGGCGTCGGCTCATCGGCGCGTAAACGGAAACGCTGGAAACCGATCGTTTCCTCAAGCGGTTCCTTTGGGTAAGGCTGGCGGCTGCAACCTGTGGGGGGATCGATGCGACTGCCGGATCTGGAAGCGTGGGCGATCTTCGCCGCGGTGGTGGAGCATCGTTCGTTCAGCGGCGCCGCCGACGCGATCGGGCTGAGCAAGGCGACCGTGTCCAAGGCGATCAGCCGGCTGGAGGCGCATATCGGCCAGTCGCTGTTCCACCGCACGTCGCGTCGGCTGGCGCTGACCGAGGCGGGGCGACCGCTCGCCGACCATGCGACGCGCATCCTGGGCGAGGCGCGCGCGGCGGAGGAAGCGGCACGCGATGCCGCGAGCGTACCGACCGGGCGCGTCCGGCTGGCGGCGCCGATGAGCTTCGGGATCAGCAACGTCGCGCCGCTGCTCGCGACGTTCCTGAAAGAGCATCCGGGCGTCGAGATCGACCTGCATTGTTCGGACGCGCGGGTGGATATCGTCGCCGAAGGGTTCGACGTGGCGCTGCGCATCGGCGAGCTGGCCGACAGCAGCCTGCGCGCGCGGCGGCTGGGCGATATCGCAGCGCATCTGGTCGCATCGCCTGCCTATCTGGCGGAGCATGGCACGCCCGCGCACCCGGCGGAGCTGTCCGCCCATCGGCTGCTCGGCTATTCGAACGTCACTGGGCCGTGGCATTTCCAGCACGCCGACGGCAGCGACGTCGCGATCCGACCGCAGGGGCCGCTGATCGCCAACAGCGGCGAGGCGCTGGTGCCGACGTTGCTCGCCGGCCTGGGGATCGCGCGGCTGCCGGCCTTCATCGTCGGCCCGCATCTGGCCAGCGGCGCGCTGGTGCCGCTGCTGGCGGACTGGGCGCCGGCGCCGATCGGGCTGCACATCGTCACCCCGCCCAGCGCGTTGCGCCCGGCGCGGGTGGAGGCGCTGATCGCCTTCCTGTCGCAGCATCTGCGCGATCCGTGCGCGGGGCGGGATTGAGGTTCCTCCCTCACCGTTCGCCCTGAGCTTGTCGAAGGGCGGGTCGCCACGGGGAGGACGCGCGCTCGCGGCCACCAGCCCTTCGACAGGCTCAGGGCGAACGGTGGGTTGGTGGGCAGATCGGCGATACTCCCCGTTCGTGCTGAGCTTGTCGAAGCACAGGTTTCCGCAAGAACCGGGACCGCGCGGAGCACCCAGCCCTTCGACAAGCTCAGGGCGAACGGCGTTTTTGGTCGGCCCCTACCCCTTCCGCGCGACCTGGAAGCCGGCGAAGGACTGGCTGACCGGCATCAATTCCAGCCGGTTGATGTTGAGGTGCGGCGGCAGCGTCGCGACCCACAGCATCGTTGCGGCGATATCCTCCGCGGTCATCGGGTCGGCGCCCTTGTACAGCGTGTCGGATGCCCCCTGATCGCCGCCGGTGCGCACGACGGTGAATTCCGTTTCCACCATGCCCGGCTCGATCGAGGTGACGCGCACGCCGGTGCCGTGCAGGTCCGAGCGTAGCCCCAGCGAGAATTGCTCCACGAACGCCTTGGTCCCGCCGTAGACGTTGCCGCCGGTATAGGGATAGGTCGCCGCGACCGACGACAGGTTGATGATCGCGCCCTGGCGTTCGATCAGGCCGGGGAGCAGCCGGTGCGTCAGCGCGACGAGCGCAGAGACGTTGGTGGCGATCATCGTGCGCCAATCGTCGAGCTTCGCCTCCTGCGCGGGCTTGGTGCCGAGCGCGAGGCCGGCGTTGTTGATGAGCAGATCAATGTCGCGCCAGTCCGCGGGCAGGCTGTCGATCGCGGCGGCGGTCGCGGCGTCGTCGGCAATGTCGAAGGCGAGCGTATGGACCGCATCGCCCAGCTCGGCCTTCAGCGCGTCCAGCCGGTCGGCGCGGCGGCCGGTAGCGATGACGCGCCAGCCGGCGCCGACGAATTCCTGGGCGGCGGCGGCACCGATGCCGGCGGTGGCGCCGGTGATGAGGGCGGTCTGGGTCATGGCGTCTCTCATGAAAGGGAGGAGTGTCTGCGGGTCTGATGCCGCGACGCGGGCGCGCTGCCAACGATCATCTGCGCGGGGCGATCCGTGACGACGCGGGCGATCTTCTTTTGCCCACGTGCGGAACGGCGATGGGCGGGCGGGTGTTTCCGGGTATCCTTCAACAGGATGCCCCAGTTCATGCGTACGCTGTCCGCCGCGGAGATCGCGACCCTCGCCCCGGGCGACGACCGGCCCCACGGGCGGCTGGGCATTGCCGAAACCGCGGCGGGGCTTGCTGGCCTGCTGCGCAAGGGCGACGTGCTGGCGGCGGAAGCGGACGAGGTGCGCGCGGCAGCGCTGGCCCGTGCGCTCGCCGCGATGATGCCCGCGGCGACGGTCGTGGTCTGTCCCGGCACCGACGCGCTGCCCGGGGACGAGGCGCCCGCCTCCCCGCCAATGTCGGGCAGCGCGTATCGGCCTTGCGTACCGTCCGCTGCACGCTCGCCAAGCGCCAGCGGCCGCGGATCGCGCTGATCACGACGGGTGAGGCGCTCGCCCGCGCCTGCCCTGCCCCCGCAGCCTTCGATGCCGAACCGCCGCGGGTGACGGTCGGCAGCGCATGCGATCTGGCGACGTTGGCCGAGGCACTGACCGACCTTGGCTATATCGCCGACGAGCGGGTCGACGAACCAGGCGAGCTGGCGCTGCGCGGCGCGGTGCTGGACGTGTTTCCCGCGGACGCCGACGCACCGCTGCGGATCGAGGTGGGCGATGGCCACGTCGTCGCGATCCGATCCTACGACCCCGCCGACCAGCGCAGCACGGGCGAAGTCACGCAGCGCGAGCTGGGCCGCGTCGCCGAACCGCCGCTGGGCGAGGAACGCTGCACGCTGATCGACCATCTGCCCGATGCGACGATCGTCGTGTCGCCAGCGGCGGACGACCGCCGCCGCCGCCTGCTTCTGCTGAGCGCGGATGCCGCCGCCCGGGGTGCCCGCCGGGCGGCGCGCGAGGTGGTGGATGACGACGCCTGGACCGCAGCGATGGCAGAGCGGACCGTCAAGACTCTGCCCAAGGCGGGCGATCCGCCGCCCCGCTTCGTCGAACAGCGCGGGCCGATGCGCGCCTTCGCCAAGGTCGCCAAGGCGGCGCTGGCCGCGGGCACGCGGGTCGTACTGCTCGGCAGCGCGCGCGACCTGCGTTTCCTGACCAAACGGATCGAGAAAGCGGTGGACGCGAGCGCGACCGCGCTGGACGACTGGGCGGCCGTGGCCAAGGCGCCGAAGGGATCGCTGCTCACGCTCGCCGCCCCCGCCGATCGCGGGTTTGCGACGAAGGGCGTGCTGGCGGTCGCCGCCGCTGACCTGATCGGCAGCCGTGCGGATCGCGATGACGGGGCGGTGCGGCGCGTCGACCCGGACCTGCTCCAGACGACCGAGATCCGCGTCGGCGATACGGTAATCCATGAGGATCACGGCATCGGCACCGTCGCGGGGCTGGAGTCGCTGGCGGAAGACGGGGAGACCGGCGGCGACGCGATCAAGCTGGTCTATGCGCGCGACGCGGTGCGGCTGGTGCCCGTCGCCGACGCCGACCGGCTGTGGCGCTATGGGGCCGAGGACGATGCGGTGAAGCTCGACACGCTCGACGGCAAGAGCTGGCACGAGCGCCGCGTCGGGATCGACGCCGCGATCGCCGAAACCGCGCGCGGCCTGACGAACCTCGCCGCCGAACGCGGCGAGCGGACGGCGCCGGTGCTCGATCCCGATCCCGCGGCCTATGAACGCTTCGCCGCGGGCTTCCCCTTTTCCGAAACGCCCGACCAGCTGCTCGCGATCGAGGCGGTGCGCAGCGACCTCGCCTCCGGGCGGCCGATGGACCGGCTGGTGATCGGCGACGTCGGCTTCGGCAAGACCGAAGTCGCTCTGCGCGCCGCCGCCATCGCCGCGCTGTCGGGCAAGCAGGTCGCGCTCGCCGCGCCGACGACGGTGCTCGCCCGCCAGCATCTCGACAGCTTCACGCAGCGCTTCGCCGGCACCGACATCGTCGTCGCCGGCCTGTCGCGCCTGTCCACCGCCGCCGAGGCACGTCGGGTCAAGGCAGGGCTGAAGGACGGCAGCATCCATATCGTGATCGGCACGGGCGCGGTTGCCGGCAAGGGCGTCGCCTATCGCGACCTGGCGCTGGTGATCGTCGACGAAGAGCAGCGCTTCGGCGCCGCGGACAAGGCGAAGCTGCAGGCGTTGTCGGCGGGCGATGGGTCGGCGGGCCATGTGCTGACGCTGTCGGCGACGCCGATCCCGCGCACGCTGCAAGCGGCACTCGTCGGCCTGCGCCAGCTGTCGGTGATCGCGACGCCGCCGGCGCGCCGCCAGCCGATCCGTACCGCCGTGTCCACCTTTGCGCCCGAGACGCTACGCGCGGCCCTGCTGCGGGAGCGCGCGCGCGGCGGGCAGAGCTTTGTCGTCGTGCCGCGCATCGCCGACATGGCGCCGCTCGCGGACCAGCTCGCCAAGCTGGTGCCCGAACTGGAGCTGTTGCAGGCGCATGGCAAGATGCCGGCCGCCGAGATCGACGAGGCGATGGTGCGCTTCGGCCGCGGCGACGGCGACGTCTTGCTCGCCACCAACATCATCGAGGCGGGGCTGGACGTGCCGCGCGCCAATACGATGGCGATCGTCCATGCCGACCGCTTCGGCCTTGCCCAGCTGCACCAGTTGCGTGGGCGAGTCGGGCGCGGGCATCGGCGCGGGCAGGTGCTGCTGTTCACCGATGGCGAGCATGCCATCGCGCCGCGCACGTTGAAGCGCCTCAGGACGCTTGAGGCGTTCGATCGGCTGGGCGCGGGGTTCGCGATCAGCGGGCGCGATCTCGACATGCGCGGCGCTGGCGACCTGCTCGGCGAGACGCAGGCCGGGCATATGCGGCTGATCGGCGTCGAACTGTACCAGCAGCTGCTCGAAGGCGCGCTGCGCACCGCGCGCGGCGAGACGGTGGAGCGCTGGACGCCCGAACTGCATTTGGGGCTGGAAGGGCAATTGCCGGCCGACTGGATTCCGGACGAGGATTTGCGGCTGTCGCTCTACGCCCGGCTCGCGCGGCTGCGCGATGTGGAGGATGTCGAGGCGTTCGAGGAGGAATTGCGCGACCGGTTCGGCGACGTGCCCGATGCGGCCATGCGGCTGATCGCGCTGGCCCGGGTGCGCGAACTGGCCCGCGCGCATGGCGTCGCACGGATCGATGCCGGCCCGGCTGCGGTGGCGCTGACGCCGCGGGCGGACAGCGATATCGCCGGGCAGGTCGACGGGCTGGAGACAAAGAACGGCCGGCTGATCCTGGCCGAACGGATCGCCGACGCTGGCGAACGGATGGAGCGGATCGCGACGCTGCTCGCCTGAGCTTCTCTGCAAAAGGCTACGCCGAACCCCTATCGTCAGTGCGAGGCAGCTCAGGGGTACGGGTGGAGCGTCGCTGCGACGTACGTGCAGCGCTCGCCCGACCGGTCAGAACGGCAGCCACTTCGCCTTGTGCGTGATCTTCATATAGCCGACGTTGACGCCGGCGCGGTAACCGACGCCGAGGCGGATCGGAATCAGCACGATGTTGCCGCGGCGCAGATAGGTCGCGGCGAAGCCGCCGACCAGATACAGCCGCCCCTCCACCGCCGGGAAGCGGCGGAACAGCTCTTCGGTATCGTAGAGGTTGTAGACGAGGACGAACACCTTGTTGGCGTCACCGCCGACGTCGAAGCCCACCGACGGGCCGGTCCAATAGACGGGCTGCTGTCCCTCCACCTTGTGGCTCATGATCCCCGAGCCATAGCGCACGCCCAGCACGAACGCGCCCGCCGCCTCACGGCCCGCGATATAGGCGTTGGGCTCGCCCTGCTCCTTCAGCACCTTTTCCAGCATGCCCGCGAGGCCCGCGGCACCCTTGCCGAACACGCCCTCGCCCGCGGCGAGCAGGTCTTCGCGCTGATAGGTGGAGGCGGCCTTCAGCGTGGCGTCGGCCTGCGCCTGCTGCTGCGCCTCGGTCGTCTGGCCGGCATAGGCGGGTGCGGGGGCCTGGGTGAAGCCGGCACCGGACGCGCCGGCCGTGGTCTCCGGCTGCGCTGCCCAGTCCCGCTCCACGGAGGGAGCCGGGGTCGGCGTGGGGCGCGGCGCGCTGCGCGGGGTGGAGGATGTCGTCCGCCCCTGCGTCGACAAATCGCCGTCGATCGCGCGATTGGGATCGATCGTCGTCACCTGTGCGGGCGCACTTGCTGCCACCAGCGCACTCGCCGCCAGCGCGAAACCGATCACCCGCATCACCATTCCCCCTCGTCGCGCCACACGGCGCCGCCCCTCGTTAACCACCCCGGCGCTTGCCCGGCAATGAACGAACGGCGGGCGGCGCCGAAATTACGATCGAATGCGGGCCTCAACCCCGTTGATCCCCCGAAAGACCCTCGCTATAGCCGCCCGACGCCGCAGCTCGGAGACGTGGGTGAGTGGCTGAAACCAACGCTTTGCTAAAGCGTCGTACGGGAAACCGTACCGAGGGTTCGAATCCCTCCGTCTCCGCCACCTATGCTGCTAACCCCCTGATTCGGTTTACTTTTTGGCGTCCGTCGGCGTATCGGCCCACAATCCGCCCAACAATCGATTTTGCCTTGTTATTGCGTGGCGAGCCAAAGATGCTGGTACGTAAGGGAGGGGAAACGATATGGCAGCAGCCGATATAAGCGAATCCGGCGTGCTACAGGCGATGGCCGAATATGACCGGATTGGAGAGCGCGCATTCTTCGACAAATACGGATTCGAAGCCGCATCAAAATATTGGATTATCAAAGACGGTCGGTCGTACGCCTCAAAAGCAATAGCGAACGTCGCACAGGCTATCGGAATGAACCGGCCTTACGCTCGGGACATTCGTCTAGCTGGCGGCGAAGCTACAGTAGTCGGTCGGTTACGGACGCTTGGATTTCAAATCCAGGACAGGAGACGCAATCCCGCATGGAATCGTGACGAACTCATCCTTGCGCTTGACCTGTATCGGACAAACCCGGTCAGTCCTCCTGGCAAAGAAAGCGCTGCCGTTGCGATGCTTTCCGACCTGCTAAATAAGATGCGTCGCCTTACCGGCGAAACAACAAGCGACACGTTCCGCAACGCCAACGGCGTTTACATGAAGATGATGAATCTTCGTGCGCTCGACCCGGCCTTTACGGCACAGGGGAAGGTGGGGATGAAGGCCGGCGGCGCGTTAGAGAGGGTGGTGTGGGCTGAATATCAGGGTCAATGGGATGCCCTCGCCATAGATGCCGAAGCGATTCGTAGCGCGGTTATAAACGCGGACGAAGCCAACACCATCGGTCAGCCCAGCGGCGAGCCGTATGAGGGCGAAGAGGGCGGCGTCATTATGCGCCTTCACAAGCGATATGAACGCGACCCAAAGCTAGTTTGGGAGAAGCGTAAAGCAGCGGCGCTGGCAGGAACGTTGGCTTGCGAGGTTTGTAGTTTCGACTTCGCACAGGCTTATGGCGAATTAGGTGCAGGGTACATCGAAGTACACCATACTAAGCCCATCCATACACTGACACAGGGCACCAAGACCAAGCTTACTGACTTGGCACTGCTGTGTGCCAACTGCCACCGCATGGCGCATAGGAAACGCGAGCCGCTTTCTATAGAAGCGATCCGCCGGTCAGCAAAGAACATCAGGGGATAGAAAGCTGATTTCCAGTCGATCTCTAGTTTCAACCCATATCAGCCTTTTACGCCCAGAATACATGCACCCAGGTTCTAATCTGCCACGCCTTCACGATCGCAACGTATCGCCGTTTAACCGCAAATACCTAACGAGACTACACGTTCCACACGGTATAGAAGATACCTTGGCCCGTAATCCGGTTCTAGAAATGCACGGCGTGATTTACAGAGGATTCTCCCATCTTGCCGCACGTCGGGGAATCGCGAATACAGCCTTCCGCAAGGCTCTGCCTGATCAATCAGCAGATTAATGACATGTTGTGCAACCATAATAGCTAGGAAACCAATCCAACGTGCAAGGCAGGATTTATAGTCAAAGAGGGGTCTTCTCCAAGCTGGATAATAGCAGCTTTTAAACGTTTCATATTATAAAGGTAGTCATAGATAAACTTGTCCCCCTCGTCATCAACCGCCGGAACGCCTAAAAGCCCATACCAAAGCATTAAGTCTATGATATTCTCGCCATCATCCGATACAACCCCCCCCCGCTGAAAGCGTTGGATGATTTTACTTCGACTCTCTATTCTAGGAACGCCAATGAGACCGTAGAGCAATTCACTCGAAATACCGGACACATCGCGCATTTCAAAACCAAAATCGTCAACTAGTGCCAATGAATGCTGCCTTACCGCATCGACGCAGTCCGCTTCATCGACAGTCCGGTGCCCTCTGTTAATCCCGTTGGCTAGAGCATATTCGATAAGGTTGATCAAAAAGCGCGGCCTCATCAAGCAATGGTCAATGAAGTACGCCAAGCTGTCCATCCCAAGCACTTTGAGTGGAAAAATGCGGCTCCACAATTCGCCCATACTAGAGCGCTTATCCGACAGACCAATTTGTAACCGTCGATAGATAACTTGCGTTAATTTGGCGCGATCGGTCCAATCAATCGAAACCTGTCCAGCTTTACCTCGGTCGGAAGTCTGATCAAGCATCAGGTCATAAACGTCATGCCTGATGAACACCAGCGAACGAAACTCTCGACCTTTAGCCGCAAGATCATGACGAACTTTATCTAGAGACTCCACGAGAAGTCTTACAATAGTTATGTCCTCTGACTGGACGCCAGTCGCAGGCCATCCCTTATCGATATTATCAAATAGGAATGTGATGGGGTATTTCGCAGGTGTATGCTCGACTACTAAATCTCGGATTCTTCCAATACCACTCCTGAATACTAAGTTGGTTACTTGATTTACTGATATTGATTTTCCATTTCTGGATGCCTCTTTCAATTCTCTGGCGACCAGTGTCGAAAGCCGCGAAAGCCGCGTGGTGAAGTCGCCGGGTTCGAGGATGTGATATTCCTCAAAAACCTCTTCTATGCCTCGCATGACGCCCAGTAGGCGGCCGTCATATTTTGAGGACGCTTCTATTCGGCGGTATATCGCTAGAAGCATTTCAGAAAGGCAGACGAAGTACCAGAATGCTGCAATAGTATGCTCAAAGACCCCCGCGCCCGCGGTAGAGATAATCTGTTCGCGAAACGTGCTTAGCTGATGCGATTCAGGCTTAAGGTCTACCGTCAGGCTACCTTTCTTACGTCGGGCATTGTCACGGACCTGGAAGAATATAGCCGACTTCCCCGATCCTTTCCTTCCGGTAATTATGTTGACTTCGCCGCGAACCGCACGAAGATACTCCGATGTTTCAACAAAATACGAATTTAAGTCTCTAAATTCATTCTCTGCCGCAGATGCGCCAAGAGAGAGGTTTTGCAAAATCGAACGGTCAACTTTTTTAGCTAAGGTGGGGATTTCTTGCGCCGCCAAAACTGCTTCCGAACAAAATGCTCCTACGATTTCAGATATCCGCGCCTGATCCTTGGCGACGACTATGTCATCACTGTAATCTGTTGGGGCATCCTCGTCATGAAAGTCGGTAATCATCAACGTTTCGCGCCCAAGGCCGAGGGCAAGGCCCGCTATGAGAGCACCTCTAAGGTTGTGTCGCTCCGCATCATCTATATGCGGTGCGAGATAGGGTACGATTATGCCAGACGAGCCACTTACTTCCGCGATAAGCTGCACCACCGACACGCGTGCCATCTCGACCGGATCAAAGCTGCGGAAATGCGATCTGGATTCTTTGATCGCAGAAACTACCGCATTCCGAAAATTGGTCTTTCTTAGAGTGTCCAAAACGTAAAGCGGTTGTGAGTAGTTAATGTCTTGCGAGTAAAGCCCTAGAAGGGGATTATACGGCGTCGCGATGATAATCCTCTCAAGTTCTTTTGAGTTTTCATAAACTTGATAGCCGATGTTGGCAAAGAGTCCTAGAGAGCGTGTACTTATAGTGGCATTTGCAAATGATACGTTTATGATCGGCGCAAATGTCTTGCCAAGTCCTATTGCGTAACCAATTTCGTAGTACACGTTCATATTGGGACGGGTTACGTCTGCGAATAGAACGTCTGCATCCTCTATAGCACTGCGAACTTCGCCAGGTATGTTCAAACCGAATGGCTCTAGGGATGGCCAAGCCTTTATATCCGGGTTGCTTAGGGAAAGACTTTGGGCGGCCTTTGTGATTGGGTCAGCCAGATCAGCGGGTGAGCCGGGGTAAGCAATGAAGGCTCGGTAACTTCTGCTTGCCAATTTGGATCACTCCTAGTTTCCACCAACAACGTAGTAGCGGAGCCATGGTTGTGCCAAGCCCCCCCCTCCCCTCTGTTGGTGGGTTAGAACAGAACGACATAGCGTCGATCATAAGCGCTGTGGCTTAGGCTCATCCCGCGCGGTCAGTTCGCTACCTGTAAGCGAGATTTGAAACTTGTAACCTTTGAGCCTCCCCAGCAGCGGCGCTGTAGAATAGATCAAAAGATAGGACTCCAAATATAATTGCTAGGCTTGTAAAGAGAGCCTATCTTTTGAGCGACTCGGAGCCTGTATGTCCCGCATTGCCTATTACCGCTGCTCGACTTCGGACCAGAGCGTTGAGTCACAGCGTCAGGCCCTTGGGGGTAGCTTCGACAAGGAGTTTTCGGACGAGGGCGTATCTGGCGCAGTGCTTGCCGCTGATCGTCCGGGCTTCGCCGCTCTGCTAGGATATGTCCGCGAAGGCGATACGGTCTGCATCTACGCCATCGATCGCTTGGGCCGCGACGCCCTGGATATTCAAGCAACGATCCGGCGCCTGATCGACAAGGGCGTAACGGTCGATGTTCGGGGCCTTGGTCCGATTGCCAAGGGCGTAGGCGAACTAATCGTTGCCGTGCTGGCGCAGGTGGCCGAAATGGAGCGCCAGCGGATTAGGGAACGCTGCGATGCCGGACGCGCCGCCGCCAAGGCCTCCCTCGCCGCTACGGGCAAAACGCATAGGGGGAAGACAAGCCTTGGCAGGCCGATGGCAGCGGATCGTATCGAGGTTCAATCGTGGCGGAAGAATAATGCCGCCAGCATCGCTCAAACGGCAGCGCACTTCGGATTGTCGACAGCGACAGTGAAGCGATATTGTAGCCTTGCTTGATAGCGCGGCGATTAGCCTGCCACCCGGAAGTCACGAACTTCGCAGACACCGCGTTCCGCGACGTATAAGTGACCAATCGCAGTTCCAACAGCGTAACCACCGAACGAATTACGTGACCTAAACCGCATCAAAGCATCGTATCCGCCCTTCTTCGACGGGGTGATGACCGTTCCCATATGCTCGAAGCTATCAGGGTCTTTCAGTCGGCGTTTGACGTTGAGTTCAAAAGCCGTGTTTAGCCCATCAGGGCCATCGACGCATACGGCTCCTGATGCAACGGAGGCCTTGTACAACTGCTCGTCTCTCTCTGCTTGCGCAGCGTCATTCTTGGCTTTCTGCTCTTCGGCAAGGCGTGTCTGTTCGGCAGCTTGGTAAGAGCAATAGCTTACGCCGACGATCGGCAGCGTAATGACGGCGGCAACAATACCGAGGCATCCCAACTTGCCCCCTCGCGTATTGATGCCAAAAACCCGTTCGAGCCAGCCCGGCTCCTGATCCTTGGAGGTCTTAGCCGCCCGTATCCGCCAAGCGTCTGCGCCCGACGCTGCCTTTTTTTCCGTATCGTGATCTTCGCTCATTACCTGCCCCTTTCCATTTTGAGGGGCACCCCGGCATCAAGCCGGGCATGGTAATCCTTGCACGTTGGCGCAAAGGCACGGACGCCTTTGGGCTAGAAGCCTTGGACATGCGCGCCCGTTACCCGGCCACTAATCCGTGACCAGCCAACGTTGCCAAGAGGATTACCAGCCCCCAACGCCCCCGAATTTGCGGAAGCGCAGGGCTAGGTAAAGCGAAGCTGCCGTGGAACGCAACCGTCGCCCCTTTGAAAAGACGAAGTCCTAGAAAAAAAGAGTAATCGCTTTAAGGCAGTCCGTTCCCTGTCGACTACCCAACATTAAACCTCACATGTCAGTAAGAGGGTCGGCGGCATTGATCTGGTTGATGCCCGGCCATGGAAGTTGATACCATGTCGTTTAAGAAGCCCTTCCGCGCCGTCCCCATCCAGATGGGTAGACACTATCGCGCCAAGCGGCGGCGGCAGAAGGCCAAGCGGCTTGCTGTTCCTGCACTGGTTCTAGGTGCCGCTGCTATTG
The DNA here is from genome assembly GCF_049896485.1 of Sphingomonas sp. DC4900. NCBI lineage: Bacteria > Pseudomonadati > Pseudomonadota > Alphaproteobacteria > Sphingomonadales > Sphingomonadaceae > Sphingomonas > Sphingomonas sp. DC4900. The sequence continues at coordinate 59,553 of NZ_JAFCUK010000017.1, forward strand.
TTGGCGGCATTGGCGGCGCCCTGCCCTCTTCCGCGCTAACGGTGCTGCAACCTGGCTATGACAGTGGCGTGGAAGGCTGCACGGTCACAGATGGCGACACAGTCCGCTGCAATGGCGAACGGATTAGGCTGCTCGGGATCGATGCGCCTGAATTGCCCGGTCACTGTAGAATGGGACGTAACTGCGCGCCCGGTGACGGCTATGCGTCAAAGCAGTCGCTTGCGGATGCGATGATTGGGACGATCCGCATAAACCGGGTTGGCGAGGATCGCTATGGGCGTACGTTGGCGATCCTGTCAGGTGATCATGGCGACCTGTCATGCTGGCAGCTTGAACACGGACAAGCGATCTACAAGCCGCAATGGGATAATGGGCGACGGGTTGCCCGTATTTGTCCAAAGGTCGCTTTCTTTCCGTGAGAGCGAAGCTGCGCGGTTCTCTTATTTAAGGCGCGCGCAGCCCGCTCCCGATACATTGGCCTGATGATCCTGCTGGATCAGTGACCCGTCGTCTTTGCCGCTAGATGCGCTTTTTGCAAAGCGGCCCATGTGTCCTGAACACCCTTAACCGCTGTCGGCTTGATCCGGGCCAATCCAGCGCAGAAATTCGCTTTCCCACCCGCTTTGCCAATAATTGTCGCTGTATCGAGCGCGGTCATCATGCCCATATCGCTCGCCAGCGGCTTACCGAACGTGCCGTAATGGCTTTGCTCGAACGCTTTCAAGTTTGCGGGGATTGCCCCAAGGGCCGCTTGCTGACCGCAGATTTCAAATAGCCCAACTTGCGTTGACATATGGGTGGCAAAATTAGCCTCATCCATACTCGCCGTTATACCGGGCGCAGCTATTGCCGCCGGCGACACTACTAAGACAACAGCGGCAATTGCAAATCGGACTTTCATAGGTTTCCCCTCGTTAGACAACGATGGGGTAATCTTCTGACTTCTAATTAGACAAAAACATCATTGGTTAAGGCGGCTATTGCCATCCCGAATACCCTTCGTTCGTAATCGGGTTATTTTACCCGACAATAATCTGGAAAGTGCGCCGCACTCATAGATGAGCACCGCCACCACCGTTGCCATTGTCATCGCGTTCATGATGGTGGCGATGATCCGCAGCATCGTTAAGCTGGCTTTGCGCCAACGGTCCCGCATTTAGCGAATTTGCCCTTAGCGTCCTTGCAGCGCGTCGGCTTCGCAGGTGCCTTGTCCGGGCATTTGACGAACTTACCCTTCGCATCCCGACACGGGGCAGCCAGCGCGGGCGTGGCGACCATGGTCAGGGCTGCCGCAGCGAACATCAGATTACGAACCATCGCATCCTCCGAGCCGAATGAGTCGGCTGCGGCAACGTATCGGGTTTCCATCGGGGATCAACGCGGCTTGCGAATCGTTCTTCCTTTGTTCCATACGGCTGACGCGAGGAACAGGAGTCGGATCGATGCACCACGACACGCAGCTACGAGCCGCCGCGAAGGCAATTTATGATGAGGTTTACCCTTCTGACGATTGGTCGCCGCTGCCGTTTGAGGATGCCGAACGCTATGGCACGAGGTAGCGTCCGCGGTCGTGGTGTAATTTCCCGGTGTAGATGACGGTGTATGCCGGGGTGGGGCCGAGGCCCCACCCCGGCGTCGGCGTCTCGGTGGCCACCGGGCTCATCGGTTAAGGTGGAAGTGTCGAGCTTCACCAACACCCGAGGAGTTTTTCCCGATGACCGACGACAGACTACCGCTTG
>NZ_JAFCUK010000018.1:0-55614 GCF_049896485.1 Sphingomonas sp. DC4900
GTCGTCGATCAGGCGTCCGCGGCACACCCGCCAAGGTCAATGCGAACGCTGGTCTTGCGGCCAGCGACAAGGTAAACTCGGCCAGCGTCTCGGATGGCAGTCATGAGAGCGTATATCTGTGCCCGTTCTATGTCCTGACCCCTTAGAGGGCGGCGAACTTGCCGCCGTCGCGGGATATGGCGGGACGTGCCAATGCGGACAACCAACATTCACGGCAACCGCCGGCAACCACATGATCAGCTCTCACAGTGGGGCACGAGATCATGCTCCATCGGCACCGGGACTGGTAATGGCTGGACATTGAGCAGGTCTGCTCAATCCACGTCACTGTCTATGTGTAGACACGCCGACATATAGACACGTCAACATTCCACCACGTTGACCGCCAGCCCGCCGAGGCTGGTTTCCTTATATTGCGAGCGCATGTCTTCGCCGGTCTGGCGCATCGTCTCGATCACCGCGTCCAGGCTGACGACGTGGCTGCCGTCGCCGCGCAGCGCGAGATAGGCGGCGTTGATCGCCTTGACCGCGCCCATCGTGTTGCGTTCGATGCAGGGGATCTGCACCAACCCGCCGATGGGGTCGCAGGTGAGGCCGAGATTGTGCTCCATGCCGATCTCGGCAGCATTTTCGATCTGCGCGTTGCTGCCGCCCAGCACCGCGGCGAGCGCGCCCGCCGCCATCGAGCAGGCGACACCGACCTCCCCCTGGCAGCCCATCTCGGCGGCCGAGATCGACGCGCGCTTCTTGTACAGCATGCCGATCGCCGCGGCGGTGAGCAGGAAGGTGCGGGCGCCGTCGCGCCGCGTGGTTTCGTCGCGCGCGACCAGCGTTTCGTAGAAGCGCAGCACGGCAGGCAGCACGCCCGCGGCGCCGTTGGTCGGCGCGGTGACGACGCGGCCACCCGCCGCATTCTCCTCATTGACCGCGAGCGCCCACAGGCTGACCCATTCGAACACTTCGGCGGGGTTGCTGCCGGGGACGCAGCCGGTCAGGCCCTGCTCGATCGCGCGCGCGCGGCGCCGGACCTTCAGGCCGCCGGGCAGCATCCCCTCCTGCGCGATGCCGCGGTCGATACAGGCGTGCATCGCGGCGCGCACCGCGTCGAGGAAGGCATCGGTCTCGGCCGCCTCGCGCCACGCGGTCTCGTTGGCGCGGACGATCTCGGCGATGGTGAGACCGGTCGCCTCGCCCAGCTCGAGCAGCTCGGCGCCCGAGCTGAACGGGTGGCGCACCGCGACGTTGCTCGCCGAGGCTGGCGCGCCCTTGCGCAGGATCGCGCCCCCGCCGATCGAGAAATAGGTCTCGGTATAAGCGGTGCCGTCGGCGCGCTGCGCGGTGAAGGTCATGCCATTGGGGTGCTCGGGCAGAAATTCGCGCGGGTGGAAGACGACGTCGCTGGCGGCGAAGGTGATCGCATGCGTGCCGGCGAGCGGCAGCCGCCCCTCCGCAGCGATCGCTGCGAGGATGCCGGGCGCGGCGTCGGGATCGAGCCTTTCAGGCTCCCAGCCGGCGAGGCCCAGGATCGTCGCGGTGTCGGTCGCATGGCCGCGGCCGGTCAGCGCGAGGCTACCGAAGAGATCACAGGTGACGCGGGTCGGTGCCGCCCCCTGCCCCACCGCCCGCTGCGCGAAGTCGAACGCGGCACGCATCGGCCCGACGGTGTGCGAGCTCGACGGCCCGATGCCGATCGTGAACAGCTCGGCGACGCTGATCGGCCGATGTAGCCCCCGGTCGAGCGGTAGAGGTGTAGACGTGTCGACGTGCATGCATGTCCTCATCGCCGGCTCCGATGCCGGCCGTGCGCATGCCCCATCTGTCGCTTGTGCCTGAGATCGCTATCCCGTCGGCGGACGTGGGGGAGCATCCCCCGCGCCTCTCTCCAGATATCCTCGCATCGCCATGGTCCTTCTGCCTGAGAGTTTCCGGGGCGGTTGCTCCTTCGGCGCCGGGCGTGCCCGATCTCTCCCATGTCGATGGCGGTGGGTATCGGCCGGGGCAGGGAAGGGGTCAAGGGCGCGTGGCGGTGTGCGTCAGGCTCTATGCTGGGCTGCCGCTTTCGCCAGCTTGGAGGCCTGTCCCTCGCTGACGCCAAGGCGGCTGGCGATGACCTTCAACGACAGGCCTTGCGCGCGCAATTCGCCGGCGCGGCGAATCCGATCGTGTCGTTGCATGCCGTTGATCGTCGATGCGGAGTAACCGGATTGCGCCGGTGAACGGGTCAGACGGTCGACCGCGCCGCTTTGCGATCGGGGGTCATCGGTTCTGGCTGGATGCGCGGGCCTTGCAGATTGGCTGCCTTATCGATCGTCAGTGGCTCATGCGACCAGCCATCGAAGGTGAAGGCTTGCGCAGACGGCTGCGGTTGCTTGGCGCTGTGCCATAGTTCGTATGGCATGATTATCTCCCCGATACCCGGGCTTACATACAGAAAGCGGCGTTCGGGGGATAGTCCGGGCATAGTGCCGACGTGTCTCGGGCTATTGACCGTGTGTCACACGGACGGATTGCCGCTTGCCGGCAGTCGGAACACGGCTAGAGGGCGGGTCCGCGGGCATCTGCCTGTTTCCGACATGTCGACACGCCGACATGTCACGAGGGGGAAGGGATCAACCCGCACGGGTCCTCATTTCCTACTCGAAAGCACGAACTGTTGGGGGCTTGCCCCCATTTCCCCTCGTGAAAACGGCATGGGGGTCCAAATCTTCGTGCTTTCGAGTAGGAAATGGCCATGGCCCGTACCCCTGCTTCGAATCGTCCTGCCCATGGCCCCGACGGCATCCCCCAGCGCGATCTGTTCGCGCTCGACAGCCCACTGCATGGCGAGATCCGCGGCGAACGCTCGCTGATGGCGTTCCCGTTCTTCGCATTGTCGAAAAACGCCTGGATGAAGCCGCTTACCTATGATCACGCGACCGTCTCGATCGAGGTGCGTCCTTCGGCGAGCGGCGTCGCGACGATCTACGACAAGGAAATCGTGCTCTACATTGCCAGCCTGATGGCGGCGAAGCTGGAGGCGGGCGATCGGGTCGAGCAGGATTTCGTCTTCACGGCGCACGACCTGTTCTCGGCGACCGGCTCGAACCATTCAGCGCGTAGCTATGGCCGGCTGTCCGAGGCGCTGGAACGGCTGCAGGGTACGCAGATCAAGACCAATATCGAAGCGGGTGGAGAAGGGGAGGAGGGGTTCTTCTCCTGGTTGTCCGAAGCAAAGCTACACTATAGCAAGACGAAGAGCGGCGAACGGCGCCTCAAGGCCGTCAAGGTGCGGCTGTGTGACTGGCTGTATCGCGCGATCCTGCTCGATCGTCATGTGCTCGACTATGCCGCTGCCTATTTCCAACTAGGGCCGATCGAACGACGCATCTACGAAGTCGCGCGCTCGACCTGCGAAGAGGGGAATGTGCTCGACATCGATCTTGCCACCTTCCGGCTCCAGATCGGCTATCAGAACCCGCTGTCGAACTTCAAGGCGGCGCTGAAGCAGATCGTCGCGACCGACGGCATCCCCGATTACCACCTCGAGCTGGTCGAGGAGACCGAGGCCGCGCGCCCCGCCGGCGATGCTCCTCCGCGCCGCGGCCGGCGTGCGCCCCAGGCCCGCGTCGTCATCACCCCGCGCGGGCCTGCGCTGACTGCGGACGCACCGCGCGAGGGGTAAGGCGGGTCGACCTCGAAGGGTTTGCGAAGAAGGGTGTTTTCACGCGGAGGCGCGGAGGACGCAGAGGTGTTGCGCCTGCCGCGCCAGCGGCCTGTCTATCATGGCCGGGAGGAAGGGATGCGCTGCCGCGCGCGCTACCCCTCCGCGTCTCCGCGTGACCCCCTTTTTCGCGTCTTTGCGCGAATCAGCGGCCGAATCACGCACCCCCGATCGGGGCATGACGGCGCATCGATCCGCCCGATTGTCGCCAATTGTTACCCGATAGCACGAAGTCGAGCCGCACTTATTCTACTCGAAAGCACGAATGGAACGGCAATTCCTATCCGAAAGCACGAACTTTTTCTGGTTTAAATACTCGAAAGCACGAATCTTGGTCGCTTCCGTTGTTGGATCATTGCTGCAACAAGATCGGCGATGCGCGTCATGTCGACGCAGCGGAAAGCAGGAAGCGGCCGTGACCACATAAAGGAAAGCCCGGCACGAAGGCCGGGCATCCCAGAGGGGGTATTGAAGAGCGGCGTCGCCAAACGTCACTCCACGTGAAAGCATCACCACTTCACGGGCTCTTCCTACCGTCCCGCCCCATCGGGTGCAAGGATGCGCGTTTCGCGCCACGGTCTTTTTCGTCCCCGGTCCCGGCCCCCAAGGGGGAAGGAAGATGACGGCATTTGCCCTCAGCGCGGCGAGTGCGCGCGTACTCGAGCGTGCGGCCGGCGGGCGTGCGGCCCACACCGCGGCGGTCACGCCACGTGCGCGATCGGGCGGGCTACACCGCACCGGCGCGCCCGTGCGCCGCGGCAGTATCGAGGCGGGGACGTTCGAAGAGGCGTTCTTCGCCGTCCCCGCGCCCGGCGAGACCGACCGCATGCTCACCGCCTGCCGTCGCGCGCGCGACGCCGGCCGCCGCCTGGCGCGCGAGGCGCGCGCTGGCACGCGTACACTTTCGGCCACCGAACGCCGCCTCGCTGCGCTGACCGCCGGCGCGGTGCGCGTGTTCGAGGAAATCTGCACGCTTGCCCGCCTCAACCGTGGCCGTGTCTTCCCGAGCTACGACTGGCTCGCCGAGGCGACGGGCCTCGGCCGCGCAACGATCGCCCGCGCGCTGGTGCTGCTCGAGGCGGCTGGCTTCCTCGTCCGCCAGCGTCGCTTCACCCGCGACGAGGGCCAGGGGATGGGGGCAGGGGAGGGGCCCCGCTATCGCCAGACCTCCAACGCCTATCGTGCGCTACTGCCGGCGAGCGTGCGCGCTTATCTGCCGCGCTGGATGCGACCGGCGCCGCTGCCCGACGATGTCATCCAGCAAGAGGCCGACCGACAAGAAGGGGACGCGGCGATGCGCGCGAGCCTCAGCTGCCGCGAACTCGCGCGGGTAACGGTGGGCGGGGCGCTTGGTCGCATGCTCGCGCGTCTCGGTGCGCGGATCGATGCAACCTGCGAGTCTCAAAACGAGCCTCAACCGCTTACCGATTCAATCTGATCATGGTGCATAAAGCGTTGGCCTAGCCGGCCAACACATCCCGCCTGACGGCGAAGACACAGATAAGGCAGACACAAGAATCACCCCTAACTACCAATCCAACGACAGGAGTGCCGGCTACGCCGTCACATGCTCCCTAGAAGGAGCAAGCGGTTGCCGACGGTAATTCCTTCGCCAGGTCGGGAATGTGCGCTATGCGACATGTCGACCACTTGCCACGTCGCCATGTCGACATGTAGGGCAGTGGCTATGCCAGTCATCGCGATCATCAGCCAGAAGGGGGGGGCGGGGAAGACGACGCTCGCCATCCACCTTGCCGCCGCGGCGCACGATGCGGGGCGCGTCGCGCTCATCATCGATACCGACCCGCAGGCGACCGCGAGCCAATGGGCCGCCTGGCGCGGCGACGCACCGCCTGAGGTGATCGACAGCCCGCCCCCGCGCCTCGCCGCCAAGGTCGCCGCGGCACAGAGCCAGGGGGCCGAGCTCATCGTCATCGACACACCGCCCCATGCCGACAGCGCGGCCCGCGCTGCGGTCGAGGTCGCAGACCTGGTGCTGATCCCGTGCCGCCCGAGCGCCTTCGACCTTTCGGCGATCCAGACCACCGCGAAGCTCGTCCAGCTGCTGAAGAAGCCGGCCTATGTCGTCTTCACCGCCGGCAACCCCAACGCGCCCCGCGTCTATGAAGAGGCCGGCGAGCTGGTCGAAGGCTTCGGCACACCGCCCTGTCCCGTCCAGATCCCCGACCGCGCTGCCTATCGCCACGCCAGCGGGGAAGGGCGCACCGTCATGGAATACGAGCCCGCGGGCAAGGCCGCCGACGACATTCGACAAATCTACACGTGGACATGTCGACAGCTCGGCCTGCCTACCCCCCGCAAATCCGCAAAGAAAGCCGCCGAATGAGCCGCAAACCCAGCTTCGCCAATCTGCGCAGTGCCGCGCCGACGCCTGCGGTCGCTCCCGTCGCAACGCCGGCCGCGACCGCCCCGACGCAGACGGCAACGCCAGCGAGCCGCCAGGGCCGCAAACAGATCGCCGGCTTCTTCAGCCCGGAAATGTCCTTCGCGATGCACACGCTCGCGCGCCGGCAGGGGCGGAGTCTCCAGGCGTTGATGGCCGAGGCGTTCAACGACGTGCTGAGGAAGCATGGTGAAAGCCCGATTGGGGATTAAGGGGTATGGTGCGCACACAAAGACGGCTATCATACCCTCATGCGCGGTAGATTGTTTCGAAGGCGGGTCTTGCTGACGGTCGTCTTGTCGACAGTGGTTGTCGTATCTGGATCAGGCGTTGCTCAGACGCGCTCGGTTAGGGATACGGCAACCGCGTATGGCGCCCGCCTTAATGCAAAGGGTCAGCCTGCCAATATCAATCCGGCCCGGATCAACAGTCGTGTGGCATCGCGGATCGACAATAGGCTCAACCTGCGGATCGAACGTTATCGACCCGAGGCTACTGCCGATCCCGGTGCGGCCTTCCGAACGACCATGAACGATAAGACCAGGGCCACGCCGGTCATTGCGCCGCCTCAGCAACAAGACGCCGATGATAGCACTCGATAGCCGAGCTTGACCCTCACAAGGGAAGCGGTCTCAGGTGTTGTTGATAGCGTTCAGGATGGCACGCCCATAAGCCGTCTTCTTGAACCGCTCGCCGGCGGTTCGCGCCTGGTCGGCGTCGATGAAGCCCTTCTCGAAGGCGATCTCTTCGAGGCAGGCGACCTGCACCCCCTGGCGGTGCTGGAGCGTGCGGACGAACTCGCCCGCCTCGAGCAGGCTGTCGTGCGTGCCGGTGTCGAGCCAGGCGTAGCCGCGGCCCATCTGTTCGACGTAGAGGTCGCCCGCTTCCATGTAGAGGCGATTGAGGTCCGTGATCTCGAGTTCGCCACGCGCCGAAGGCTTCAGGTTGCGGGCGTATTCGACGACGCGGTTGTCGTAGAAATAGAGGCCGGTCACCGCATGGTTCGATTTGGGCGCCTCGGGCTTTTCCTCAAGGCTGATCGCGCGACCGCCCTCACCGAATTCGACGACGCCGTAGCGTTCGGGATCGTCGACACGGTAGCTGAACACCGTCGCGCCCGCGGGCCGCGCGACCGCATTGGCGAGCAGGTCGGTGAGGTGCGCACCGAAGAAGATGTTGTCGCCGAGTACCAGCGCCACGTTATCATCGCCAATGAAGTCCGCGCCGATCGTGAACGCCTGTGCCAGGCCATCGGGGCTCGGTTGCTCGGCGTAGGACATGGCGAGGCCAAACGCCGATCCGTCACCGAACAGGCGGCGGTAATTGTCGATGAATTCGGGGCTGGAGATGATCAGGATGTCCCGGATTTCCGCCAGCATCAGCACCGACAGCGGGTAATAGATCATCGGCTTGTCGTAGACGGGCAGCAGCTGCTTGTTCACCGCCAGCGTCGCCGGGTGAAGCCGCGTGCCCGAGCCGCCGGCGAGAATGATGCCCTTCACTGTTTGGCTCCGATCAGTTCGTCGAGGATGTCGCTAAGCGCATCGCGCCAGTCGCGCGGAGTGATGCCATAGGCGTCGTGGATCGCCGCGTGGCTCAGCAGCGAATTGGCCGGGCGCCGCGCGGGCGTCGGATAGTCGCTGCTCGGGATGCGTGCGACCTGGGCCGAGGGGCCGCCGCGTTCCGCCGACTGGCGGAAGATCTCGATCGCGAAATCCGCCCAGCTGATATCGCCGGCGTTGCTGAAGTGGAAGGTGCCGGTCGGCGCGTCCGCATCGTCGGCGAGGCGGACGGCGATCGTCATCAGTGCCTGCGCCAGATCGGCTGCGCTCGTCGGGCTGCCGCGCTGGTCGTCGACCACGGTCAGCAGGTCGCGGCTCTCGGCGACGCGCAGCATCGTCTTGACGAAGTTGTTGCCGTGCGCGCTCACCACCCAGGCGGTGCGCACGATCGCATGGCGCGCGCCGCTGGTGCGGACCGCGAGCTCGCTGCCCAGCTTGGACGCGCCATAAACCCCTAAGGGTGCGACGGGATCGTCGACGTCCCATGCGCCCGTCTTGTCGCCGGCGAAGACGTAATCGGTCGACACTTGGACGAGCGGGATGCCCGCCTTGGCGCAGCCTTCCGCAAAGGCCGCGGGCGCCATGGCATTGACCGCCCAGGCAGTGACGAGGTCGGTTTCTGCCTTGTCGACCGCAGTATAGGCCGCGCCGTTGATCACCGCCGCCCAGGGGCGGGACGCGACCATGCCGATGATCGCTGCGGTATTGCGCAGGTCGAGATCGGCGATGTCGAGTGCGGTCACCTGCCAGCCCGCCGGCCAGGCGCAACGCTGCAATTCGGTGCCGAGTTGTCCGCCCGCACCGGTGACAAGGACGTGGCGCGTCGCCTCGCTCATCGCGCGACCTTCATGTCGACACGCAGACACGTCGTCATGTCAGGCGATCCCGCGGCGTTCGGACGCCTTGGCGGCGACGAGTGGGCGCCACCAGCTTTCGTTGGCGAGATACCAGTCGATCGTCTTGGCGATGCCGGTCTCGAACGTCTCGGCAGGCGTCCAGCCGAGCTCATCGCCGATTCGGCTGGCGTCGATCGCATAGCGCTTATCGTGACCAGGACGATCGGCAACCTCGGTCATCTGCTCGGCGTAGGATTTGCCGTCAGCCCGCGGACGGCGGTCGTCGAGGATTGCGCAGAGCGTCTTCACTACCTCGATATTCTGCCGCTCGTTATGACCGCCGACATTGTAGGTGCGCCCCGGCTCACCCCGCTCGAAAACCGCCTGCAGTGCGCAGACGTGATCCTCGACGTACAGCCAGTCGCGCACCTGGTCGCCCTTGCCGTAGATCGGCAGCGGCTCGCCATCCAGCGCTTTGGCGATCATCAGCGGAATGAGCTTTTCGGGGAAGTGATAGGGCCCATAATTGTTCGAGCAGTTGGTGATCAGCACCGGCAGCCCGAAGGTATGGCCCCATGCCGATACCAGATGGTCGCTGCCGGCTTTCGACGCCGAATAGGGCGAGCGCGGATCGTAGGGCGTCTCTTCGGTGAACAGGCCGGTGTCCCCGAGGCTGCCATAGACCTCGTCGGTCGAGATATGGTGGAAGCGGAACGCTTTGCGGGCATCCTCGTCTAGCTCCAGCCAATAAGCACGCGCCTCGGCGAGCATCGTATAGGTGCCGACGACGTTGGTCTGCACGAACGCGCCGGGGCCATCGATTGAACGGTCGACATGGCTTTCAGCAGCCAGATGCGTGATGACGTCGGGCTGGAACTCTGTGATCGCGGCGCGCACCGCTTCGGCATCGCAGATGTCGCCCTGGACGAAGCGATAGCGATTGCTCTCCGCGACGCGCTCGACCGTCGACAGCGTGCCAGCATAGGTCAGCTTGTCGAAGTTCAGGACCTCGTGGGTTGTATTCTCGATCAGGTGTCGGACGAGGGCCGAGCCGATGAAGCCGGCCCCGCCGGTGACGAAGATGCGCATTGCGTGTGGGTCCTCAGGCGAGCGGTTCGAGCGGATGGCCGTCATAGGGAAAGGGGCTGTCGAAGTCGGCCAAGGTGGGCTGCACCTTGTCCTTGTCCGAGAGTTCGGGGGTGGCGTCGGCTGGGATCGGCCAGTCGATGCCGATGCTGTCCCAGCGGATACCGCCGTCTGCCTCGGGCGCGTAGGTATCCGAGCATTTGTACGTCACCTCGCAATCAGGCTCGAGCGTGACAAAGCCGTGCGCGAACCCGGTTGAGATAAAAAGCTGATGGCCGTTCTCGGCACTAAGTTTGGTGCCGACCCACTGGCCATACGTCGGCGATCCCTTGCGTATGTCGACCGCGACGTCCCAAATGCAACCGCGAATGCAACGCACGAGCTTGTCCTGCCCGCGCGGGGGCGTCTGGAAATGCAGCCCGCGCAGTGTGAAAGCAGGAACAGACAGCGAGTGATTGTCCTGCACAAAACGGCACGTCACACCGTATTTCTCAAACGCCGGTTCGGAATATACCTCGGTGAACCAGCCACGAGAATCGCCGAAGCGCTTGGGGCGAATGATTTTGACGGGAGACAAGGGCATGATCCTGCCACTAGTGAAAGATAGAACAGGCGCAATATGGCTATTTTGACACGTTATGGCCATCGCTAGGCGTCTACCGCGCGCCATGCCCGGAAACAACTGTCCCGAAGGTCCTCATCAAAATTAAAAGATCAAGCCAAATAGAATAATACTTAATATAGTAGAAATCATAATAGAGCTTTTCTGTTACATCGTCTACGTTAGTAACATGGCCCTGGTTGACTTGGGCCCACCCAGTCAACCCGGGAAGAATGATATGACGGTATCTGTAAAAAGGAATCTCGGCTTCGTACCATGTGGAGAGAACAAGAGCTTCTGGTCGCGGCCCAATCCAGCTCATCTCTCCCTTCAGGATGTTTATGATTTGCGGTAGTTCGTCAATTCTGGTTCGTCGGAGGAAGCGCCCGACTGACGTGATACGCGCGTCGCTATCCTGCGTCATAGCCGCGGTACGTGCTTCTACGGATGGAAGTTCCGCTGTCATCGTCCGAAATTTATAAACAAGGAATGGATTACCTCGATATCCCATTCTCTTCTGTTTAAATAAGGCAGGACCGGGCGAGGTTGATCTGATAGCCAGACCAATAACAACAAAAAGCGGTAGGAGGAAGATCCCGACGCATAGTGCGAGCAGAAAATCAGCAATACGCTTTATAACCATCACCGATAATCGCGGCGTAAGCGATCCGAAGTTACTTTCGGAAATATGTTCCAGTTCGACCCGCCCGGTAAGTGATTCTTTGAGGTGTTTGAGGTGGTAAACGGGGATGCCGCGGAGCGCGTAATCCGCAAGGGCCGCATCCCATTCGGACGGCAAAGGGATGCGTAGGTCCGCCATGACCGCATCGATCACCGATGGTGGGCGCTCGGGATCAGTTAGAAAAAAGGTATTCACGCCTTTAACCTCCTGCAGCGCATTGCCGTTACAGGGGGGTACAATACCGATCTGTAGCGTCTGGCGTCGCTGCACCGAAGAGTAAATCACGAAGAACCAGATCGTGCTTATCGCCCAACCCGAAAAGAGCACGGCTCTGTTGTAAGGAAATCGACCCGCAATTAAAATCAGCAGTAAGATACCGTAAGAGGTGGCAATTGCCGGCACGACATAAGAGGTCGATTCAACGCCGGGATAAGTGTTAATACTACGAGAAATCCACACGCCAAGGACCATGGCAACAAAACTAGAGGCCATCGTCACAAATAACTGGTATGAGCTGTCCTGGGATGCCAAAAGCACGTAGCGGATAGCTGCGGGTAAGGCGATCGCTAGTAGGATAGCGCCGCCAAGCTGGTATCTCATTCTTGACCAGCGGTAGTCCTGAAAAGGGATCGTAACACTCATATTATGTTCTCGAACTCTACTGTTCGATGCTGCACAGAGCGCAGCATGTTGCATACAACAGGTTTGTATGCGGTTGCCGGTCGTTTAACACCGCTAAGCTATAGTTACTAGGCCCATACGAGAGCCATCGGTGTCGATCTGTCGCACTCCCCTCATGCCGACCAAGATTCTCCTGCGGTCAAGCGTCCACTCCCGTTGCTCAGTGGCGGAGCTTCAGCGATATTCTGAAAGTAGCAAGCCGTGAAGGTTAAATCGTTCCGGCTGCCTGACGTGATGATAGCGGGCCTTGTCGCGGAAGGGCGATATGCACCGAAGCTCTTGAAGGCACAGCTGTCAACATGAGCCAGCAATGATCCCTTTGTGGACCGGAACATGACGTGGGGCCCAACCTGAATGGGATCGTTCCGCTGGAAGGAGCAGGCCGTCAACTTTACGGTGCCGCCATCCGCTGTGGTCCAGTCGAACAGAACATCAGCGGCGACAATATTATTCTCAAAATAGCAGCTATCGATGTGCGCCGCGGCTCCACCCTGCGCCGGTCCATCTCGAAAAAGGATACCGGCGCCTTTTCCTGTTACCGTCCCATTGCCTTCGAAGCAGCATGAACGAAATGCTATGTTGCATCCACCCTCAAAGCGAGCCGCAATCTCACCATTACCGCTCAGATTGCACGTAGTGAACGTATAGACATTAGGACTCGAAAAGCTGTCGCCGCGGGCGCTAAGCCCGATCACTCCGCCCAGAATGTAGACGTCGCGGGCATCGAATCGCAACGTGTCGATCGCATCGATGTTGGTCTCGAAGCCAGCAATCTCCACGTCGATGAGGCTAATTCCCTCCACCCCATTCAGTCGTAGCCCGGTTCCAGTGCGGTGTTTATCCTGGCGTCGTCGCAGACGCAGGCCGGAAATGACGAGCCGCAACGAAGGGCCATCGCCGCGCGCTGCCTTATGCGCGCGCGTCTCGAACGCTGGCTGGGCTGCCGGTCCTGCATAAAATAGCACGACATTGGCGCTACCTTCGCCCTCAATGGTCAGTCGGCGCATGTCGCCATCGTCGGCAATCTTCTGTTCGTCTCGCCAGACGTAGTTCAATGGACTTCCGATAAGGTATCTTCCGCCGGGGATGTAGAGGCGCCGCCCCGTGGTCAGCGTCGATTGATCGCGCGCAGATGCCGCGTCGATCGCAGCCTGGAACGCCGGTGCACAATCCACCAAGAGCTTTCCATCACGTACATCGTCGCGCATCGCTTGCGTCATGTATGTCATGACGTTGAGGCGTTCGCCGCTGTCTGGCGATAAATCAACGGTGGGTGAGCAGCCGGCCGGGGCTGCCGTGGCGGCGGAAACGGTTCCCACAAGAGATAGGCTGGCCAGCGCTTGGCGTCGGCCGATCAATGTACGCCACATGCCGCGCGCCATGCCTGAGGTAGCGATCAGATACCAGTCAGGTATCGGGTGACGCTCCTGACGTGCCAGCGCAAATGGGCGAAGCTGCGATGACTGGCGCGTTGCGCATCGTGGATGACGCGGACTTGCGATACCAGCCGGACCGCCCAGCCGTGTCGCCGAAGCCGACGGCCGATGTCGGCATCTTCCATGTACATGAAAAAGCGTTCGTCAAAGCCGCCGATGGCGCGAAACACCTCGCTGCGGAACACGATGAACATACCGGCGAGCCAATCGACCAGCATCGGATGCGATTGCAGACGGTAATCAGGATCGCGGCGCCGCAAAATCGCACGGGCAAAAAGGCGCGCGAAGGTCGGCGCGCGGCGGGCACTATCCTGTGTTTGACCATGGCTGTCGACAACCAACGGGCCGCATGCGCCGGTTCGTTCGTCGAATGCCGCAATCAGATCGCTTGTCGGGTCGCCGTCCAGCCGGATGTCGGGATTGACGATACAGAAATAGGGTGAGGCACAATGGGAAAAGGCACGGTTGTGATTCGCACCAAATCCGGCAGGCGCGTCGTTGACGACAAGCGTGATCGGAAGGTCTGCGAACTCGTCAAGAAAATCCATTGATTCCGGTATGTTGATGACAAGAACAATAGCCGTTCGCGACAGGTCAGTGCGTGCTAGGTCGTGCAACAAATGGCTGATCAGGGCACCCTGACCGTGGCTCACAATCGAAATGGTGACGAGCGGCGTCATGACAGGATTCCACTGGCGGCGAGATCGGCCGGTCGCTGCGCGACCTGTTCCAATCCATCTTCGAATATTCGGCGGGCAACCGGTTGCAGGCGTGTAAGGCGCACTTCGTCGAGGCTCAGCGTGACAGCGCGCTCCAAGACGTCTTCAATTTCAAGCGAAAGCGGCAGTAGATTGTCCTTCAGTTCGTCGCGCATGTAGGCGCGCACGCCTCCTGCATCGCGGCATAGGGGGACGCATCCCGATCCCATGGCTTCGAGCGGCGGGAGGCCGAAGCCCTCATGTTCCGATAGCAAAAGAAAGACGCGTGTACGCTCGTAAAGTGCCCGCATCTCATCGGGTGTTGGGCGTAAAAGAAGCTGGATGCCCGGATCACCGTGCACCATTTCAGCGAATTCGTTGTTCGGCGTGATGACCGCCATTCGTATGTTCGCAGGGTGTTGCTGTCGGAGTGCGAGCACACGCTGGGCAAGATCGACACGCTTGTGTGCGCCGCGTCGCATCATCAACACGACATTGACGTCGCGACGACGATCCATTGCGCCGCGGAAGGCAGGCGAGGCCCAGATCGGAATGGTCGCCGCCACGGGAACACGGTTCACAGCGAGCGATGCGGCGAGATAACTGTTGGCCGCCAGCGTCCGCCCGCGGGTCAGTGTCGCAAGGATGAAGCGGCGCATTACGCCTTGCAGCCGGGCCGGAACAAAGGTCCATTCCAGATCCTGCACGAAGAACCAGAGCTGCTTACCCGAGACCAAGGGCGCCAGCGCGTAGGTAACATAATGGCTGAGTACCCAGCGTGCGTCGGGCTGGCGACGCTTCAGCGCAACAAAACGTGCCGCGACCGCCGGTATGCCTGTCAGTACCCGAACCGGACTGATCGTGTTGGTGCTGAGATAGTTGACCGGTATCGGTGAGCAGGTCACCTCGTCGGGCGTTCGCCACATCACGACGATGCGTGCTTCTCCGCCGCTGGCCACGATGTCACGTGCCAGGGTAACAATCTCCTTGGTGCCTCCGGTAATCTTCAGCGACGGCACAACGATGCAGACGGGGGATGTCATGCGAAGCGCGCCCGCAGCAATTTTACTTGGTTGAGCAGCCGCAATGTGAGCCAGCGTGCGCCACGGGCATGCTTGTCGATGAAGATGCTGTCTGCGCGATATTTCCGCGCCGACGACTGCGCTCGCGACCAGCGATCGCTTGCGGAGGCACCGCCCAGATGTGTCAAGGAAAAGCGCGGATCGTATATCACTGGAACGCCGTGAAGGTTTGCGCGATGACTCCAGTCCATATCTTCGCCGTATAGCGGATAATCACAGTCCAACAGTCCAACCTTGGCGAATACCGCACGTGTCGTCAGCATGAAGGCCATGATGCCTGCGCCGACAGTAGTGGGCTCGATCATGCTAGCATAATCCGGTTGGCGGCGCAGCGCACGACCCAGCCCAACTGGGCTGCCGACGCAGTCTTGGTGCGTTCCATCAGCATTGAGCAGTTTGATGAAAAGAACACGATCTTCGGCTAACTGAGACTTCAGTCTCTCCCAAAAAGATGGAGTGAGACCGAAGATGTCGGGATTGAGGAGCAATATCGCCTTGTGCCTTGCCCGCAGGATCAACTGGTTGTTGGCGTAAGAGAAACCAGGATTAGACGGATCGTGCGTGTAATCGTCATTTCCGGCTAGTGCCCGTAGCTCGTCGGTCGGTGAATTATCATAAAATAGCAGCTCAACGTTCGAGAAGGATGCGAGTGAGTCGCGCAATTCGCTGACAAATCGCTCGGAAACCTCTCGAGCTTTGAAAAATACAACGCAGATCGATATGGGAAGTGAGGTCATGCTGTAAAGTTTCCACCGATCAACGGGTCAATCGAGAAAAAGATCGCCCGAAGGCCGATAACCACATAGGCGAGTGCTAGGATTTTAATAACATTGTTTTTATCCCATAGCCGAGAGATCAGCACGAGATAGAAAGGCATGAACAATTCCATCATCCGAAAGGCAAATACGGGTGTATTACTAAGAGCGTAGAAGGATATCAGACCGACTATCGCAAGGACAAGTTCCTGATACTGGCTGTTTAAACTACGAAAGTCAAAAATAGCAACGACAAGCGACGCGAACATGACGATCGGCATCAGACTAAATATGTTGATCTCATTAAAACGACCCTGCGTCGTCAGGTCCTGGTATTCGTTCACCCGTTGCAATATCTGGCTGAAAACATCTTGGGTCAGCAGCAGCGCAGCGAATGTCAGTCCCGCAACCGCCGCGAGGACTGGACGCTTCGTGCCAACGAAAATAAGGATGTAGGCAACAACGATTAGGATAAACGAGCTGTGGATCAGCGTAGCGATAAGCAGGAATAGGTATCGCAATCTTGTTTCGGTGTAGATGCCGAACAAACCAAAGGCTAATGCCAGCGCAATGCGGATCTGAACGTAATCGTGCAGCCAGAATAGGTAAGAGCTATATAACAACAGCAGAACAAGCCGATTACCGTTGGTTCGCGACAAAGCGGTAGCTTTGAAAGCGCAGGTACAAATTGCTATCAACGCTACGAATAGTTCAAATCTTGCGCCGAGTAGTGCAAAAATCCGGGCGAGGCTGTGGTATAAAGGATCGCTCGCTTGCCAGATAAAGGTAAACGGCGAAACCGAATCAATTAGATACTGGGCTTCATAATTGCGGTAGTCGGGTGCCGGACCGACGAGCTTCAATCCTGCGACCAGCGATCCTACGATTATGATGCCAATCAGTGCGAGGCGTCGGGGAAGATCGTTTGCAGCTGGCAGGTCGGACGCGGCGGCCGGCGGGGGATTGCCGGAGGGCATCATGGCCGATTTTCCTGACCTGGATGCCCCAGTGCAACGACAAACTGGCGTTCCATGTCTTCTGCCACGACAGGCCAAGCAAAGGGCTCGGCCGCAGAACGGGCACGGTCTATCTTTTCGTGCAAGTGAGGATCGTGCTCGATGCTGGCGATCATATCGACGAGCCGGTCGATATCACGAGCCGGGTAAAGCCACGAATTGCTTTCATCTGCTGGACGGTAGCCGGTGCTAACCGTCGGCACGCCGCTCGCCATTGCCTCCAGTACCGGATAATGTGGACTGTCATTCAGGCCGTAGGTGCCCGCGATCAAGATATCAAGCGATCGATAGAATGCAGCGAGCTCCGCGTCGCTGCGCGGTACAATAATCTCGGCAGCAGGATGACTCCAGCCCTCGGGCAAATTGCCGAAGGCGACGCGTAGACGATAACGCGGGTCGCGTGCGTGAAGCCGCTCGAACGCCTCAAGTACGTAGCGCGTACCCTTCCATGGTTCGGTCCGCCCAATCGTTCCCAGTATGATCGGGGTGTCTGCAGAGAAGCGGACGGGCATGTCGCGGGGATGAAATACTGCCAGATCAATCCCACAAGAGACGACGGGCCGCGTTTCGAGACCGGGATAGGATGGGGCATTCACAATTTGCGTCAGCGGCAGCGAATACGACAGCCGGGCTAACGCGTAGCGGCCCGGCGCAAAGGGATTCAAGCAGAAAGTGGGTTCGTATGCCTGGATATAGTAAAAGCGGGCACGTCGCGGCACTCCGGCCAGTGCTACTGCCCACGCGGTGAGATTGTGGTTGGCGAGGACTACGTCGTAGCGGTCGCCAATCCGCGCCAGGCCGGCACGCAGCGCGAAATTGTTATGTAGTCCAGAGCGTTCAAGGCCCTCTCCCAACGGCATGACTTCGACTGCGCCGTGCAAATTGGTACGCAGGATACGCGCCCTGGTCGGGAAATAGGGTTGCCCCGCGGCGCGTGGCACCAAGACATCAACGTCATGGCCTGCGTCAATCCAAGCATCGGCGAGCCGTGACAAGACCCGCGCGCCACCGGACGTTCCAAACGCCGCCATCGGAATGAGGATCTTCATGCCGTGTCCTGTGTGTCGGGAGGGAACATGACGGTGCGTCGCCGCGAGGTAGAGATGGTGAGTGTGGCAACGAGCAGGGCATAGACGGTATAGGTCAGGAGATGTGCGATCGCGACTCCTTGGAACCCGAAAAGGCGCGTGCAGACGATTGTCGCCATCCAGAACATGAGGCCTGCTACGATCTCGCTCACGACAAAGCTTTTCACCAGTCCACGTCCGATCATCAGAAATGCGAGCAGCCAAGACGCAATTTTCACAACGTCCCCAGCCATCTGCCAGGCGAAAAGGACGCGCATAGGCCGGAAATCATCGGCAAATAAGAGTGAAACGATAAGATCGCGGGCGATAAAGATCGCGGCGGAAGCGGCAATCACCAATGGCAATACGGTACGGTATACCAGCAGCAGCTCGCGGCGCATCTCCGGCCAGTGCCGGATTTCGGCAATGCGTGGGAGATAATATAGTGACAGGGTCGTCGTGATAAGCGTTAGGTAAAGCGTGCTGATGCGCCACATGGCATCCCAGTAACCGGCGTAGGTCAGGCCAAACCGGTCAACCAGCGTGCTGCGCACGAGGATTTGGCTAAGCGGTGATACGATTGCGGTGGTGGCGGCCATGACCACGAAACCCGATAACCGACGCGCCTCGGCGAGATCGATGCTGCCAACGAACGCGCGCCAGCCGAACCAAGTGGTGCGGAGTGCCTGCTGCAGCGTGACCAGTAAGAGAATCCCCTGATTAAGGCTCAAAGCAACCAGAGCACCGTACAAGCCGAACTGCCAGGCAAGGACGCCCGTCACCAGCAGCGATACGATCGAGCCACCGATGTTGCTGGTCACGAAACGGCGCACTTCCTTCTTGCCGTTCATGATGGCGAGCAGCAGCGCGTTGCCCGCGATAAGAGGGAGGCAGGCTGCCAGCCAGACGAACACGCCGGCATAGCCGGGGTCGTGCAGAAACGCGGACGCGAGCTGATCGCGGAACGCCAAGATGAGCGCAGCGCCGACGATAGAAGCGCCCAAAACAAGCAATCCTGCGGTACGCCACATCCGCCGTTGCCGCTCACCATCCGTGACATATTCGGCGGTCAGCTTTACCACGCCATTGCCTGTCGCACCGGTCGCAAAGGTGATCGCCATCGTCAGGGCGTTCTGAAACTGACCGATCAGAGCATAGCCGGCCGGGCCGACATAGATTGCAAGCACCTTGTTGAGCACGAGCGCCGTGCCGGTACGAACAACGACCGCAACGCCGTTTAGAGCGCTGGTCTTCAATAGCGACATGCGATCAGCTCAGGCGCTGTGTCGTACCGCGGCGATGACCCGTTCGACCTCATCGTCCGAAAGGGTCGGCCCCATTGGTAGGCTAAGCACTTCCCGATGGATGCGTTCGCTCAGCGGCAAGCTGCCTTCGAGGATCCCTGCCTCACGATAAGCGGGCTGTAAATGCGGCGGTACGGGATAATGGATCATGGTCGCAACACCGTCGCGCTTCAGCCGTTCCGCAAGGCCATCCCTGTTGGCATGACGAATGACGAACAGGTGCCACACCGGATCTGCCCAGTCAGGTACTGTGGGCAAGATGATGTCTGCGCCGCGCAGGCCGTCAAGATAACGCGCAGCAATCTCTTTGCGCCGTGCATTTTCCGCGTCGAGTGCCCGCAGCTTGACCCGCAGCATAGCCGCCTGCAGCTCGTCGAGACGACTGTTATAGCCAATCACCTCATTGTGATATTTTACGCGAGAGCCGTAGTTGCGCAGCATCGCAAGCCGGTCGGCAAGCGCCGGATTACCGGTCGTCACGCTGCCTCCGTCGCCGATCGCGCCCAGATTCTTACCTGGATAGAAGCTCCATGCGACCAGCGCATCGCCCGCACCGATTCGAACGTCGCGGTATCGGGCGCCATGCGCCTGCGCGCCGTCTTCGAGAACGGCGAGGCCATGGCGTGTCGCGATTGCCGCGATCGCCCCAAGGTCGGCCGGCTGACCATAGAGATGGACCGGGAGGATCGCGCGCGTACGCGGTGTTATCGCCGCCTCGATCAGCGCGGGATTGATGTTGTATGTCGCCTCAACAGGCTCAACCGGCACCGGCGTCGCCCCGACATGGCTTACGGCCAGCCATGTCGCGATATAGGTGTTTGCGGGCACGATCACCTCGTCGCCCGCGCCAATGTCCAGCGCCCGTAAGGCGAGCGACAGTGCATCTAGGCCGTTGGCAACTCCAACGCAGTGATTGGTGCCGCAATAATCAGCATATTCCTGCTCAAAAGTTTGAGTCTCATGCCCAAGGATGAGCCATCCAGAATCCAGCACGCCGCCCGCAGCCGCCAGCAAATCTTCACGATGCGTGGCGATCATCGCCTTCATGTCAAGAAAGGACACTTCTTTGGTCACGATTTCCGTCCTGTCAGTGTGAGAAACTGATCATATTCGCGTATGTAATCACTGGAATCATAATGTTCTGATGCGAACACTAGCAGAATTGCATCTGACGAATACTGATATTGCGTTCCCCAGATCATGGGCGGCATGTAAAGTCCCTTGCTCTTTCGATCCAAGAGAAACTCCTGGCGCGAGACGCCATCATCTGTCACTGCAACGCATTGTCCCTGCAAACAGACGAGGAACTGGTGACATTGCTTGTGCGCATGCTCGCCACGCGTTTCCCGGCTCGGCACGTCATAAACGATAAAATAGCGCTTAGGTTCGAATGGAATATCGTGTCCGAATTCGGCAACACTTAGTTTGCCGCGTAGATCGGCCGCCACACGTAATTCATGCAGAGTCACGCCGGGAACAATGCTATCTGCCGGGACGCCGGGTTCACGTGGCATAGGGGGAGCAAAGCGCGCATCAGTGTTAGTGTAACCGATGATTGTGGCCGGATTGCCTACTACTATGGCATAATCCGAAACTGACCTAGTGACGACCGCGCCGGCGCCTACCATCGCATGCTTGCCGATCGTTACGCCCGGCAGAATGGTCGCATTGGCGCCGATTGACGCGTGTTCACGTACAAGCGTGCGCGAAAAACTGTCAGGATAGCGTTTGGATCTCGGGTGGGAATCATTGGTAAAAGTGACGTTGGGGCCAATAAAGACGTTATCTTCCAGCGTAATTCCGTCCCACAATTGCACCCCGCACTTCACCGTAACGCTGTCACCAACGATTACGTCATTTTCAATAAAGCAGTGCGAGCAGATGTTGCAATCTACCCCAATCCGGGCTTTGGCCAAAACGACGCAGAACTGCCAGATTTTTGTACCAGCGCCAATAGCGGGACTGGCGACGTCGGCGGTCTGGTGAATGAACGGCCGGTCCAAGATCGTTACTCCAGAACAAGAAACAGGTAGCGACTAGCTATAGGTCGCATTGGGTGCGCCGGGCGCCTACGACGGCACAAGCGGCCGTCTTCGGACGGCTGCGCTTGGTAGCGACGCGTCTAGAGGATTGCAATCGGGGCGCCGTTAAAGCGGTTTCGTTCGGATCACCCTTGGCATAGAGGCGATATCATATGCGTTTATCAGACCGTCCTGGGAAGTCATTTAGCATCGGTTTTCCGATAGCCGCGCTGGTGATACTGCTGATTGTCCTTTGGCTGGCAGGGGGCGGATCACGCGCAAACGTGCCCGGTCAGATTTTTGTCCGCGCAACGGCTTGGATGGTGCTGATCGCGGCGCTGCTTGCGATGAAACGGCCCAACATGCGCGCCGTAAGACCGGTACTGCTGCTGCTGCTTGCCTCATTGGGCCTAGCGCTGCTTCAGCTAGTCCCGCTTCCGCCGGGCATTTGGCAGGCATTGCCTGGGCGTGACGTCTTCGAGCGCGCGGCGGTGCTTGCAGGTGAGAGCCAGCCTTGGCGACCCTGGGCGATCGTACCCGCTGCGGCATATAACGCGGCCGCTTCGCTAGTCGTTCCTGGCGTGACTCTTGTGCTGCTTGCCGGACTAGACGAACGGCAGGCTACCTGGCTGCCGGGCATAATTCTCACCTTTATTGCCACCGCGACCTTGCCCGGCCTGGCGCAGTTTGCGGGTGCCGCCTTCGACAACCCGTTGTTCAACGATACGCCCGGGCAGGTGAGCGGCATTTTTGCTAACCGCAATCATTTCGCGTTGTTGATGGCG
Organism: Sphingomonas sp. DC4900; assembly: GCF_049896485.1. Taxonomy (NCBI): domain Bacteria; kingdom Pseudomonadati; phylum Pseudomonadota; class Alphaproteobacteria; order Sphingomonadales; family Sphingomonadaceae; genus Sphingomonas; species Sphingomonas sp. DC4900. The sequence goes on from NZ_JAFCUK010000018.1 coordinate 21,717, forward strand.
TTTGGCTGCCTGATGGCTCCGGTTTGGGCATTCGCAAACGGCTCAGGTGTTCTCTGGAAGATGCTGACGGCGCCGGGTTTGATGATGGTGTTCGCGTTGACCATCCTTGCTACCGGTTCACGCGCGGGCCTGCTGGTTGGCGTGTTGGCGGTGGTTATTGGCTTCGTCTTGACGTGGCGTCGTATCCGGCATGTTTTGCACCGCGCGCCTGGCTGGGTGTTTCCGACACTGATCGCAGGCGTGATCGCTGCTATGGCAATAGTCGTGTTGCTCAGCGTCGCGGCTGATCGTGCCGTATCAATCGACCGGGTAATGGCCATGGATGCTGGGCAGGACATGCGGCACCGTGGACTTCCCACCGTGATCGAGATGATCCGCAGCTATTTCCCGGTTGGTAGTGGCCTCGGCGGGTTCGATCCCCTATTCCGGATGCACGAACCTTTTGCCTTGCTAAAACCCACCTACTTCAACCACGCACACAACGACTTCCTCGAGATCGTACTCGATACCGGGCTAGTCGGCCTCTTGTTATTGATCACAGCGATTATCTGGTGGGGCTGGGCTAGCGTTCGGGTCTGGCGCGATCAGGGTGATCGGGTGGTGCTGTTGGCACGGCTTGGTTCTGCGATGATCCTGCTTGTCCTCCTCGCCAGTCTATTCGACTATCCTGCGCGCACTCCGACGATGATGGCATTGCTGGTTGTAGCGGCCGTGTGGTTGGCCAAGGGAGCCAATCGTGCGGCTGAAGTGGAAACCGCAGACGACCTTGGCTTTACCGCACGCAGGCACACATCTATAGCCGTCGACGCTCGTTGACGATTGGGAATTTTCCACACCGCATGCGTATTTTTTGTGCTGTCCTAACGCTGGCCCTGGCTTTGTCGGCGTGCGCGGGACGCGAGCCCTTGCAAACCTCCCAGCGACTCACCGTGGTTCAGGGCGACGTAACGTTGCCTGCGCCGACGCGTGGCGATCTTACCGCCAGCGACCGTCCTTCGCTGATCGGGCCGCTAGATACAATCCAGGTCGACGTGTTCAACGTGCCCGAATTGAGCCGCGAGATGCAGGTCGACGCAAGCGGGCGTATTTCGATGCCCCTCGTCGGCACGATTGACGCACGAGGCAAGACGGCGGGTGAGCTGGCCGGCGCAGTCGAGGCGGCATTGCGGGGCCGTTACGTTCGCGATCCCGACGTCACAGTTAATATCAAGAGTTCGGTCAGCCAAGTAGTTACAATCGACGGGCAAGTGATCGAACCTGGTCTTTATCCTGTTACGAATCAGATGACGCTGCTGCGCGCGATTGCCTCAGCCAAGGGATTGTCTGAATTTGCCAGGCAGGACGATGTCGTTATCTTACGCACCGTTGATGGACGCAAGATGGCGGGGCTCTATAATATCGGTGCCATCCGTAGCGGGGTGTATGACGATCCAGCAATCTATGCCAACGACGTGGTGGTGGTGGGCGACAGCCCGCAACGTCGCCTGTTCCGTGATTTCGTGTCGCTCGCACCGCTGCTCGCAGCACCGCTTATCGCGATCGTGAATTAAGATTGGTCGCCGAGATGAACATGCTTTCTTCCCAGCCGCGTCTTAAGGCGCCGGGTGCTGCTTCAATCCTCCCTGTTGCTGCATCGGGCGATCGGTTGCCGATCCTGCGGCAGTATCTACGCATTGCGTTGCGCTGGCGCTACGTCATCATCGGTGCGGTAGTCAGTTGCATTCTGTTAGGAACGGTCGTCACTTTGCTGATGACGCCTAAATACACAGCTACCGCAACGATCGAAATCTCACGAGAGGCGGACAAAGTCACCAACATTCCGGGCGTCGATCGCGAGGCTAGCGTCGCAGACCAAGAATTTTACCAGACACAGTACGGACTGCTCCAGTCTCGTTCGCTTTCGGAACGCGTAGCCAGACAATTACGTCTCGTCGACGATCCCAAATTTTATCAGATGTTTGGCGCAACAAGCAATGATCCGGCATTTCAGCTCGTCAACGGTCGCTATCCCGTATCTGGCCAGGCTATCCGGCAGCGGGCCGCGGGCGAAATTCTGTTAAAGCGTCTCAATGTTGATCCGACCCGCTTGTCGCGGTTGGTTGACTTACACTTTACAAGCCCAAATCCCGATTTCTCTGCCAGGATCGCGAATTCCTGGGCCGAGAATTTTATCGAGACCAACCTTGAGCGAAAGATCCAGGCGACATCCTATGGGCGTAACTTGCTCCAGCGCCAACTTGCAGATTACAAGCAGCGGCTCGATGCCTCGCAGCGTCAGCTCGTTGGCTACGCCTCCGCGGAGCAGATCATTAACTTGCCCTCCCAGACGGCCAGCGATAATCGCACTACGTCCGAGCGCTCGATCGTTGCCGACGATCTTGCGGCACTCAATACCGCGCTGAGCCAGGCCACCGCCGACCGTATTCAGGCCGAGGCGCGCTACGAGCAGGCCGGCCGTGCCGGCGCCTCTACCGAAGCGTTGCGCAACGTGGCGATCAACAACCTGCGCCAGCGTCGTGCCGAACTTGCGGCCGAATATCAGCAGCTGATGGTACGATTTGAGCCGGGCTATCCCGCAGCACAGGCCCTGAAATCTCAGATCGATCAGCTTGATCGTTCGATCGGGCGTGAAGAAGGACGCGTGTCGGGCTCGCTTCAGGCAGATTATCGCGAAGCACAGCAGCGCCAGAATGCGCTGCAGGCAAAGGTCAATCAGCTCAAGGCAAGCTATCTCGATCTCCGGCGCCGATCGATCCAGTACAATATTTACCAGCAGGAGGTGGACACTAACCGCGCACTTTACGATGGCCTGCTCCAGCGCTTCAAGGAGATCGGTGTTGCAGGCGGCGTCGGAGTTAACAATGTCGCCATCGTCGATCCAGCCGATGTGCCGCAGAAGCCGTCCAGTCCGCGCCTGCTGCTCAACATAGCTGCATCGATCCTTGCGGGTCTGGTCATTGGCGCAGCACTGGCGCTCGCGCTCGAACAGATCGATGAGGCGATTGCGGATCCGGCAGAGGTCGAACGTCGGCTGGGCTTACCGTTGCTGGGCTCGGTGCCCAAGGTCGAGGACCAGACGCCGAAGGAGGCGCTCAAGGATCGGAAGTCCGAACTCGTCGACGCCTATCTCGCCATACAGACCAATCTCGCCTTTACTACAGAGCATGGCGTGCCGCGCTCTTTTGCGGTCACCTCGACCCGGCCGGCTGAGGGCAAGTCGACCACGGCTCTTGCGCTTGCAACCACATTGGCGCGCGGCGGACGCCGTGTGATCCTGATCGACGGCGATATGCGCTCGCCCTCGGTGCACCATCTGGGAGGGGTGGATCACGATCGCGGGCTGAGCAATTTTCTTAGCGGCGATGACAATATAGGCGCCTTGACCTTCTCGATGAAGGACCTCGGCTTCACGGCGATGTCGGCGGGGCCGATCCCGCCCAATGCGGCCGAGTTGCTCACGGGTAACCGTCTGTCGCTGTTGATTGAGCGGCTGCTCGAGAGCTACGACCACGTCCTGATCGACAGCCCGCCGGTGATGGGTCTTGCCGACGCACCGCTGATCGCCGGCCGCGTCGAGGGCGTGATCTATGCTGTTGAAGCGCATGGCATCCGCGCGACGATGGTACAGATTGCCCTTGGCCGTCTTTCCAGCGCCAACGCGCATGTGCTGGGCGGCGTGCTGACCAAATTCGAGGCGCGCAAAGTGCATAGCGGCTACGGTTACGGCTATGGCTACGAATATGGTTATAGCTACGGTCGTGACCGCAGCGCTGCGAAGGCGTGAACTGGATGGTGGGGCGTGGCCTTTTGCCCCGTCGGTCGGGTATCGAATGGGGGACGCGTTGTGCGCTGGCGTTGCTGGCTTCGATGCTGGGCTATCAAACGGTCACGCACGGGATCGCGTTGGCAGTGCAGCGCACTGATGCCGTTCAGGCCTATCGTCTTGCCCCAAGCGACAGTCAGATCGCGGCAGCCTTGGCCGCATCAATCTTTACAACCGATCAATCACCGCGCGCTCAACCCCATATTACCGATCTTGCGCGACAGGCACTACGAGGGGATCCGACCGCCGAGCAGGCTGCCGCGACGCTAGGGCTTCAGGAGCAGTTGCGCGGTCACTCAGTAATGGCGCGTCGTTGGTTCGGCTACGCGCAGATGCTATCTCGGCGTGATCTGCAGGTACAATTGTGGGCAATTGAGGACGCGATAGGTCGGGGCGATATTCCGGCAGCGCTTCACCAATATGACACCGCACTGCGCACATCGAATGCTGCTTCTGAACTTTTGTTCCCGGTGCTTGGCGGTGCAATCGCCGAGCCCGATGTACGACGCGGGCTGGTTTCCACGCTTGTAAAAAAGCCTTCATGGGCAACCTCTTTCATAGAATATGCCGCCAATGCGGGTGTCGATCCTAAAGCGGTCGCGACATTGTTTGTTGATCTACGCCGTGCCGGCGTCGCCGTTTCAGGGGAGGCTACACGCGCGGTAATCACCCGACTTGTGCAAGCCGGTTCCCCGATGCTGGCGTGGCGATATTATGCGACCGTTCGCGCTTCGGTTGATCGATACAGGTCACGTGATCCCTCGTTTACGGCACAGCTCGACGTCCCGACCCCCTTCGACTGGGTGGTCGCTAACGAACCCGGTTTGTCGGCTTCAATCGAAGCGGGGCACCGTGGAGGTTTAGTAAATTTTAGCGCGCTGTCAGGCGTCGGCGGAGAAGTTGTACGACAGATGCAGTTTCTGCCACCGGGCCGCTACCGCATTGAGGGGCACGCCAAAGACACTGATCGATCGACACGTTCGACATCCTATTGGACCCTAAATTGCTGGCACGGGCGGGAGCTAGAACAGGTCGTCGTACCGGCAGACAAACGTTTCGCTGGCTTCTTCACCGTACCCGTCGATTGTCCTCTACAGATGCTGACGCTGGTAGCGCGTGCGTCCGATGCGATCACGGGCGTCTCGGGCCAGATCGACCGGGTCCAACTGGCGCCAGCGCCATGAGGCGCAACGCTTGCTGATGTTGTTTTGCGTCCAATAACAATGATTCCCGGACACAGCGCTGGCTCGTCCGAGTCAATCCTGTCATAACCAGATGATGGCGCGCCAACGGCTCATTCCCAATGCTATCGCCCCAGGCGTCGGTGACGACCGGCAAGTGCTCGCAATACCGATGCCTCTCCAGCCGGCGTTACCGGCGGTCCTCGATGCCAAGATCGAGCGGGCGGCGGCTTATGCCAAGGCGGCTCGATCGACCGCGACGCGGCGAGCGTATGATTCGGATTGGGCGATCTTTACTGTCTGGTGCGAGGAGAACGGGTTGGCGTCCTTGCCGGCCTCGCCTGATGTCGTGGCGGTATTCGCGAGTGACCAGGCCACGGCGGGGCTCAATCCCTCGACGATCAATCGGCGCGTCGCGGCGATCGGGCATCATCATCGGGCCGCGGGCTATCCCGCTCCGACCGCCTTGCCGACTGCGGGGCGCCTCGCCGAAGTGCTGGCTGGCATCCGCGCCGAGCATGGCGGGGCGAAGCGCCGCAAGGCGCCGGCGGACGCGACGGCGTTACGGAACATGTTGGCCGCGATCGAGGGGGACGGTTTGCGCGCAGTCCGGGATCGGGCGATCCTGGCGATCGGGATGGCGGCGGCCCTGCGGCGGTCGGAGATCGTGGCGCTGGAGGTGGGGCATGTCGGGATCGTGCCCGAGGGTCTGAGGCTGACGATCGCGCGCTCGAAGACTGATCGGGCCGGCGAAGGCGCAGTGATCGCGATCCCCGAAGGCACGCGAATCCGTCCCAAGGCGTTGCTGCTCGCCTGGATGGCGGCGGCCGGGCATGGCGAGGGGGCGCTGTTCCGACGGCTGTCGCGCAAGGATGCGTTGACCGACGCGGCCATGTCCGACCGAGCGATCGCGCGATTGGTGCAGACCCATGCCGCCGCGGCGGGATATGATCCGACGCAGTTCGGCGGGCACTCGCTCCGGGCGGGGTTCATCACCGAAGGCGCGGCGCAGGGCGCGACGATCTTCAAGCTGCAGGAGGTCAGCCGGCATAAATCGGTGCAGGTCCTGTCCGATTATGTGCGCAACGCCGAGCTGTTCAAGGATCATGCCGGACAAAGGTTTCTCTGACTCGCATGTGTCTATGTGTCGACAGTCCGACATGGCGACGCAGCGATCGGTGATGCGGACGCCCGGCGGGCGGCCTTACTGCGTTGCCATCGGCGTGATCGGCAGCGAGCGATCGGCGTCGGGATGGTCGAGCAGCCGGAGCAGGATTTGCGAGACGAGGGACGGCGGCACGCCTTCGTCGAGCATCATGGCGAAAAACGCATCGTCGTTGGGCGTCGGGATCATGCCCTCGATCACGAGATTGGCGCGGGAGTCCGCCATGTCTTCCTGCCATAGGGCGATTTGCGCCGGCGTGCCGCGGACGAATTCTATCGTTCGCACCTCGGCGCGGATCGCCTCGATATCGAAATCGCTCATGGCGCCTCTCCTTCCAGTCGAAGCAAGGTCTGCGGATAGATCATCGCTTGCCCGGATGCCGCCCTGCCCGTTGGGGAAGCACAAGGATAAGCAGCGCGATCGTGACGCCCAGTACGATGGTGGCGACCGGGCGGCTGAACGCAAGCCCACCCTTGGTGACTGGCTTGTCGAGAAAATCGCCGACCGTCGCCCCCAGTGGCCGCGTCAGGATGAAGGCCGCCCAGAACAGGATCACGCGGGAAACCTGAGTGCGCAGATAGAGCACGGCGATTACAATCAGCGCCCCGCCGAAGACCAGCGCAGCGCCGGAATAGCCGAGGCTGCCGTCAGCGATCCAGTCGCCGAGCGCGGTGCCGAGGGTCTGCGACAGGGTGATGGTGATCCAGTAGAAGGTTTCCGCGCGCGGTCCGACAACGGTATCGACCGCGACGCTGCCCAGCGTTCGATACCAAGAAAGGAGCGAGGCAAGCACGCAGCCCAGCAGCAGGAGCGAGCCGCCCGGATAGCCGATGCCAAGCGAACGGGTGGCGAAGTCGGCGAGCGTGGTGCCGGCGGTCGTTGAGGCGATGATCGTGGCCCAATAGAGCCAGGGGTTGAACCGTCGCGCCCTGATCTGCAGCCAGACCAGCCCGACGAGCAACAGCCCGAAGATTGCCGTGCCGAGAAGATAACCGTTTAACCCTGATTGACCGGCATCCGGTGTCGTCTCGCCGAGCCAGCTCATCGATGCGGTATCGCCGCCCGTTTCACCGAGGGGCGTGGCAAGTTCTTGATGACCCAGAAGCCAAGCGTCACCGTCGGAACCTTGGTCGCCGCGTCCGTAAGATCGTCACGCGTCATAGAGACTCACCCCCGGGCGTATCGTCCGCATCCTGTTCGGCATCGAACGCCCGTTTCCCGCGCCGCTTCCACAATGCCAGAACAGAGCTGCCATCATCGCTCCGGCCCCGCGCCGCAACGTCGAGCAGTGCGCCATAGATCGTCGCGCGATCGTCGTCGGTGAGATCGACCAGTCCGGCCTTTTGGACGAGGCCACCCAGTTCGATCAGGTGACGGGTGCGTTCGCGACGCGCCAGGACCCAGCCCCTGCTATCCGTTCGCCGGTGTGCTGCTTCTGTCCGCAGCGTTGCTGAGTGGTTCAGCCTCAGCGCCCGATCCGTCGCTTGTAGCAGCGCCACCACCCTTGCGCCCGCGTCGTTGAAAGAAGGCGGCGCCCTTTGCGCGCCATGCCTCCTTTACGTCCGCATCCTTCGATCCGATCGCATCGAGCAACACGCCAGCGAGGATTTCGGCATCGAGGGCATCGGCACCGGTTGCGGTCACGAGCTGACCAAGCTGTTCGATCCGCTTCGCCTTCAGCGCACGAGCCTTGTCGCCCAGCGCCTTAAGCTCGGCATCATAGTCACGAACCTTCCGCATCGCCTCACCCTTCCGCGTAACGATCGGCAATATCCTACCGTCCCGGGCGTGAGGGTAAAGCCGGACGCATTGGAAAGAGCCAGCAAGTCAGTCAGGAGATGCGAAGCAGATCGTGAGTGCGCGCTTATACGTCGTTGCCGACGTGCGCTGAAGCGTGCATCATGATAGCCGCGATGGCGATCTATCATTTCAGCGCCAAGGTCATCAGCCGCGCCAATGGTTCCAGCGCCGTGGCGTCTGCCGCCTATCGTTCCGCTTCCGTGCTGCCCGATCAGCGACTGGGACGATCGCACGATTTCTCGAACAAGACCGGCGTCATTCATTCCGAGGTGATGTTGCCGCAGGGCGCACCGGAGCGTTTGCGCGACCGTGTCACGCTGTGGAACGAGGTGGAGGCGGGCGAGAAGCGCAAGGATGCGCAGCTCGCTCGTGAAGTGGAGTTCTCGATCCCGCGCGAGATGAACGAGCAGCAGGGCATCGCGCTCGCCCGCGATTTCGTGGCCGAGCAGTTCGTCTGCCGGGGAATGGTCGCGGACCTCAACGTGCATTGGGACAAGGCGAAGGACGGCAGCCCGAAGCCGCACGCGCATGTCATGCTGTCGATGCGCGACGTTGGGCCGGACGGTTTCGGGCAGAAGAACCGCGACTGGAATGCCCCTGCGCTTCTGAACGTGTGGCGCGAGGCTTGGGCGGCGCATGTCAACGAGCGCATGGCGGAGCTGGGGCTGGAGGCGCGGATCGACCATCGCTCCTATGCCGATCAGGGCATTGAGCTGGAACCGCAGCACAAGATCGGACCCGCAGGAAAGCGTCGCCTGGATCGCGGCGAGGATGCCGAGCGTGCTGAGGATCACCGGCGCATCGCGCGGGAGAATGGTGAGAAGATCATTGCCGATCCGCGCCATGCGCTGGACGGCATCACGAGGCAGCAGTCGACCTTTACGAACCGCGACCTCGCGACATTCGTGTTTCGGCATTCGGATGGCAAGGAGCAGTTCGATCAGGTGATGGCGGCGGTACGCGCCAGCTCCGAGCTGGTGGCGTTGGGCAAGGACGGACGCGACCAGGAACGGTTCACCAGCCGAGATATGATCGCGACCGAGGCGCGGCTGGAAAAGGTGGGCGATGACCTGGCGCGGCGTGGCGAGCATGGCGTGTCCGAGCGGCAGCGGGCCGGCGCGCTGGAGGCGGCGGAGCGGCGGGGGCTTACGCTGTCCGGTGAGCAGCGTGACGCCTTCGACCATATTACGGCCAGGCAAGGGCTGGCGTCGGTCGTCGGCTATGCCGGCACCGGTAAGTCAGCGATGCTGGGCGTCGCGCGCGAGGCGTGGGAGCGCGAGGGCTATCAGGTGCGCGGTGCGGCGCTGTCCGGGATCGCGGCCGAGAATCTGGAAGGCGGATCGGGCATTGCGTCGCGCACCATCGCCAGCCTGGAGCATGGCTGGGCGCAGGGGCGTGACCAGCTTGGACCCCGTGACGTGCTGGTGGTCGACGAGGCCGGCATGATCGGCACCCGCCAGATGGAGCGAGTGCTGTCCCATGTCCGGGATGCAGGCGCGAAAGTCGTGCTGGTCGGTGACCCCGAGCAGCTGCAGGCGATCGAGGCGGGCGCGGCGTTCCGGTCGATCGCCGAGCGGCATGGCGCAGCCGAGATCACCCAGGTTCGCCGGCAGCGCGAGGACTGGCAGAAGGAAGCGACGCGGGCGCTGGCGACCGGCCGTACTCCGCAAGCGCTGAATGCCTATGCCGCGCACGGCATGGTCCATGCCGTGGACACTCGCGACGCTGCACGTGCCGAACTGGTCGACAGTTGGGATCGCCAACGCCGGGCCGATCCCGACCAGACCCGCATCATCCTCACCCACACCAATGCCGAGGTCCGACAGCTGAACGTGGAGGCGAGAGACCGGCTTCGCATGACCGGCGAGCTGGGCGAGGACGTGGCGTTCGCGACCGACCGCGGGCATCGCGACTTCGCCGCGGGCGACCGGTGCATGTTCCTGCGCAACGAGCGATCGCTGGGCGTGAAGAACGGCACGCTGGGGACGATCGCGCACGTCACGCCGGAGGGCATGACAGTGCGGCTCGACGGCGGGCGCGAGGTGACGTTCGCGGCGAAGGATTATGCGGCGGTCGATCACGGCTATGCCGCGACCTTCCACAAATCGCAGGGCGTGACGGTCGATTGTGCGCATGTTCTTGCGACACCCGGGATGGACCGGCACAGCGGCTATGTCGGACTGTCGCGGCATCGCGAGGGCGTGCAGCTCCATTACGGCCGCGACGACTTTGCCGATCAGGGCAAGCTCGCGCGTGTGCTGTCGCGCGACCGCGGCAAGGACATGGCGGGCGACTATGCGCCCGAGCGCAGCGAACAGGACCATGCCCGCGCCTTCGCCGATCGGCGCGAAATCCGATTCCCGGAACGCACACGCCAGATGGTGGAGAAGGTGCGCGACATGGTTCGGGATGGCGCGCGCGGCATGTTCGCGGGGTTCCGGCCGAAGCCTGCGGTCGAGCGTGACGGAGCGGCGATCGGCACCGACCGTCCTGACCAAGCCAAGGCAATCCGTGACTATGCCCGCGTTGCGGCCGACGTGCGGCGGATGCAGGCACGGGACCTGCCGGTGCTGCCGCATCAGGACACTGCGGTACGGCGCGCGATTGCGGCATTGGATGCGATCCGCCCCTATGCCGCTCGCGACCTTGCGTCCGCGATGCAGCGCGAGCCTGGGCTGATCGATCAGGCGGTGAGCGGCCATACGGATGGGGCGGTGCGGGCGATGGCCGAGGAACAGCGTGTGCGGCTCGATCCTGAGGCACGCGCTGATCGGTTCGTCGCCGGCTGGCAGGCGATGCAGCGGCAGCGTGCCGGGCTCGAGCGAAGCGGCGACAGCGCCGGCGCCGAACGGGTGCAGGCGCGGATGGAGACAGAAGCGGCCGGGCTCGCCCGCGATCCGCAGCTCGAATCCGCGCTGCGCCGTCGCGCATCGGAGCTGGAGCTGGACATGCAACGCGAGCGCTCGATCGGTGACGCGCTGATGCGATCGATCGAACCGGGCCGGAACCGCGACCGGGGTATGAGCCGGTAGGGTTTCGTGCCGTCGTGCGGAAAGAGGGGGCAACATGGACGAGGGCGAATACGAACGGGATGCCGCGGCGGAAGCGTTCGAAGGCGTACGCGGCGAACTGGCGTTGCTCCGGCGCGCGATCGAAGGGATCGCGGCGCGTGACGATCGGCCTGAACCGCCCGACTATAGCGAGACGCTGGGGCAGATCACGAAGCTTGCGACCGCCACCTACCAGCGCGCGGAAATCTTGCGGAAGGCAACGGAGGAAGAGACGGTCGCACGTCAGGTCGCCGCCCGGATCACCGGGGCTGTCGCCGAGGACCGGCAGGCAGTGAAGACCGCAGCCGGCGAGCTACGCGATGCGACGCGTGCCTTGCAAGCCGTCACCGTCTCGGCACGGCGCAGTGACGAGCAGAACCGCTGGCTCGCGTGGACCGCGATCGGCGGGATCGTCGTCGGCATGATCGTATGGGCGGTATTCGCCGGCATCGTCGCGCGTGCCGTCCCCGCGGGCTGGCAATGGCCCGAGAAGATGGCGGCGCGCACGCTCGCCATGCCGATGTGGGAGGGCGGACAGCGCATGATGCGGAGCGCCGGGCCCAAGGCGTTCGCGAATATCGCGGCGGGCGACCGGATCGTCACCGCTAATCGGAACACTCTGGAGGCATGCCGCAAGCGCGCGGACAAGGCGCGTAAGCCCCTGCCCTGCACGATCACCATGTCGCCCGCCCTGCCTGCTGATACGCAGCGCTAGGCCTGTGATCAGCGGGCGGGCGGTCATCGCTAGTGTTTCAGGCTGCCCCCGTTCAGTCGCAGGCGCGATGCCGGGCGGACGAGGCGTCCCCAGCGTAGTTGCGTGGCACCGGTGAGCGTGTCGGCAAGGCGCGCGCGGGCTGGCGCGGACAGTCGTGCCCACGCCGTCTGCTCGCGTCGCGTCAGCGCGTAGAGTCGCCAGCCGCGGTTGCTCATGCAGGTTTCGATCGGGTCGTCCGGTGTGACGGGCGGTACGTCTTGGGCGGTGCCTATCGGGGGCGTGAGCCTGCGGTCCTTGACCACCGCCGGGCCGGTATCGGCCATCGGTTGGGTGGCGATCGCCAGGCAGCGGGCGAGGTCGGCGTCGCGGGTCGCGACACTGGCGCCGGGGCGGTTATAGAAACGCGCCGGGAGGGTCGTCAGCAGGGGATCGGCCCGGGTCAGCGCGAGGGCGGTCAGCAGGGCGACGGGCATGGGCGGCTCCTCAAGCGGTCTATTTGATCATCGATGAGCGGGGGCTGACTGGATCGCCCCGCCTTGCGTCAGCGAAGCAAGCGCGGGTCGAAGCGGAACGAGTCCGTCCCGACCACCCTCACCCGCGTCATGTCCGCGTGGCGCACGTTCAGCAGCAGGTTCGCCTCTTGCGGCACGACGACGCTGCGCACACGCAGGCCCAGCGCCTGGCTGGCGTCGAGGAAGGCGTCCCCCGCCTGCCGACAGGCATCGGCATCCGTCGGCGTGCTGTCCAAGCTGTGGAGCGTCGCGTCATCTGGGACGTCGATCGCCAGCAACACCATGTCGTCGGGGATGAGATCGGGCGGCAGGTCGAGGTGGACCAGCACCTCCAGAACCGCGAGGCTCGGCGTGGCGGCGGTATAGACCATCGCCCGTCCCGGCGAATTCCACCGTCCGCCCCACATACGCGCGCCCTCGCCGTCCAGCGCGGCATGCGCTGCCTTGCACAGGCGATGGACGATCACGCTGCGAGGCCGTGCGCGATCTGCCCCAGCAGCGCCTCCACGGCGCGCGCGCCCTGATCCGTGTCGGTCATCGCGAGCGGCGTTTCGCCGTCGAGCGCGCGATTTTCGCGCGTCAGCCAGGCATGCGCCTTGTCCGGGTCGGCGAACGTCTCCTCGGCCGCGGCGACTACGCTCACCACGCGCACGATCCGGTCGGACTCTGCCGGATCGAGCGGCTGGGCCGCGTCCTGGCGTCGCTTAAAGGTCCGCCGGTTGAGGATCTGCGGGTCGAGCACGCTGAACGTCAGCCGGGAGGCGCGCAGGAAATGATCGACGGCCTGAGTCGGCAGGCCGCGACGGACCAGCCGCATCACGTCGCGCTCGCTGTGCAGCGGCCCCGTGTTCGCCTCGCCCCCCAGCAGAGTCTGTATCCGTTCTACCGCACTCATGCCTGTGCTCCGCATTTTGCCGGATTGTAACCGGCAAAATGATAGGCATCGCGCGTGATGGCAGCAAGTCAGTGCGTCGAACGACGGCGACGTTCTGATTTTATGCCATTCCAAGGCGGGTGTCGCGGCAGGCCCCAAACGACAAAGGGCGGCGGATCCGTCGATCCGCCGCCCCTGTCATGCCGTGTCGCGTTCGATCAGAACGACAGCTTCAGGCCGCCGCGATAGGCTTGATTGCGGACGTCGCTGCGTTCGAAGGTCGTATCGGCCGACAGCGACAGCGTCGCGTTGCCGGTGCGGTACGACAGGCCCGCCGACACTTCGCCCCAGTCGCGGTCCTGGTTCGCGACCGCGAAGGGGGTGCGCAGCGGAGTGCCGCCGGCGAAGCCCGCCAGGAATACGTTCGACCGGTCCTGGAAGTCGTGGACGTAATAGGCCGAAGCGAACGGGCGCAGGCCCTGGGCATTGCCGTCGAGCTGCAGGCCGGCGCGGGCCTGGATGCTGCGATAGCTGTCCTTCGACGTGGCGAGCGCCGGGCCGGTGCCGGTTTCCGCGGTCGGCGTGAAGTCGATGCGGTTGGTGCGCACCGCGACGCGCGGGCCGAAGCGCAGCGCCTCGCTGCCGGCGTTGTAGGTCGCGCCGATTTCGCTCGACAGCGCCAGCGCGTTGTCGCGGGCGCGCAGGTCGAATGCGGTGCCCAGGAACGTGCCGGTGCGGCGGGTGCGCGACTGATAGACGCCGGCGCTGGTCTGCACGTCGAGCGAGGGGCCGAGCGAGCCACCGATGCGGCCGTACAGCGTGCCCTGGATCAGCTCGCCGCGCGCGGTCTGGCCGGCGTTCGGCTTGCCGTCGATCTTGGTGTAGGAGAAGCCGAAGCCCAGCATGCTGGTGTCGTCGACCTTTGCCTCGATCCCCGCCGCGACGTAGAAGCCGTCGAACCGGTCACGCCCGGTCTGCGGCACCGTGCCGGGCATCGATGCGCTCGACCCGTCGAGATAGCCGCCCGCCAGATAGACTGCGGCGTTTTCCGGCAGGACGTTTTCCTGCAGCGTCGTCGCCGGCGTGTCGCTGACCATCGCGGCCTGGCCCGGCATCGCGATCTCGTTGGCGGCGAATTCCATCGGCTTGCCGATCATCGCGATCGAACCGCCCTGGAACGTCTCGGGCGCCATCGCCGAGATGCGCTCGCGATAGAAGCGCGCCATATTGTCGGTCGCGACGGTGCCGATCGCGCGCTTGGTCGTCTCGGCGCGCGGCGCCAGGCTTTCCAGCGTCGCCTGGATCGTCGATGCCGACTGGAGGTCGAGGCCGCCGTAGATGCCCAGCAGCGAATTGTACGCGGCCGAGCGGTTGCCATCGAGCAGGCGGGCATAGGCCATCTGCACCGGCGTGTTGGCGACGACGCTGGTGTACGGGCGCGCCGCGACGCTCGCGGTGACCGCGGTCGAGCTGTAGCTGAGCAGCGGGTACAGGATCGCGCTGAACGACGTGGTGTCGCCGAACGTGCCGGTGACGCCGTTGCTGGCGATCAGGATCGTGTAGCTGTCGCCGAAGCGCGGATCGCGTGCGGTCGGCCGCAGCGTCACCGTGCCGCCGCTCAGCACCGCGCGGTTGGTGGCGATCAGGTCCGACGTGCCAGGCAGGCCGACGTCGACCAGATACTGGCTGCCGGCCGCGAAGGTGGTGGTGCCCGTGACGGTGAGCGTGCCGATCGCGCCGACGTTGCCCGGCGCGACGATGCCGCCGCTCGCCGCGGTCAGCGAGGCGAGGCTGCCGGTGCCGCCGATGGTGCCGCCCCCGATCGCGGTCAGCGCCGAACGCGTCAGCGCGCCGTTGACGGTCAGCGTGCCCTGTTCGACGCGGGTCGCGCCGCTGTAGCTGTTGCTGCCCGTCAGGATCAGCTCGCCCCCGCCGCGCTTGGTGAGGCCGCCGATGTCAGCAGGGAAGCTCGCCAGCACTTCGGCCGAATAGCGGTCGCGCGCGTCCTGGATGTTGTTGCTCCAGATGTCGATGCCACCTGTCGCAACGTTGACCTCACGCGTCTGGCGCAATGCAGTGGGGCCGGCCAGCGCGACGTCCATCTGTGGGGCGCCCCAGCCCGACTTCAGGTCGACGCCCGGCGTGTCGAGATCCTTCGAGCTCGAGACAAGGATGTCGGAGATGAGGCCGGTATTGTAGTTCGGGAACCGGCTCATCAGCACGGCCGCGAAGCCAGACACGTTGGGCGCCGCCATCGACGTGCCGGTCAGCACGCCATAGCCCGGGCCGGTGATGGTCAGGTATTGCTTCATGTCGGCCTGCAACTGCGCATTGGCCTTGGTGAGCACGAGCTTCGAGAAATCGACGCCGAGGATGTCGGTGTTGGCCGAGACGATGCCGGCGATACGGCTGGTGTAGCCGTCGGGATCGGCGCTGGTGAAGCGCGCGCCATAGGCGAGCGTGATGCCGACCGCTTGCTGCGCGAGGAAGGTGCTCTCCGCATCCAGATCGAACTTGGTCCCGGCCTGCTGCGCGGCGAACTGGCGGTTGAGATAGCCGTTAAGGACGTTGATCCAGGCGTTGACCGCGGCATTCTGCAGCGCGCTCAGCGTCGCGGCGCTGTAGATCGTCGGATACATGGCGCGCGTGTACTTGGCCTGGATCCCGGCGCGATCGAGCGTCGTGACATTGAAGGTCGAGACGATCTGGCTGCCCGGCGCGGCGACGCACCAGGTCGCGGTCTGGCCGCACAGGCTGGAGCTGGGATCGGCATTGCCGCTGGCCTGGTAATTGACCACCGACAGCCAGTTCGAACGCAGGCGCAGGTCGTTGAGCGGCGTCACCGCATCGAGGCTGGCATGTGCGCCCGCGTCGTTACCGGCCGAGAAGACGACGAGCACGTCGTTCTTGAGGACGGGGTCGTAGAAGCCGTTGAGGGTCTGCGCGAAGGTCGACCGCGCCTGCGCCAGCGACAGCGTGTAGGGCGCCGAGGTGCTGACGCCCCAGCTGTTGTTGATGATGCGCACCTTGCCGGTGTTGGCGAGGTCAACGATGTTCTGGCGCGGCGCCGAGACCGTCGTCGAGCCGTCGATGCCGACGTCGCGCGCCCACAGGAAGTCGCCGGCCGAGAAGTTGATCGTCGCGGCCAGGATGTTGGCGCCATAGGCATTGCCGAACATCACGCCATTGGCGGCGCGGTTGCCCGCAACGGTGCCGGCGACGTGCGTGCCATGGTAGCTCCACGGCGTGCGCGGGTTGATCTGGCCGTCGTTGCCATAGCTGGACGGGGCCGCGGTGCGCAGGCCGGTGATCTTGCCGGTGCCGGAGAAGGAGGGATGGCTGAACAGCACACCGCCATCGTTGACGCCGACCGTCTGCCCGGCGCCGTTGAGACCCAGGACATAGGCATATTCCATGCCCATGAACGCCTTCGAATAATCGACCTTGAACTGCGCGTCGTTGCGCCACGAGGCGAGGGCGGCGTTATAGTCGGTCGTGCGCGTGCCGTTGGCCATATAATAGCCGCCCGACGGTGGAGGCGGGGGAGTGCGGGTCTGCGCGGTGGCCGGCAGCGCGGTGAGCACCGTCCCCAGAGCCAGAGCGGACAACGCCAAACGCAACGACGCACGATACGACTTCACGGCCATATAGATTCCCCCGGATCGGACGCTGCGGCGTCCGTCTTATGTCGGTGACACTCTTGTCATTTTGCCAAGCATGGCAATGGGCTTGCCGGTACGGCGCACAGGTTTTGCGCCATGGTGGCATTATCGCCACAGCTGATATATCCGCTTGGTACTTCTTTTCCTGTGAACGAATTTACCCTATATCGTTCTGGAGGAGATATGACTATGGCGACCGCCCTGCCCTCCCTCGATCCCGATGCGCCGCGTGTGCTGAGCGAGGCGATCGCGCGGATCGCGACGTTCTGGCAGCTGTCGAATGCGCGGCTGGGGGCGATCCTTGGCCTGTCGGCGCCGACCGTGTCGCGGCTGCGGGGGGGCAGCTATCGGCTGGAGGCGGGGAGCAAGTCGTTCGAACTGGCGCAACACCTGCTTCGCCTGTTCCGTTCGCTCGACAGCTGGCTGGGGCAGGACGACGAGGCGGCGCGATCGTGGCTGGTGACGCCGAACCTCGATCTGGGCGCGGCGCCGCTCGAGCTGATCGCGAGCGTGCGCGGGCTGCTGCGTACCAGCGATTATGTCGATGCGCTGCGTGCGCGTGTCTGAAGCGCTTTCCGATCACGCCCGCCCCTATCGTGGGCGGGTGATCCGCATGGTGGAGGGGCAGCACCGCATCGCGACCAACCGCCTCGCCGACAGCGCCGCGGACCAGGCGTTGCTCGAGGCGCTGGCCGATGACGTCAAGCCAGCACTGCCACCTGCCGCGCAGCGCCTGCCCTGGCTGCTCGCCGCGCCGTTCCGGTACGGCCTGGGGCGGCCGTCGCGGTTCCGCGGCTCCGACGTGCTGCCCGGCATCTTCTACGCGGCGGAGGATATCGCGACCGCGGTCGCCGAGACGGCCTATTGGCGGCTCGTCGCCTTTTCGCGTTCGCCGGGTTTCCGCCGGCCGCGCACGCCGACGCCGATGTCGGCCTTCGCGGTCCTTGTCGCGAGCAACCGCACGCTCGACCTGACGCAGGCGCCGTTCGACACGCCCGCGGGCCGCTGGACCCACCCGGCCGATTATACGGCGACACAGGCGCTTGCCGCAGCCGCGCGGGTCGCCGGCATGGGGGCGCTGCGGGCGCCGTCTGCGCGGGCGCCGGGGATCAACGTCGCGGTGCTCGACCCCGCCGCTCTGGTGCCGCCCCCTGCTCCGCATTCGAGCTGGGCGTTCCTCGCTACGCATGACGGCCTGATCGCGACGCGCGAGATGCGCAGCGAGGCGTTGCGCTTCACCGCTGCGGGGTTTGGGATCAGTTGACATGTCGGGGTGTCGACATGTCGGCTATGCGACGCGTAGCGTCATTAGGTATTTCACGCGAAGACGCGAAGACGCGAAGGTGTTGCGCTGCGGCGCGGCCGTCGTGTCCTGATACTCTGCATGCATGGAACGCGCATGCGGCGCGGCATGCGAGCCCTCTTGGCGTCTTCGCGTCTTCGCGCGAACCAAAACTACTGCGGCGTCAGCTCCACTAGCGCACCGTTGTCGCCGTCGCGCAGCACCCAGAGCGAGCCGTTCGGCCCCTCCTCCACCTCGCGCGTACGGCTGCCCAACCCGATGCGGGCGACCTCGCGTGCGGTGTCGCCGGTGACGCGGACACGGACTAGGCCCTGTTGTGCGAGACCGGCGAGGAGGAAGTCGCTGGTCCAGCCTGCGAATGCGTTACCGCGATACTGGATCATCCCGCCCGGCGCGATTACCGGCGTCCAGCTGACCAAGGGCGCGGTATAAGCGGTGTTGGTGCTGTGGCGCGGGATGGGCGTGCCGTCGTAATTGTCGCCCTCCGACACCTTGGGCCAGCCGTAGTTCCTGCCCGCCTGGATCAGGTTGAACTCGTCGCCGCCCGCCGGCCCCATTTCGGATTCGAACAATCGCCCGTCGCTGGCGAAGACGAGGCCGTAGGGGTCGCGATGGCCGAGCGTCCAAATCTCCGGCTTCGGACCCGAAGCGAAGGGATTGCCCGACGCGGCGCTGCCGTCGAGGTTGATCCGCACGATCTTGCCGAGCGTCCCCGCCGGGTCCTGCGCGGGGGTGAATTGCTGGCGCTCGCCGGTGCTGACGAACATCGTGCGCCCGTCGGGTGCGAAGGCGATCCGCCCGCCCAATTGCCCGCCCGTCGTCGCCGGCGTCGCGCGCCACACCACCGTCACGTCGTCGAGCCGCGGCGTGCTGCCGGACACCAACGTCGCGCGCGCGACGGCGAGCTGCTGCCCGCCGGTCGCCGGCTCGGCATAGGTCAGCCAGATCCGCGCATTGTTGGCGAAGTCGGGGTCGAGCACGACGTCCTGCAACCCCAATTGTCCCTGATAGGTGACGCGCGGCACGCCCGACACCTGCGTCTTCGCGCCGGCCTGCGTGACGAGCTGCAACCGCCCCGGCTTTTCGGTGACGAGCGCGCGCCCGTCGGGCAGGAACGCCATCGCCCAGGGGTTGTCGAAGCTGGCGACGACGCGCTGGTTCACCGCCGTCACGGTGGGTGTCGGCGTCGGCGTGGCGGTTGCGGTGGGTGTCGGGGTCGGTGTGGGCGCGCTGCCGCTCTGCCCGCCGTTGCCGCCATCTTCGCCGCAGCCCAGCACCAGTGCGGCAAGCGCGACCGGCAACAGATGATATGTCCGCATGGGGTTCGTATCCTCTCCCGCGTCCCTGCCCTGTCCGAACGCATGGGCCCCCACGGGGTGCCCGGCCTGCGGTGAAGCGAGGCCACGATCGGCCCGGTGTCTTCGTTCTGTTTCCGAAATGTAACTCAGTCGTCTTCGGACATGTCTAGCGCGCCGCCCGACGAACACGGGGGGACATCATGGTATCGCGTATGGGTATGTTGTTGCGGTCGGCTGCGGCGATCGCACTGATCGGCATGGGCGCCGGGACGGCCTGGGGGCAGACGGCCGGCAGCACCGCGGCGGGCGCAGCGCCGACGATCACCGCGGAAGATGACCAGTCCGGCGGCCTCGCCGACATCGTCGTCACCGCGCAGAAGCGCAAGACGAACCTGCAGGACACGCCGATCGCGATTTCGGTGCTCGATGACAGCGCGCTGCGCAACCGCCACGTCCAGTCGCTGGTCGACCTGCAGGACGGCGCGATCCCGAGCCTGCGGGTCGCGCCCTTCTATTCGCGCAATTCGGCGCTGATCGTGAACATCCGCGGCGTCGGCGTGCTCGCCGACAGCAACCAGCCCGCGCGCGACCAGGGCGTTGGCGTCTATATCGACGGCGTGTATCTGGGCCGTGCGCAGGGCCTGGGTACGGCGCTGTACGACGTACAGAGCATCGAGGTGCTGAAAGGCCCGCAGGGCACGCTGTTCGGCCGCAACACCGAAGGCGGCGCGCTCAACATCGTCACCAAGAAGCCGACGGGGGAATTCGGCTTCAACGGCACTGCCGGCATCGGCAATTACGGCAGTTACAAGGGCGAGGCGCATCTCGACCTGCCCGCCTTCGCCAATATCGCGGTGAAGCTGGACGGCATCGTCACCAGCCGCGGCGGGCTGGTCAAGAACCCGATGTCGGGCCAGGCGGACTTCAACGCCTTCGACCGCCGCGGCTTCCATGGCGAGGCGCTGTGGAAGCCGGTGACGGGCTTCAGCGCGGACTATGCGTTCGACACGTCCTACGACGCGTCGACGCCGCTCTACCTCCAGTCGATCACCGCCGGCACGCTGCCGCGCGCGCCCGCCCAGCCGCTGCAGCCGACCCGTGCGCGTACCGCGACCGTCGGCGTGCCGCAGCAGCCCAGCATCGGCAAGACGCACGGCCATCGCCTGACGCTCGACTGGCAGGCCATGCCGGGCCTCGAGCTGAAGTCGATCACTGCCTATCGCGCGATGACGCAGTCGCAGTTCGACAATGGCAGCGCCAACACCTCGGTCTATGCGCCGAACGGCGCCTTCTCGCGATACAGCCTCGCCTATTTCAAGCAGCACCAGTTCAGCGAAGAGGTGCAGGCGATCGGCGAGACGGCGCAGCTCCATTACCTCGCCGGCGCGCTCTATTATCGCGAGAAGGTGGAGGACAATGCACAGGCGTTCAACACGATGCGCTGGAACGCCGACGGCACCGCGGCGAGTGTGATCCCGCTCGTCATCGCCGACCAGCGCATCGACCGCGCGAGCCATGTGACGACCGAGAGCGTCGGCGTGTTCGGCCAGGCGACCTGGACCCCCGATTTCGCCGAAGACCGGCTGCATCTGACGGGCGGTGCGCGCTGGACGCGCGATGCCAAGCATGGCGAACTGACCATCGTCAACGGCGCGCTGCCGAGCGTCAACGGCGTGTCGGCGCCGCGGGCCCTCAACGCGCATTGGTCGCGCATCGACCCGATGGTGACGCTGGCCGCCGACCTGACGCGCGACGTCCATGTCTATGGCAAGTGGAGCACCGGCTATAAGTCGGGCGGCGCCAATTCGCGCTCGCTCACCTATGCGCCGTTCAATCCGGAAACCGTGTCGATGTTCGAAGCCGGCGCGAAGATGGAATTCTGGGATCGGCGGGCGCGCTTCAACGTCGCCGCCTATGTCGGCGACTATAAGGACATCCAGATCGATTTCAGCGCCAATTACCAGCAATATGTCACCAATGACAAAGGCGAGCGGGTGCTGCTCAACACCACGCGCACCACGACCGAGACGACCAACGCGCCCGGCACCGGCCGCCTGAAGGGCTGGGAGGGCGACTTCACGCTGCTGCCGGTGGACGGCCTGACGCTGACCGCCAGCTACGCCTTCACCTATGTCCACATCCCGCCGACGTCGAACCCCTTCCCGCAGACCAACGGCGTGGTGGTGACGACGCCGATCCGCATCTATCCGGTCTATACCCCGCGCAACGCGGCGAGCGGCGCGATCGATTACGAACTGCCGCTGACCGGCAGCACCTTCCGCGTGCACCTCGACGGCAATTACGACGACGGCTTCTACGCCAATTACAACGATCCGCAGACGGGCGTGCGCCAGCCCAAGGGCGACGGTGCGTTCGTCGTCAACGGCCGCCTGGCGCTGACCGACATCCGGCTGAACGGCACCGGCGCGACGCTGGGCGTGTCGATCTGGGCGCGCAACCTCTTCAACGAACAGCATCTGTTCTTCCGGGCGCTGAGCCCGCTGCTCGGCACCTACGGCTTCTTCAACGAAGCACGGACGCTGGGCGCCGAAGTGAACGTGCGGTTCTGATGCCGCCCCGTGCTCCCGCGCGGTGCGGGAGCACGGACGCCTTCAATCGTCCGTTCGCCCTGAGCCTGTCGAAGGGCGCCGTGCTTCAGGCGCTGCGCTCGCGGAAAGCCGCCCTTCGACAGGCTCAAGGCGAACGGAGATGTCTTACAGGACGATCCATGCGCCATCTCGCCCTCCTCTTCGCCCTCGCCCCGACGCTCGCGATCGCGCGGCAGATCCCCGCCCCCGTCGCGCCGCAGGTGCCGCACGAACGCGTCCTGCCGTTGCAGGGCGGGCAGAATTTCCGCGATCTCGGCGGCTATCGCACCGCGGACGGGCGGACGGTGAAATGGGGCCTGCTCTACCGCTCGGGCGCGATGAACGCGCTGACCCCGGCGGACTTTGCGGCGCTGGCCAAGCGCGGCCTCGTCACCGTCTGCGACCTGCGCGACACGCGCGAGCGCGCCAAGGCGCCGGTCGCCTGGCCCGAGGCGCATAAGCCCGCGGTCTTCGCCGACGATTACGACATGACCGGCGACATGCGTGCCCTCGCCGACCCGAAGCTCGACGGTGCCAAGGCGCGCAGCATCATGACGCACACCTATGCGGAGCTGCCCTTCCGCTTCGCCGGCGCCTATCGCCGCATGTTCGCCGAGCTCGCCGCGGACCACGCACCGCTCGCGTTCAACTGTTCGGCGGGCAAGGATCGCACCGGCGTCGCCGCGGCGCTGCTGCTCACCGTGCTGGGCGTGCCGCGCGCGACCGTGATGCAGGATTATATGCTCTCCAACCGCTATTTCGATCCCGCCCGCGCCGCCCGCCAGGATCCGAACGCGGCCGCCTGGACGAAAGCCCTGCCCGCCGACGTGGTAAGCGCGCTGATGGGCGTCGATCCCGCCTATCTCGACGCCGCCTTCGCCGCGATCGCGGCCAAACCCGGCGGCATGGCGGCCTATCAACGCGATCAGCTCGGCCTCGACGCCGCGACGATCCGCCGGCTGCGCGCGATGTACCTGACGCGGTGAGGAGGAGTGTCACGATAGCGTAACACCGGCTCCATCCCCACGTAACAATCCCCCGCCACGGGCTGCGGCGACACGACCGGTGCGGGGAGCATCGGCGCCATCACGCTCAGGGGGAGCATCATGCACGCCATTCGTCCGGCCGTCCGCGCGCTTGCGGGGGTTTCGCTTGTCGCACTCGGTTTCGCCGCGCAGCCGACGCTCGCCGCCTCGGTCGATGCGCCCGCCGCCACGCCGGCGGGGGCGCCGATCGAGGGGCCGATCGTGTCGGGCCGCATCTATGACGCGAGCGGCCTCGCGCTGCCCGGCGCGCGCATCGTCGTCGAGGGCACGGGCGCGCAGGCGACGACCAATTTGCAGGGTGAGTTCACCGTTGCGACGCCGGATGCGAGCGGCGACGTCACCTTGCTGATCGACTATCTCGGCCGTCCGCCGGTGACGCGCACGGTTCTTGCGGCCGAACGCGGTCGCGCCGTGTCGTTCACGTTGCCAGCGGCGAGCGGCGGGGAGGGCGACATCATCGTCGTCGGCGCGTCGCTGGTCGACAATACGGCGCGGGCGCTCAACCAGCAGCGCACCGCCGACAATACGATCACCGTCATCTCGGCGGATGCGATCGGCCGCTTCCCCGATCCCAATATCGCCGAGGCGCTGCAGCGCGCGCCGGGCGTCGGCATCGAGCGTGACCAGGGCGAGGGCCGCTACATCAACGTCCGCGGCGCGCCGTCGGAATGGTCGGCGATTTCGGTCGACGGCATCCAGATCCCCTCGGTCGACCCGACGACGCGCGCCGTCGATCTCGACACGATCCCGTCGGACATCGTCGCCAACCTCGAAGTGACCAAGTCGCTCCTCCCCTATCAAGACGCGGATTCGATCGCGGGTGCGGTCAACATCACGACGCGCTCGCCGTTCGATCGCAAGGGCTTCGCGCTGACCGGCATGGGCGGCATGAGCTACAACCAGTTCGGCAAAGGCCACGACTATCGCGGATCGGCCGCGGTCAGCGACACGTTCGGCCAGGATCGCCAGTTCGGCGTGCTGCTGTCGGGCAGCTATTCCTCGACCCACCGCCGCCCCGACAATGTCGAGAATACGTGGAGCCAGACGCCCGCCGGCCTGCGCGTCACCGAAACCCTGTTCAAGGATTACGACACCAAGCGCCAGCGCATCGCCGGCACCGGTGCGTTCGAATGGCGCCCGTCCGACGCGACGCACGCCTGGGTGCGCGGCACCTATGCCCGCTTCCAGGACGATGAATTCCGCGACCGCCTCGGCATCCTGTGGAGCGAGGGCACGTTGCAGGCGGGGTCGACCGATCGCACCGCGACCTACACCAACACGCGTATCGAAAAGCAGGTGCGCCACAGGAAGCAGGTGAACGAGATCTGGACCGTTACCGGCGGCCTGGAACAGCGGCTGGGCGACGGCACGATCCGCGCCGACGTGGCGTATAGCGAGACTTCGCAGACCTATCCGCGCCGCGACGAGCTGCTGTTCCGCTCGACGTTGCGCCCCACGCTCTCGTACAATTTCGCCGACGCCGATCTGCCGAGCTATTCGCTGTTCACCAGCAAAGAGTATCTCCAGACCGGCACCTTCGCCTTCCGCGAGAACGCCTTCCGGTCCAACACGACGAAGAACGACGAGCTGACGGTCGCCATCCGCACCGACCTGCCGATCGCCGAGTATGTCACGCTGTCGACGGGCGGCAAATATCGCGAGCGTCACATCAGCGCCGACGAGGAGCGCTTCCGCGATCGGCGCAGCAGCGCCGCGCCGAGCCAGACGCTCGCCGGGCTGTTGTCTGATCAGGAGTCGCGCAACTTCGACTATGATCTCGGCAAGCGCTTCGACACCGGCCTCGCCGATGCCTATTTCGACGCGGCCAAGGCGACGTCGGAACGCCGCCTGCCGCAGTCGCTGACCGCCGATTACACCGCGGAGGAAAGCATCCTCGGCCTGTTCGGCATGACGAAATACGTCAACGGCGGCACGACATTGGTCGCGGGCCTGCGCGTCGAGACGACCAACTTCCAGTCGAGCGCGCCGAGCGTGTCGCGCACCGGTGCGATCGTCACCGCCAACGGCAAGGCGGGCTATGTCGACTTCTTCCCCAATCTGACATTGCGCCAGGCGTTCACGCCGAACCTGATCCTGCGCGCCGCGCTCAGCCGTGCGATCAACCGCGCCAACTTCCCGCAGCTCGCGCCGCGCGTGCTCGAGACGACCGAGGGCAATACGATCCGCGTTGAGTCCGGCAATCCGCGCCTCAACCCGACGCTGGCGAACAACGTCGATGCGGGCCTGGAATATTACATCCGGCCGCTGGGCGTCGTGTCGGTCAACGGCTTCTACAAGGACCTGACCGACTATCGCTACACGCTCAACCGGCAGGGCGTGTATCTGGGCCTGCCCGCGATCTTCAGCAGCCCGATCAACGCGCGCAAGGGCGAGCTGTACGGCGTCGAGCTGAACTGGCAGCAGCAGCTGTCGTTCCTGCCCGGCCTGCTGGGCGGCCTCGGCGTCTTCGCCAACTACACCTACACGCAGGGCCATGCGACGTTCGACGGCACGTACGGGGGCCGCAGCCGCTTCGCGCTGCCCGGCCAGTCGACGCATATGTGGAACGCTAGCGTCTTCTACGAGCGCGGACCGGTGAACCTGCGCGTCGCCTATACCAAGCGCAGCGACTATCTGGACGAGATCAACGCCGACAATCCCGCGCTCGACCTCTATTGGGAAGGCCGCGGCCAGCTCGACGTGACGGGTAGCGTGCAGCTGATGAAGGGCATCAACCTGTTCGCCGAGGGCAAGAACCTCACCAACACGCCGGGCGTGCGCTATTTCGGCGAGCGCTTCCGGACGTACGAATATGAGAAGTTCGGCTATTCGATCTTCGCCGGCGTGCGGGTGAAGCTGTGAGGAGCGTCCTCCCCGCCCTGCTGCTCGCCGGCTGCGCGAGCGTTCCGGCCGCGGCGCCGCTGACGCAGGCGCCGCTCGTTGCGGCGAGCGCCGAGACCGATCCGGTCGACACCGCGCACGACGCGGCGGACGATCCCGCGATCTGGCGCAATGCCAAGGACCCGGCGCAGAGCCTGGTCATCGGCACCGACAAGAAGGCGGGCATCCACGTCTACGACATGGCGGGCAAGCGCGTGTCGTTCACCCCCGCCGCGCGGCTCAACAACGTCGACCTGCGCGAGGTCGGGGGGCGCGTGATTGCGGTGGCGAGCGACCGCGCGGACGTAACACAGGCGCATGTCGCGCTGTTCACGCTCGACACGTCGACACGTCGACTGGTGCCGATGGGACGTTACCCGGTCGGCCCCGGCGAGGCCTATGGCATGTGCCTGTGGACGCGCGCCAAGGACAAGGCGCTGTTCGGCTTCGTCGTGCTGAAGGACGGCCGCATCGACCAGGTGCGCATCGACCTGTCGGGCCCCTCCCCCGTCGTGACGACGGTGCGCAGCATGAAGCTCGGCACGCAGGCGGAAGGCTGCGTCGTCGACGACCGGACGGGCACGCTCTACGTCGCCGAGGAAGACGTCGGCCTGTGGCGCTTCGCCGCGGACCCCGCCGCCCCCGCAACCGCCACCCCGATCGCGCGCGTCGACGGCAAGACGCTCGTCGCCGACGCCGAGGGCCTGGCGCTCGCCCCCAAGGGACGCACCGGCGGCTATCTGATCGTCTCGAGCCAGGGCGACAGCGCCTATACGGTCTACCGCCTGCCCGGCGTGACCTATGCCGGCCGCTTCCGCATCGGGGGAGGCACGATCGACGGCACCAGCGACACCGATGGCATCGAGCTGGCCTTGGGCGACTTCGGCCCGGCTTACCGCCAAGGCCTCTTCGTCGCGCAGGACGGCGACAACGCGCCCGACACGCAGAATTTCAAATACGTCAGCTGGGCGAAGGTGAAGGCGGAGCTAGGCCTGTAGGATTGTCGACACGTCGAGGTGTCAGCCGGCATAGGCCTTGACCAGGTCGTACAGGTAATCGCGGCCGGTATAGACCGCCTTCACGATCGCGCGTTCGTTGAGGCCGTGCGTGCCGTTGCCGTCGGGATCCCCGTACAGGCCCGGCGGGCCGTAGGACGGGATGCCGATCGCTTCCAGATAGATGCCGTCGGTCGCGCCGGTCGACATCATCGGGGCGAGCGGCACGCCCGGATAATAACGCGCGAGCAGCCGTTCGGCAGGCTGGACAATCTTCGGGTCGAGCGGCGGGGGCACGGCCGCGGGCCCGCGATCGTCGACCTGCTTCACGGTCATGCGCGGATCGGCGATCACCCGCTCCAGCGTCGCGCGCACCGCTTCGGCCGACACGCCGGGGAAGATACGGCAGTTGATATTGGCGCCCGCGCGCTGCGGTAGCGCATTGTTGGCATGGCCGCCGTCCAGCAGCGTCGCGACGCAGGTTGTGCGCAGCATCGAATGATAGCTTTTGTCGGTGTTGAGCAGCGTTCCGGCAGCCTTGTCGGTCGGGTCGGCCGCGATCCGCTGCATCGCCGCGCCCATCGCATCGCCGCGCGCCTTGCCCGCAACGCGGAAATAGGCGCGCGTGGTGTCGGACATCTGCAACGGGAAGTCATAGGCGCGCAGCCGGCCGAGCGCGTCGGACAGTTCGTAGATGGCATTGTCGCGCACCGGCGCCGAGCTGTGGCCGCCGGGGTTGGTCGCCTCGATCCGGTAATTGACCGCGGCCTTCTCGCCGACATGGATGTTGGCGATCGCGAGGTTGCCCTTGCCGTCCGACCGCCCGCCCCCGCCTTCGTTGAGCGCGAACTCCGCCGCGATCAGCTCGGGCCGGTTCTGCGCCAGCCACTTCATGCCGTTGAACGCCCAGCTCGTCTCCTCGCCGCAGGTCAGCGCCAGCTTGATCGTGCGCTTCGGGCGATAGCCGCTCTCCTTGAACCGGATCATCGTATCGACCCAGATCGCGTCCATCGCCTTCATGTCGGCGGTGCCGCGGCCGTAGAAATAGCCGTTTTCCTCGACCATCTTATAGGGATCGCGTGTCCAGTCCTTGGGGTTGGCGACGACGACGTCGAGATGGCCGATCAGCAGCATCGGCTTCACCGTGCGGCTGGTGCCCGGCAGCGTCACGACCAGCCCGCCCTCCTTGGGATGATCGGGCACCGCAAAGCGCGTGATCGCCGACGCGGGATAGCCCGCCGCTAACAGCCGTGCCTCGATCGTACCGGCGAGCGCGGTGCAGCTGCCCGTCGTGATGCTGGTGTCGGTCTCCACCATTGCTTGGTAGAGCGCGCGGAAGCGGGCCTGGTCGGGCCGCAGCGGCGTCGCGGGCTGCTGTGCCGCCCCGCTGCCCGACAGCGTCAGCAGCATCGCGCCGATCGTCGCCCCAAGGATTCCCTGCGTCCGTCCCGCCATCGCCGCCCCCATTCGTTGTGCGGACACTATGCATTACGTCCGCCGGCGAGAAAGGAAAATCCGGCAACCACCGCCGCTTACGGCTCACGACATCAACACGTTACTCGGCCGGCCGCGATCGGTCGACGTGTCGACATGTCGGCGCGTCGGCACTACGGGGCGATAGGCGACCCCGATCCGCCGCACCGCCCTCCCCCGCCGCGCGAGCAGCCCGCGCACATAGGCGCAGGCTGCCGCCTCATCGGCAAAGCTGCGCACCAGTTCGCGCCCCTGCGTCCCGATCCGCCCCCAGCGCGTCTCGATCATCACCTGCCCGAACAGATCCCGATACGCCGCCACCCGCCAGCGCCGACGCACGTTGCGCGCGGCATCGATGGCGACGAGATCAATGGGCGTGAACGGCAGCTCGTCCATGCCGGCGAGTCTAGGCGACGCCGCCCGCCCTGTCCGACGGATTTCCTGAATCAGTGGCGAGGGTGTGATTCACGCGTTGAATCATCGGGTAGGCCCGCCCCCTGCGCCGAGCCGATGAACCCGGCCCCGCCGGTGACGAAGATACGCATGGTCACACCTCGTACCATGCGAAGGTTAAGACCCATAGGCGGGGGTTATGACCGATATGACCATTCGACATCGGTCGCTAACCTGCTGACGGATCGTCGCAAATTCGACGAAAAGGACAGCGTGGCGGCGCGGATCGCAAAAGTGTCATGATATGACAGTCTTGCTGTAACGTTTGCTGCCTAGCAGCCCCCCACGGCGCGGGCGGGTCCGATGTGATCGGAGGCGGGCGCCGCGTCGGTCGTGCGGGCCGGGTTTCGGTCGCGCGTCGCCAAGGGGGATAATCCATGTCGATGGTTCTGCGTGCCCGTCGGGCGCGCCTGCTGTGCTGTGCGTCCGTCATGCTGGTGGGGGCGGCGACGCCGGCCCTCGCGTCCGGCCCTGCCCTGCCCGCGGATCCCCTGCCCGCCGATATGGCGTCACGCGACGCAGCGGGCCCCGATCCGCAGACCGACATCGTCGTCCAGGCCAATCGCCAGGCGACCGCGCAGAAGGAACAGTCGCCCGCGGTGGTCGACACCATCGTCTACGACGACGTCGAGACGATCGCGGCGGACGGCAACATCGCCGAGCAGCTACGGTTGCTGCCCGGCATCAGCACGATCGACGAGGGCGATGCGCCGCGCTTCGTGACGATCCGCGGCATCGCGCCCGATCTCAACCAGACGACGATCGACGGCATCACCCTCGCCTCGATCGGCAACGACGGCGAGGGATCGCGGATGATCAACCTGCAGATCATCCCGTCCGAGCTGTCGCAGCGCACCGACGTCTACAAGACCTTCACCGCCGAACAGGATGGCGGCGCGATCGGCGGCATCGTCGATATCGTGACGCGCAGCCCGCTCGACCTGAAGCGCCGCTACACGATGCTCGACGGCTATGGCAGCTACCAGTCGTTCCGCGGGCCCGACGGGCGCAACACGATCGGCGGCAGCGCGCAGCATTGGGGCGGCGGGGCCAAGGGCGTGTTCGCCGACCGCTTCGGATCGCACGGCCAGTTCGGCATCCTGCTGTCGGCGCGCTACCAGAGCCGCACGCGCAATTCCGCCAAATGGTGGCAGCCGGTGAAGAATTACTTCGACGCCGGCGGCAAGCTGCTCGCCGGCCCCGATGCGGGCAATTGGGACGGGCGCGCGGTGCCGGGCGACCATAGCTATGGCAGCTATACCAACCGGCTGCGCACCGCGGGCAGCAGCGGCAAGCTGGAATGGCAGGCGAGCGACCGCATCCGCGCCTCGCTGCTCGGCTTCGGCTATCGTCTGTGGGAATCCTCGACGATGAACAAGAACGACTATTACACGCGCAGCACTATCGTCGCGCGCACGGCGACCGGCGGCCGGTCGCAGGTCAACAGCATCTATTCGCGCTACCGCTACGACACCTGGGACAAGAAGACGTTCGGCGGCATCGCCTCGCTCGGCTGGCGTGGAGACGCGTCACACCTCGACGTGCGTGGCGGCTATACGCGCGCGCTCTACGACAACGTGCAGCCCTATGTCGGCGTGCGCACCTATCCCGCCAAGCTGTTCCTCGACTGGGAGGATGGCAGCGACGCGACCGGCGGAATCCCGCGCGTGACGGGGATCAGCGATCCCAACGCGCCGTTTGCGTCGATCTACAAGCTCAGCACCGCCAACATCACCGAACGCTCCGCGCGCGAAGGGCTGACCGACGTGCGCGTCGACTATGCCTGGAATACCGAGGCGAGCGACCGCGGTTTCGGCCTGGCGACGGGTGTTGAGTTCCGCCGGCTCGACCTGTCGCGCGACCTCGACGTCAACACCTATCGCCTGGGTCGGGTGATGACCGACTATCTGGTCGACCCGAACTATCGGCCCGTCGGGTCGGCCATGTCCTTTCCCTGGATCGACTATACCCGCGCCAAGGGCAGCCTGTGGCAGCAGATCGGGCTGGATGCGCGCGCGACCGCCTATCAAGCGGCGGCCAGCGACTATCGCTATGTCGAGCGGCTGTGGACGCCGTACCTGTCGCTGCACCATGCCAGCGACACGACCCGGCTGGTCGCCGGTGTGCGCTACGACCATATCGGGTTCGACGCCCATCAGCCGGTGATCCGCAGCGGCGTGGTGCTGCCTGGCCAGACGGTGCGGCGGGGCGGCTATGCCTATCTGCTCCCCTCGTTCGCGGCGGACCATGACCTGGGCGACGGCACCAAGCTACGCTTCGCCTACAGCCGCACGCTCGGTCGGCCGACGCCGGGCGACATCGCCCAGCCCGAAACGATCAGCTGCGGTGTCGAGGATGAAGAGGCGGGCGGCCCCGATTGCTCGATCCGCCGCGGCAATCCCAACCTGCGGCCGCGCCGCGCCGACAATCTGGACGTCGGCGCCGAATATTATTTCGGCACGCACGGCGTGATCGCCGTCGCCGCCTTCGCCAAGTGGATCAAGGACGACATCTACGTCCTGCGCTCGCTGCAGGAGGTCGACGGCACCACCTATGCGGTGCGCGAGCCGACCAATGCGGAGCGGTCGCGCCTGTATGGCATCGAGTTCCAGGTCGCCGAGCACAATGTCGATGTGCTGGGCCGCAAGGTCGATCCCTTCTTCAACGTGACCTTGCTCGATGGGCAGATGCACGTGACGGGCGAGGAAACGGGCACGCGCACGGTCGACCGGCTGATGTACCAGCCGCGCGTCACGCTCGGTGCCGGCGCGACGGTGCGCCTGCCCGAGATCGCGGGTGCGATCCGCGGCACCGTCAGCCATCGTTCGGCATCGCTGACCGCGCTGGGGGTCACGCCCAAGGACGATACCGGCCGCGCGCCGCTGACGGTCGTCAACGCGGCGCTGTGGCACCGCGTGCTGCCGCACGTGACCTTCAAGTACGAGATCAACAACCTGTTCAACGACCAGCCGAAATTCCTGGCCGGCAACCGTCTCCAATATGTCAACGAAATCGACGATTATGGGCGCGCCGCCTTCTTCCACATCGTGCTGAACTGACCGGCAAGGGACCTGACCATGATCGATCGCCGCCACCTGCTTGCCGCCTTTCCGATGCTGTGGATGGCGGCGCGCGCCGGTGCGCTGCCGACGAACCCGCGCAACCTGATCGACGCGCCGGGGTTCCTGACGACGCCCTTCACGCTCGGCGTCGCGGCGGGCGATCCCGATGCGGACGGCTTCGTCGCCTGGACGCGGATCGTCCCCGAACCCGCGCAGCCCGATGGCGGCATGGTCGCGGCGCCCGTCCGCGTCGGCTGGGAAGTGGCGCGCGATCCCGATTTCCGCCAGATCGTCCGCCATGGCGAGGCGATCGCCCACCCCGAGCTCGCGCATGCGGTGCATGTCGAGGTGACGGGGCTCGAGCCGGCGAGGCCCTATTGGTATCGCTTCACCTGCGGCGGCCATCGCAGCCCGGTCGGACGCGGGGCGACGCTCCCCCTGCCCCAGGCGCGGCTCGACCGGCTGCGCTTCGCGGTCGCCGGCTGCCAGAATTACGAGGAAGGCCTGTACACCGCGTGGCGGAAGATCGCCGAGGAGCCGGTCGACTTCGTCTTCCATTACGGCGATTACATCTACGAGGGCGCCGACCGCGGCCCTGCCCCGCGCCGCGTTGCCGGTCGGGTGGTGACGCCGATCCGCCGCCACACGCATGGCGAGATCCAGTCGATCACCGATTATCGCCTGCGCTACGGCCTGTACAAGTCGGACGCCGATCTGCAGGCCGCCCATGCCGCCGCACCCTGGTTCGTCAGCTTCGACGATCACGAGGTCGACAACGATTGGGCGGGCGACTACGACCAGGACGGCACGCCGCCCGAACTGTTCCTGATGCGCCGGGCGATGGCGATGCAGGCCTATTACGAACATATGCCGCTGCGCCGGCGCTCGATGCCGGTCGGCGCCCAGATGCGCATGTATCGCGATGCCCGCTTCGGCGACCTGATGCAGGGCTTCTTCCTCGACACCCGCCAGTATCGGTCCGATCAGGCCTATGGCGACGACGATGTCGTGCAGGGGCCGGACGTCTACTCTCCCGACCGCACGATGATGGGCGATGCGCAGGAAGGCTGGCTGTTCGACGGTCTCACCCGATCGACCGCGCGCTGGAACCTCGTCGCGCAGCAGGTGCGGCTGATGAACATGCACTATACCAAGCCGGGCAAGGACGTGCCCATCGCCTCAATGGATCAATGGTCGGGCTATATGTACAGCCAGCGCCGCCTGCTCAGCCACATCGCCGATCACTGCCCGGGCAATGTCATGACGGTCAGCGGCGACGCGCATCGCCATTATGCCGGCGATCTCGTTCACGACCAGCGCGGCACAATCGTCTCCAGCGAATTCCTCGCCACCTCGATCACCTCAGGCGCGGATGGTGTCGGCGACGACGACGACTTCACCCGCTCGGCCAAGGCGCACACGCCCGAACTGATGGCGATGACCGATCGCCGCGGCTACGTGCTGTGCGAGGTCGGCCGCGATACCTTCCGTGGCGACCTCAAGATCCTCGATACCGTCGCGGTGCCGGACGCCCGCCTGTCGACCTATGCGAGCTTCGTGTCGGAACGCGGCAAGCCTGGGCTGCACCGGGTGTGATGCGGGTGGCGGGGCAGCCCGGCGTTAGTTGAATCTTGTCCCGGACGGTTGTATATATCCGTCTGCAAACGTCATGAGGCTAACGCCTTATGAGATCGGACCCCCGGCCATGCCAGTGGCTGGGGGTCAATCGTTTGGGGGCCGGGTGCCAGCCCGACCCCCGCCCGTGCCCTACTTGGAGCGAGCCACCTCGACGACCTTGAGAATCAAGGTCGCAAAGGCGAACAGCACGCCAAGAAACAGGCAGATGTGTGCAAACGTCATCTGCTTCTTCCTTAGAGGGGTCGGTACACAGAACGGACCCAGATATACGCTCTCATGACTGCCATCCGAGACGCTGGCCGAGTTTACCTTGTCGCTGGCCGCAAGACCAGCGTTCGCATTGACCTTGGCGGGTGTGCCGCGGACGCCTGATCGACGAC
>NZ_JAFCUK010000019.1:0-52154 GCF_049896485.1 Sphingomonas sp. DC4900
ACTTTAGATACCTGCTGACCGGCCATGGCTTGCCCTGATGAAGTCTGCGGCCGCTACGCGGCCTTGTCTTCATCAGGGCCATAGCGGCTCCCGAACCAGCGCTTCCCAATGTGCTACGGCACCGAGTTCGCACGCCATCGACGCATCGCCCAGCGGCTCGCGCTGGACACTTGGTTCTGCGATCCTCGATCGCCCTGGCAGAAAGGCGGCGTGGAAAATGCCATCGGTCGCTTAAGGCGCGACCTACCGCGCAAAACCGATGCCGGAGACTTGTCCCAACGCAAACTCGACGACATCCTCGCCAAACACAACCATACACCCCGAAAATGCCTCGGCTTCCAAACACCCGCAGAGGCTTTCATCCCGTTGCACTTCGTTTGTGAATCCACACCCGGAACAAGTCCGGGGTGACGAAGAGAAGGTGGCGGCCCGTGACGTGCCAGCCGTTGACGGCCCCGATCGCACGCGCCACCCCACGTCCCATGCTCCGCGCCTTCACCCTCTCGCTCGGCCAACTCGGCGACGCCGCGATCCTGCGGGTGCTGGCGAAGTCGCTGGCGCTGACGGTGGCGATCTTCGTCCTGCTCGGACTGGCGTTGTTCGGTGGACTGCACGCGGCCTTCTCCGATCTGGGCGCGGCGCTGGGCGACGGGCTGGCGGGGGCGCTGACGGTGGTCGTGTTCGTCGTTGCCGCCTGGCTGCTGTTCCGCGTGGTCGCGATCGCGGTGATCGGGCTGTTCGGCGACGCGATCGTCGCTGCGGTGGAGGCGCGTCATTATCCCGCCGCGCATGCCGTGGCGCGGGACGTCGGGTTCGTGCGGTCCGGGCGGATGGCGCTCGCGTCGGCGGTGCGGGCGTTGGGCATCAATCTGGTGATGACGCCCGTCTATCTCGCGTTGCTGTTCACCGCCATTGGGCCGGCGATCGCGTTTTTCCTGGTCAATGGCTGGCTGCTGGGGCGTGACCTAAGCGACATGGTGGCGAGCCGGCACATCGACGATGCGACGATGCGGGGCTGGCGCAAGGCGACTCGCGGCCAGCGGTTCGTGCTGGGTCTTGCCGTCGCGGGACTGTTCGTGGTTCCGCTCGTCAATCTGTTCGCGCCGATCCTGGGCGCGGCAATGGCGACGCACCTGTTCCACGGGGGGCGAGGGGGACACGCATGACGACGCGCACGATCTTGAGCCTCGCGCTCGCGACAGGGCTGGGCGCGTGCGCCGCACCGGGTGCGGTCGGTCCGACGGTCAGCCGGCCGGTCGTGCCCTATACCAGCGCCGGGTTGGAGCGGGTGATCGGGCAGGATGCGGCGGGTCTCGTCCGCCTGTTCGGCCAGCCCGACGCGGACATTCGCGAGGGCGCGGCGCGCAAGCTGCAATTCGCCGGGCCGATCTGCGTGCTCGACGCCTATCTGTACCCGAAGGAGAATGAGGGGCCGCGCGTCACCTATCTCGACGCGCGCGAGCCCGATGGCAGCACGATCGACCGCGCGAGCTGCGTGGCGGCGCTGACCCGTCGCGAGGGGGGAAAGTAGGGCGTCTCCAATTCGTCGTCACCCCGGGCTTGACCCGGGGTCCCGCTTCTTCTTTCGTTAGGTCGGGAAAAGCGGGACCCCGGGTCAAGCCCGGGGTGACGAAGAGAAAGCAATGCTTTCATTATCAATGTCTTAAGTCTTAAATTGACGGGATCGCCCCAGGCCACGAACCGTTGCCGCTAGCCCCCCTTCCTCGCAGCGGCTAGCCTTGCCACCATGACCCAGCGTTTCCATTCGATCCACGCCCACCAGATGGTCCGCGTTGCGGCCGCGACACCGCGCGCGAGCGTCGGCGATATCGACGCGAACCTCGATGCGGCGGTCGCGATGGCGCGGGAGGCGGATGCGCGCGGTGTGGATTGCGTCGTCTTTCCCGAACTCAACCTGACGTCCTACGCGCTCGACGATCTGCACCTGCAATCGGCGCAGCAGCAGGCCAGCGGCGCGGCGGTGGTAGCGTTCGCCGAACGGACCGCGGGATACGCACCGCTGCTGCTCGTCGGCGCGGCGCTGGTCCGCAACGGGCGGCTCTACAATTGCGCGGTGGCGGTGCATCGCGGGCGCATTCTGGGCGTGGTGCCGAAGAGCTTCCTGCCCAATTACCGCGAATATTACGAAAAGCGCTGGTTCGCGCCGGGGCTGGGCCTGACCGGTTTGACGATCCGGCTGGGCGAGGAGGGCGTGCCGTTCGGCACCGATCTGCTGTTCGCGGCGGAGGATATGCCGGCCTTCGTTGTACATGCCGAGATTTGCGAGGATTATTGGGCGCCGACGCCGCCGTCGACGATGGGCGCGCTGGCGGGGGCGACGATCTGCTGCAACCTCAGCGCCTCCAACATCGTCATCGGCAAAGCGCGCGAACGCATGCTGCTGGCCGCCGCGCAATCCGCGCGCGCGGCCTGCGCCTATGTCTATTCCGCAGCGGGGCCGGGGGAGAGCACGACCGATCTCGCCTGGGACGGACAGGGGCTGATCTACGAACTGGGCGAATTGTTGACCGAATCGAGCCGTTTCTCGAACGCGGCCGAGCTTGTCGTCGCCGACATCGATTGCGAGCGGCTGGTGCAGGAGCGGCTGCGCAACGGCACGTTCAACGACAGCGCGGTGGCGGCGGGGCACCCCGAGCGCGACGTTCGTCGAATCGGTTTTACGCATGGCGCGCGCGACGGCGATACCGGCCTCGACCGGCGAATCCGCCGCTTCCCCTTCGTGCCAGACGATCCCGCGCGCCGCGACGAGGATTGCTACGAAGCCTTCAATATCCAGGTCGAGGCGCTGGTGAAGCGGCTGTCGGCCACCGGTTCCAAGACGCTCGTCATCGGCGTGTCGGGCGGGCTCGATTCGACGCATGCGCTGATCGTTGCGGCGAAGGCGATGGACCGGATGGGGCGGCCGCGCGGGGACATCCTCGGCTTCACCATGCCGGGCTTCGCCACCGGCGAGGCGACGAAGGGCAACGCCTGGGCGCTGATGCGGGCGCTGGGCTGTACCGCCGACGAGATCGATATCCGCCCCGCCGCGCGCCAGATGCTTGCCGACATGGGCCATCCCTTCGCCAGCGGCGAGGCGGTCTATGACGTCACGTTCGAGAATGTGCAGGCAGGCCTCAGAACCGATTACCTTTTCCGTCTGGCCAACCAGCGTCGCGGCATCGTGCTGGGCACCGGCGACCTCAGCGAGCTGGCGCTCGGCTGGTGTACCTATGGCGTCGGCGACCAGATGAGCCATTATGCGATCAACGCCGGGGTCCCGAAGACGCTGATCCAGTTCCTGATCCGCTGGTGCATCCGGACGGACCAATATGACGCGGGCACCAACGCCGTCCTCGCGACGATCCTGGCGCAGGAGATTTCGCCAGAGCTGGTGCCCGCCGATGCCGATACGGGCGCGATGCAATCGACGGAATCGATGATCGGGCCCTATGCGCTCAACGACTTCTTCGCGCATTACGTGATCCGCCACGGGCTGGCGCCGTCGAAGATCGCCTTCCTCGCCTGGCATGCGTGGCGCGATGCGGCGCAGGGCGGGTGGCCGGAGGATGTTCCGGCCGATGCGCGCGTCGCCTACGACCTGCCGACGATCAAATATTGGCTGGAGCGTTTTTTGGTTCGCTTCTTCCAGACCAGCCAGTTCAAACGGTCGGCGATCCCCAACGGGCCGAAGGTGTCGGCGGGTGGGGCACTTAGCCCGCGGGGCGATTGGCGGGCACCGTCGGATGGCACTGCGTCAGTATGGCTGAACGAACTGCGCCGAAACGTTCCGTAGAATATTGCCTTCGGTAGCATACGGGCGCAATATGAAGCCCTGATGACACCGCCTCCCCGGGATGGCTCACGCGATCGCCGGATCGAGGACCCATCCAACCTCTATCTGATCCACCCCGCGTCGCACGCCTTGCTCCCCCTTGCCCTGCGGCACGGCGTGTCGGCCAATGCGGTGTCGCTCGCGGGCCTTGCCTGCGGCACGGTCGCCGCCTTCGCCTATGCGCAATGGCATGATCCGCTGATGGCGCTGGTCGGCCTCGCCTTCTCGGTCGCCTGGCTCGTTGCCGACGGGCTCGACGGCATGATCGCGCGGGCGACGCGGACCGCGAGCGCGCTCGGGCGGACGCTGGACGGGCTGTGCGATCACGGCGTCTTCGCGCTGATCTATCTGTCGCTCGCCTATACCGTCGGCACGACCGGGGGCTGGGTGCTGGCGATCGCCGCGGGCGCCTGCCACGCGGTGCAATCCAGCCTGTACGAGGGCGAGCGCGCCCGCTTCCACCGCCGGGCACGCGGGGAGGCGCTGGTGAGCGTGCCGGTGCCGACCGGCCCGTGGCTGGTGCGCGTTTATGACAGCGTCGCGGGCAGCGTCGATCGCATCTCTATGCCGTTCGAACGCCGCTTTGGTGTGGCCGAGGACCGTGCGGCCTTCGGTGCGGCCTATGCCGCCGCCGCGGTGCCGGTGATGCGCCTCCAATCGCTGCTCACCGCGAACGTCCGCGTCTGGACGATCTGCCTCGCCTGCCTGATCGGCAATCCGCGTATCTTCTGGTGGGTCGAGATCGGCCCGCTGTCGGCCATCTGTCTGATCGGCCTCATCCGTCACCGGCGCGTCGAGCGCCGCTTCGTCCACGGCCAAGCGCCGCATTCCATCCTTCTATCCAGCGAACAGGGTCATTCATGAAGAGCATCAACATCGCCATCGTCGGCATCGGCAATTGCGCGAGCTCATTGGTCCAGGGACTCGAATATTACCGCGAAGGCACGAACGACACGGTCGGCCTGATGCACTGGGAAGTCGGCGGCTATAAGCCGTCCGACATCAAGGTCGTCGCCGCCTGGGACGTCGATGCGCGTAAGGTGGGCAAGGACGTCGCCGAAGCGATCTTCGCCAAGCCCAATTGCACCGCGGTCTTCGCCGCCAACATCCCGGCGACCGGCACTGTCGTGAAGATGGGCGCGGTGCTCGACGGCGTCGCCGATCACATGAGCGACTACAAGGACGATCGCACCTTCGTGGTCGCCAACGACACGCAGCCGACCAAGGAACAGGTCGTCGCCGACCTGAAGGCGAGCGGCACCGACGTGCTGATGAACTATTTGCCCGTCGGCAGCCAGGAAGCGACCGAATTCTACGCCGAATGCGCGCTGGAAGCCGGCGTCGCCTTCGTCAACAACATCCCGGTCTTCATCGCGTCGAACCCCGAATGGGCGAAGAAGTTCGAGGATGCCGGCGTCGCGATCATCGGCGACGACATTAAGGCGCAGCTGGGCGCGACGATCGTCCACCGCGTGCTGACCGACCTGTTCGCCAAGCGCGGCGTGAAGCTGGACCGCACCTATCAGCTCAACACCGGCGGCAATACCGACTTCCTCAACATGTCGAACCACCGCCGCCTCGCCAGCAAGAAGGTGTCGAAGACCGAAGCGGTGCAGTCGGTTGCGGCCGAGCGGCTGGAGGACGAGAACGTCCACATCGGCCCGTCGGACTATGTGCCCTGGCAGAACGACAACAAGGTCTGCTTCCTGCGCATGGAAGGCCAGTTGTTCGGCGGCGTGCCTATGAACCTGGAGCTGCGCCTTTCGGTCGAGGATTCGCCGAACTCGGCGGGCGTCGCGATCGACATGATTCGCTGCGCGGCGATCGCCAAGGACCGCGGCATTGCCGGCGTCATCGACCCCGCATCCGCCTATTTCTGCAAGCATCCGCGCCACCAGATGACCGACGATCTCGCGCAGATCGCGGTCGAGGACTTCATCAAGGCCGCCTGATGATCACGACGGGGCTGCTGCTCGCCGCCGGTCAGGGCACCCGCCTGCGCTCGGTCACGCCGTACAAGCCGCTGTGCCCGGTCGCGGGCCGGGCGCTGATCGACCATGCGCTGGACAGCATGGCGGTGGCGGGCCTCACCCGCGTGATCGTCACGCTGGGCTATGGCGCCGATGCGATCGCCGCCCATCTCGCCGGCCGCGACTGGCCGGTCGAGGTGCTGACGGTGATGACCGATTTCCACCAGCCCAACGGCGTCAGCGCGCTCGCCGCGCGGGCGCTGGTGGGGCCGGAGGGCGCGGTGATGGCGATGTGCGACCATCTGGTGCTGCCGCGCCATTACCGGCGCCTTGCCCGCGCGGGTGCGGGGGAGGGGCTGCGGCTCGGCATCGATCGGCGGCTGGGGCATCCCTGGGTCGATCCGCTCGACGTCACCTGCGTCGCGACGCGTGGCGACCGGATCGTCGCGATCGGCAAGGAGCTGGAACCGCACGACTGCTACGACACCGGCGTGTTCGCGGTGGGGCAGGCGTTCTTCGATGTGCTTGCCGGCCTCGATAGCCCGTCGCTGACCGAGGGTGTGCGCATCCTTGCCGCGCAGGACCGGGCGCACGTGGTCGATTGCAGCGACCTCGACTGGTTGGACGTCGATGACGCTCCGGCCTTCGCGCATGCCGAGGGCTGGATGACGCGGCTGGCGGCGTAAGCCGCGTCGAGCCGAGGGCGCGGCCCAGGGCCGGCGCCTCTGCTACCCACAAACAAAAAGGCCGGGGGATCGCTCCCCCGGCCTTTTTTGCGCGACCGGCGAACCGATCAGTCGAGCTTGCGCGCGGTTTCGGGCTGCATCGACGCATCGTCGACGACGTCGATGATGCCGCGACCGACGTAGGAGCGGCTGCGGCTGTAGCCGAAGTAGATGACGAGGCCGATAAGGCCCCAGATCGGCAGCACCAGCTTCGCCGTCAGCGGCAGCGACAGGTACAGCACGACGCAGCCGATGATCGCGAGCGGCGCGACGACATAGACCGCCGGCGTGCGGAACGGCCGATGACGGCTGGGGTCGGTGCGGCGCAGCACCATCACCGAGATCGCCACCATGAAGAAGGCGAACAGCGTGCCCGCGTTGGAGTAATCGGCTAGCTTGCCGACCGGCAGGATCGCCGCCGCCACCGCCGCCGCGACGCCGGTCATCAGCGTGACGACGTGCGGCGTGCGATAGCGCGGGTGGACCGAGGCGAGCTTGTTCGGCAGCAGGCCATCGCGCGCCATGGTGAAAAAGATGCGCGTCTGGCCGAACATCATCATCAGCACGACCGACGGCAGCGCCAGCACCGCGGCGAGGCCGACGAGGCGGCCGATCATCGGCCAGTTGATCACGTCGAGGACGTGGACCAGCGCTTCCTTCGAGCAGACGAGCGGTTCGAGTGCGCCGCTGGCGACGATCGCGGCGCAGCGGCCGGCGATTTCCGGCGTACCTGGCGAGAGCACCTTGCCGGCGAGCGAGGTGACCGGCTGCGCGCCGATCGCCCCGATCGCGCCCGAGGCGACGAGGATGTAGAAGATGGTGCAGATCGCGAGGCTGCCGATCAGGCCGATCGGCACGTTACGCTGCGGGTTCTTCGTTTCTTCCGCGGCGGTCGAGACCGCGTCGAAGCCGACATAGGCGAAGAAGATCGAGGCGGCGGCACCCAGCACGCCGAGGCCCGACGAGCTGAACGGATTGCCGATGCCGGTGGGCAGGAACGGATTGAAATTGTCCGCCTTCATCACCGGAATCGTCAGGGCGACGAAGGCGGTGAGCGCGGTGATCTTGATCGCGACCAGCACGGCGTTGACGCGCGCGCTTTCGGTGGTGCCGATGATCAGCAGCCAGGTGACGAACGACACGACGATGATCGCGGGCACGTTGACCCAGCCGCCCACCGCCATCGCCTGCGTCAGATCAGGGCTGGGGGCGGCACCGAAGGCGAGGTACATGTGCGCCATCAGTGCGTCGGCGTTGCTGATCGCGGCGGGCACGTGGAAGCCGATGCCGTTGAGCAGGCCGACCGCGTGGTTCGACCAGCCGACCGCGACGGCGCTGGCGCCGACCGCATATTCGAGGATCAGCGCCCAGCCGACCATCCAGGCAAGAATCTCACCCGTCACCGCATAGGTGTAGGTGTAGGCCGAACCCGACACCGGCACCATCGAGGCGAGTTCGGAATAGCAGAGCGCGGCGACCGCGCAGATGAAGCCGGCGACGAGGAAGCTGAGCAGCATGCCCGGCCCCGCCTTTTGCGCGGCTTCGGACGTCAGCACGAAAATGCCGGTGCCGATGACGGCGCCGATGCCGAGCATGGTGAGCTGGAAGGCCCCGAGCGAGCGATGCAGGCCCTTCTTTTCGGCCGTGGCGAGAATGGCGTCGAGTGGTTTGACGCGCCCGAATATCATGTAGCGTATCCCCCCAGGTGCGTAACGGTCATGAACGCGCCGCCGCATTGGTGAAGCGGGGGATGCTAGTCTCAAATGAAACGGAGGCAATCCCCTTAATGCAGGTGGATGGCGTTACCGCGCGAGCATCGGGCCCAGCGGCGCGCCGCCGAACAGGTGGACGTGGAGGTGCGGCACCTCCTGCCCGGCATGGCCGCCGATGTTGGCGAGCAGACGATAACCGGGGGCGACGAGGCCGTGGTCGCGCGCGACATGCCCCACCGCGCGGACGAAGCCGGCGATCTCCGCGTCGGACGCGCGGGCGCTGAAATCGTCCCACGAGACGTAGGGGCCGCGCGGGATCACCAAAATATGGACCGGCGCGACGGGCGCGATGTCGTGGAAGGCGACGGCGTAATCGTCCTCGTACACACGCTTCGACGGGATTTCGTCGCGCAGGATCTTCGCGAAGACGTTCTGGTCGTCATAGGGCAGGGTGGCGTCGATCGGCATACGGGTCCTCCTGCGGGCCTGTGTAGCCAGGTTGTGGAGGGCGATCGAGCCTCAGGT
Source organism: Sphingomonas sp. DC4900 (assembly GCF_049896485.1). Lineage (NCBI taxonomy): Bacteria > Pseudomonadati > Pseudomonadota > Alphaproteobacteria > Sphingomonadales > Sphingomonadaceae > Sphingomonas > Sphingomonas sp. DC4900. The sequence goes on from NZ_JAFCUK010000019.1 coordinate 8,768, forward strand.
TTTTGTGATGGTACTGCCCTCATCCGTCACCCCGGACTTGATCCGGGGTCCCGCTGCCTGCGACGGCAAGAAGAAGCGGGACCCCGGATCAAGTCCGGGGTGACGAGGGGAAGGGACCGTGAGCTGCGTTTCGGCCGCGTTACCGGCTGGCCTTTTCGACGTGGCCCGACACGCCTTCGCGGCGCGCCAGTTCGGCGCGGACGTCGTCCAGCGACAGGCCGGCGTCGGCGAGCAGGACGAGCAGGTGGAAGACGAGGTCCGCCGCCTCGGACGCCAGTTTCTCCGGTTCCGCCAAGGCGGCGATGACGGTTTCGGTCGCTTCCTCACCGACCTTTTGCGCGATATTAGGCCGGCCCTTGGCGAATAAACTGGCGACGTACGACGTGCCGGCATCGGCATCGCGGCGGCTGCGGATCGTGGCGTCCAGGCGGTCGAGCGGGTCCATAGGCCCCGCTTGGCGCGGGGGAGGGGGCGGGGTCAATCCTTGTCGGCGTTGCGGTGCGCAAAGCGACGGCGCAGCGCGCGCCGGACGAGCCACAGGCCAAGCGCCGCGACGACGAACAGCGCGATGTCGGACCATTCGGGGCCGGTGCGGCGGTGGACGGTGCCGGAATGGCCGCCGGCGACCGACAGCAGAGCGAGCGACGTCATGCCGCGGCGACCGCGTCTGGCGCGGTCAGCCAGTCCCATGACGCCTCGGCAGTGTCGAAGATGCGCAGATAGGGCTGGGTCATCAGCCGCTGCACTTGCAGGCGGGTGATCGCGCTGGCGGTGACGATGGCGATGCGGCTGGCGCGCGGGAAGCCGGCCAGTCGCTCATGGATCGCCGCAGCGGCCTGGACGGGCTGGACGCTGCACGCGCCCATGTCGATCCGCAGGCGATAGCCGTTCGTGAAGCCTTCCTTGCGGAACCGGTCCACCAGTTCCGCAGCATAGCGTTCGACGCCGGCCAGATCGAACAGCCTCTGCCACTGGATATCCAGCAGGTTGTACTCATGCCGAAAGGAAATGGTGTACATGGCTGACCTGTATAGCGGTCAAGCCTTGCGGAAACGCTAAGCGAGGATCGGCCGGCGGACCGGAATTCCCGCCTGTGCCAGTGCGTTATGCGCATCGGCGATGCTCGCCTCACCGAAATGGAAGATCGAGGCGGCAAGCACGGCGCTGGCGTGGCCGTCGCGGATGCCGGCGACGAGGTCGTTGAGGCCGCCAACGCCGCCCGAGGCGACGACGGGCACGCTGACCCGATCGGCGATGGCGCGGACCAGATCGAGGTCGTAGCCCGAGCGGGTGCCGTCCTTGTCCATCGAGGTGACGAGCAACTCGCCCGCGCCGAGATCGGCGAGGCGCAGCGCGTGCTCGATCGCGTCGATCCCGGTCGGGCGGCGGCCACCGTGGGTGAAGACCTCCCAGCGGTCCCCGACGCGGCGTGCATCGACCGAAGCGACGCAGCACTGGCTGCCGAAGCGCTCGGCGATGTCGGCGACGACTTCGGGACGTGCGACCGCGGCGGAATTGACCGCGACCTTGTCCGCCCCCGCCAGCAGCAGCGCGCGGGCGTCGTCGGCGGTGCGCACGCCGCCGCCGACGGTCAGCGGCATGAAGCACACCGCGGCAGTACGGCGCACGACGTCGAGGATCGTGCCGCGGTTTTCGTGGGAGGCGGTGATGTCGAGGAAGCAGAGCTCGTCGGCACCGGCGGCGTCATAGGCGCGCGCCTGCTCGACCGGATCGCCGGCGTCGCGCAATTCGACAAAGTTCACGCCCTTCACGACGCGGCCGTCGGCGACGTCGAGGCAGGGGATCACGCGGGCGCGGACGGTCATGCGGATGGCCTTTGATGTTCGCGCGAAGACGCGAAGACGCGAAGAGGTCCGGTCGCTTGGCCACGGGTCGCTCTGCAATCGCGATCGGGAGACGGCTGGCCGCCTGCGGCGGTGGAAAGACGCGGCCACGCGCGCGGCATCTTAGCGTCTTCGCGTCTTCGCGTGAACATCATCACGCCGCCCGTGCCACCGCTAGCGCCGCGGACAGGTCCAGCCGTCCGTCGTAGAGCGCGCGGCCGGTGATGACGCCTTCGATGCCGTCCTTGGCATGGATGGAGAGCAGATGGATGTCGTCGATGCCCTTCACGCCGCCGCTGGCGATGACGGGGATCGACACGGCGCGGGCGAGGTCGACGGTGGCGTCGACGTTGCAGCCCTTGAGCAGGCCGTCGCGGCCGACGTCGGTGAACAGGAGCGCGGCGACGCCGGCATCCTCGAACCGGCGGGCGAGGTCGACGACGCTGGTCGTCGAGACGTCTGCCCAGCCTTTGGTCGCGACCATGCCGTCCCTCGCGTCGACCGCGACGACGATGCCGCCGGGGAAGTCGCGCGCGGCTTCGCGGACGAAGTCGGGATCCTCGAGCGCGGCGGTGCCGATGACGACGCGCGACACGCCGAGGTCGAACCAGCGCTCCACGCTGGCGCGGTTGCGGATGCCGCCGCCCAGCTGGACGTGGCCCGGGAAGGCGGAGACGATGCCGCGCACCGCCTCGCCATTCACCGATTCGCCGGCGAAGGCACCGTCGAGGTCGACGACGTGCAGGTGCTGCGCGCCCGCGTCGGCGAACAGCATCGCCTGCGCGGCGGGATCGTCGCCATAGACGGTGGCGCGGTCCATATCACCCTCGGCGAGGCGGACGACCTGGCCGCGCTTGAGGTCGATGGCGGGGAAGACGATGAGGGTCATGCGGCGCTCTTGCTCCCCTCCCTGACAGGGAGGGGTTGGGGGTGGGTGGGGGGCTGGTGATACGGATGCCGCAGGGGTCGGATGGACCGTATGGTCCGGATCATATCCACCCCCGGCCCCTCCCTTCCAGGGAGGGGAGGCATCACGGCCGCCATGCGAGAAACCTCTCCAGCATCGCCAGGCCATAGCGCTGGCTCTTTTCCGGGTGGAATTGCAGCCCCAGCATCGTGTCGCGAGCGATGGCGGCGGTGATCGGGCCGGCGTGGTCGCTGGTGGCGATCACGTCCTCGCCCTCATAGGCGTAGCTGTGCAGGAAATAGGCCTCGCCGGCGGGGACGAGCGGGTGGTCGCCAGTCGGGACGACATCGTTCCAGCCCATGTGCGGGACCTTGGCGTCCATCGTATTCGGCTCGAGCCGGCGGACGCGGCCGCGCATCCAGCCGAGGCCGCGATGCTCGCCCATCTCTTCGCCGACGTCCGCCATCAGCTGCATGCCGACGCAGACGCCGAGGAAGGGCGCGCCTTCGTGCCGCACGCGGCGGTCGAGCGCCTCGACCATGCCGGGCACGGCGCGCAACGCGCTGGCACAGGCGCCGAACGCGCCGACGCCGGGCAGGACGATGCGGTCCGCCTTCGCCACCACATCAGCATCGGCGGTGACGGCGAGGTCGGTCGCGCCGGCCGCGCGCAGGGCGTTCTCGACCGAATGGAGGTTGCCCGCGCCGTAATCGATCAGCGCGATGCTCATGACGCCAGCATATCCTCGAGCGGCAGGGCGGCCATGCTGGCGGTGAAGGGCGTGATCTCGGCGGTGGCGAGGCCGCGTGCGACGAACGGGTCGAGCGACACCATCGCCTCCACCTCCGCGCGCGTGCCGATCGCGATGACGATGCCTCCGGTGCGCGGCTGCTTGCGGCCCGAGGCGATCAGCCGCCCTTCGACATAGCAAGCGCGCAGCCAGTCGACATGGTCGCTCATCGCCGCGTCGATCGCGTCGAGGTCCGCGCCATAGGTCAGCGACACGATGCAGAGCGTCGTGCCGGGGCGGGCGAAGGGTTCGCTCACAACACGCCCTTGGTGGAGGGGATCGCGTCGCTCTTGCGCGGATCGATCTCGACCGCGGTGCGAAGGGCTCGCGCCAGGCCCTTGAACGCGCTTTCGACGATATGGTGGTTGTTGCTGCCGTACAGCGTCTCGACGTGGAGCGTCAGCCCGGCGGTCTGCGCGAAGCTGTGGAACCAGTGTTCGATCAGCTCGGTGTCAAGCTCGCCCAGCCGCTGCATCGTGAAACCCGACTTCCACACCAGCCATGGCCGCCCCGAAATGTCGAGCGCAACGCGGGTCAGCGTCTCGTCCATCGGGCTCAAGGCGTCGCCGTAGCGGCGGATGCCGCGCTTGTCGCCCAGCGCCTTGGCGATCGCCTGACCCAGCGCCAGCGCCGAATCCTCGACGGTATGATGGCCGTCGATGTGCAGGTCGCCCTCGACCTTGAGGTCGATGTCGATCAGGCCGTGGCGGCTGAGCTGTTCGACCATGTGATCGAGGAAGCCGATGCCGGTCTTGATGCTGTAGACGCCGGTGCCGTCGAGGTTGACGGTGACGTCGATCCGCGTCTCGGCGGTAGAGCGGTTGATCGTGGCGGTGCGCATGGCCGTGCCCCATAGGACGGTTGAGTACACGTCGTCACACACAAATTTCATGGGCCATCGTGGCGGCTTGACCCCGCCGCCGATCGCGCTACCCAAGGGGCTATGACCGACGGCCTGCCCGATAGCCTGATCCCGTATGACGAAATCGTTCAGGAGGCGCTGCGTGCCGTCGTCGGACGCGTGCTCGGCTCCGTCGCCGATTCGGGCGGACTGCCGGGCGAGCATCATTTCTACATCACGTTCAAAACGCAGGCGCCGGGCGTCGACATCCCGCAGCGGCTGATCGAACGCTTTCCGGACGAGATGACGATCGTGCTGCAGAACCGCTATTGGGACCTGCTGGTCGACGACCGGAAGTTCTCGGTCGGCCTGTCGTTCAATCAGGTGCCGTCGAAGCTGGTCATCCCGTATTCGGCGATCACCGGTTTCCACGATCCGGCGGTGAATTTCGAGCTGCGCTTCCAGGCGACCGAGGGCCCGGACGATGGCCCCGAACCGCATGACGAGGCGGAGAACGACGGCCCCACCGTCACGCCGGCCGAAGACGGGTCGAACGTCGTCAGCGTGGATTTCAAGCGCAAGAAGTAACGCGCTTCGCCCGCTAGTCGGGTGCGAATGCGGGCGGAGCGGGCAGGGTTGTGCGCGTCGCCGGCCGTCCCCATGTGCCGGTCTGCAAAATTATGGCCACATTTGATGGCTAATGGGCGGTATTCCGGGGGCGGGAGATCGACATGACGTGTGCAGTTTCGGCAATCCTGACGATGACGCGCGCCATCGGCGCAGCGGAGCAGTAAGCCATGCGTCCGTTGAGCTTCTATTTGTACGTGCTGGCCGGCGCGTTGATGATCATCGGATCGGTGATCGCCCTGCCGTTCGTTCCGGCGCGGTCGCGCTGAGGGGCTGACTGGCGGTTCTTGGTACGCGCGGTCGCGGATGTCGGCCGGCCGCTGGTGTCTGGTTTTGCTTTGATAGACCTTGGGTAGACGCGTCACCCCAGCGCAGGCTGCGGTCTGACGAGGCTATCGATGCGCGTTACAATCGGAAGATCCCAGCCTGCGCTGGGATGACGGTTTATTTGCGTGGGTGAGGCAGACCTTTTGTAGCCCGCCTTTTCGTCTTGTTCGGAGGCTTTCCTACCCATCTCGTCACCCCGGACTTGTTCCGGGGGCCACGTCTCCGCGCGGGGGTGGTCTAGGGGGCGTGGCGACGCGGCCAAGCGGGCGTACCGCCGCAGGCACCGTATCTGGGGCCCGATGGACCCCGGAACCAGTCCGGGGTGACGGGGCGATTTGGGCGAGGCCGTGATCGTGTCCGATGTCGGAATTGATTGGTCGATTGTCGGCGACCATGTGCGGTGCCGAGCACCGCATCCAAACCGATCGGGAACATCGCCGGCCGCATGAGGGCGCGATGTTCCCGATTCGGGGAAGGCGGGGTTACGCCTTGACGTGCTGCGAGATGTACTTGTTCATCTCGAACATCGTCACCTTGTCCTTGCCGAAGACCTTCTTCAGCTTTTCGTCGGCGACGATCTCGCGCTTGTTCTCGGGGTTCTGCAGGTTGTTGGACTTGATATATTCCCACACCTTGCTGATCACCTGGCTGCGCGGCAGCTTCTCATTGCCGACGACCGCTCCCAGCTCGGGAGACGGCTGCACGGGGGCGTGGATGCCGCCGGTCTTGGGTGCAGTAGCCATCGCATTCCTTCCTGTTTGCGCCCGGTCCAGCCCGGGGCGTTGAAACGTTACGCCTTTTTGAGCGCGTCCGCCTTGTGCGCTGCCTTTCCGCCGTTGTCACTCTTTACAATGAACTGCGGGTCGTCCTTCGACGCGCGGACGGTGTGCCCCTTGATCGTTGTGTCGCTCGTCTGCTTCTTTTCGACCGTGCCATGGGCGGTGCCGCCGTGGCTCTTCCAGGTCACTTCGTCGCCCTTCTTCAGGTCTGCCATGATCGCCTCCATTGCGTGGTGGGCGATCAAGCGCTCGGCGGGGCGAAGGGTTGCGCCTTCGCCCCGCCGCGCGATCAGAACTTGAAGCCAACCGCCGCGCCGTAGCGGCGCGGTTCGATGGTGAAGATGTTGGTGTACAGGCCCGACGACTGGTCGGCGACCGCCTGGCCGGTGATCGCATTGTTGTTGGTCAGGTTCTGAACGAAGGCGCGCAGGTAAAAGCGGTCGTCGGGCGCGTTGAGCTGCACCTGCGCGTTGACGACTTCATAGCCTGGCACACGATCGACGTTCATGTTGAACACGCTGGCCGAAAAATTGCCGGTGTAGTTGAGGTCGGCACGCGGCACGAGGCTCCAGCCGCTGCCGAAGTCCATCGTATATTGGGCGCCCACCGACCATTTGTACATCGGCGCCTGCGGCAGCTTGTTGCCGTTCAGCCCGACGGGCACGCCATCGGTGACGGTCACCGGCGTCTGCGTCGCCGCGGCCTGCGCCTGGAGCACCGAGCAGATGCCGAAGGCGCCGGTCGTACCGGTGCCGGAGATCGCGGTCGGTCCCTGCAGGCCCACCGCGCGGTTCACCGCGGTGACGAAGCCGTTCGCCACCGCCGCGCCGCCCGCATTGGGGATGACGACGCAGTTGGACGCGTTGGTGATATCCTTGATGATGACGGTGTCGGTCCGGCCGCCGGAGGGCAGGCGCGGGTTGATCAGCGCCTTGTTGCCGGTGATTTCGGTGTGCAGGTAGCTGGCGTTCATGTTGACGACGAAGCGCGGGATCGGCGCGACGATGGCTTCGGCCTCCAGGCCATAGATATTGGCGTCGACATTGTCGTTCACAGCGGTGCGCGCGACGATGCGGCTGAGCTGCAGCCCCTTGTACTTATAATAGAAGCCGGTGACGTTGAGGCGCAGCGCGCCGTTCAGGAAGGTGTTCTTCGACCCGATTTCGAACGCATCGACCTGTTCGGGCGTGAAGGTGGTGGGCACCGAGAAGGTGGCGGCGACCGGCGGGTTGATGCCGCCCGACTTATAGCCGCGCGAATAGGAGGCGTAGAGCAGCTTGTTGTCGTCGATCTTGTAATCGAAGACGGCGCGGCCGGTCAGGCGGCCGAACGACACGTTGCGGCGCGCATAATCCTGGATGCCGGGCGTCGTCGGGTCGAAATCGACCTGCGCATAGTTGAAGCCGTTCTGAATGCCTTGCGCGCCGTACGGCGTCAGGACGTTCAGCGTCAGGTTGCGCGCCTGCACGAACTTGTCGTCATGGTTGTAGCGCAGACCCAGCGTCAGCTTGGCGCGCTTGCTGAATTCGAAATAGGTTTCGCCGAAGATGCCATAAGACTTCAGGCGGAAGCGCGGCGAATCGTTGCGGTAGAAGGGCGTAGACAGGAAGGCATTGCCGCCGACGCCCGGGATCGCCGCCGACGAGGCCGCGCCGAGGATGCCCGACGCATAATCGAGGCCGAAGGCGTTGACGAAATAGTCGTTATTCTTGCTGAGGCTGTCGAGATAGATGCCGCCCAGCAGGAAGTTGAACATGCCATCGAACTTGCTGTCGATGTGCGCTTCGGCGGAGAATTGGCGGTTCTGGATACGCGAACGGTCGAAATCGAGGCTCTGCGGGAAGCAGCCGATCGCATTGCCGCCGTACACGCCGACATTGTTCGGATCCGCCGCCGACTGGCAGACGCCGCCCGCCGGACCGTTGGGGATCAGCGTCTGACGCACGCCGTTGAGGAAGGCGAAGGGCGATCCGGCACGGCCCAGCGCGTTGAGGTTGGCAAGGCCGGCGTTGTTCGCCAGCGGCGCCTCGACCGCAAGGTTATAGTCGACCGTGCTGTCGACCGAGTTGCGCGTGTAGCCGCCGGTGATGTTGAGGTTCACCGGGCCAAAATCGTGGAAGATCTTGACCATATACTGCTCTTCGTCCGCGAAATAGGTCGGACGATAATCGAGCCGCACGGTGCGCACGTCGGCGGGGTTGACGACACCGGCATAGGGGTCTGCCCCGTACAGACTTTGCAGCGCGAAGCGGCCGAGCGCGGGGTTGTTGACGTTGAAGAATTCGGTCGAGGTCAGCACCGCGGCGAGCGTCGAGAGGCCGTTGGTCGTCTCGTAGCTCTTGGTGTCGGGCAGACAGCCAAGCACGCCGGTGGGATCGCGATGGCACAGCTGCTTCTGGATGCGGCTGCGATTGTCCTTTTCGCGGAAATAATAGCCCATCAGGTCGATGCGCGTGTCGGACGACGGCTCCCACGACAGTGTGCCGCGCACCGCATACAGATCGCGATCGTCGATGCGGCTATTGTCGTACGTGTTGAAGGTATAGCCGTCGCGCTTCAGGTATGTGCCGGCGACGCGGATGCCGAGCGTGTCGGTGATCGGCAGGTTGAACATCGCCTTCGCGCGCTTCGAATCGTAATTGCCATATTCGAATTCGCCCGCGGCATGCACGCCGCTGAGATCGGGCTTGGCGGTGATGAAGTTGACGACGCCCGAGGTCGCGTTGCGGCCGAACAGCGTGCCCTGCGGCCCGCGGAGCACCTCGACGCGTTCGAGGTCGAAGAATTCGCTTTCGAACAGGCGGGTCGTGGCGAGCGGCATGTCGTTGACGTGGATCGCCGTTGCCTGATCGCACGTTACGCCGACGCACAGGTCGCCGATGCCGCGGATCGTGAAGCTGGAGGTCGTATAGCCCGTTTTCGTGAAGGTGATGCTGGGCAGCGACTGTTGCAGCGCGATTGGGTTGACGATCTGCTGCTTTTCGATGTTGTCGGCGGAAAAGGCGCTGACCGCGATCGGCACATCCTGCAACCGCTGCGACTGACGCTGCGCGGTGACGACAATGTCCTGGATGCCCGTATCGGCAGACGCGGCATTGGGATCGATGCTCTGCGCCGAGGTCGCTTCCTGTCCGGGGCCGTTGGTGGGTGCCGTATTCTGCGCGGACGTGGTAGCGCCCGTCTGTGCGGCGGCGGGCATGGCGGCCGTCATGGCGAGGGCGGATGCGGCAAGCAGTTCGAATTTCTTCATGATGGCCTCGTCTCCCTGTCGCCATCCGGTCTTGCGCCGGTAGAGCGGTTTCCAGTCTTCGGTATGGTGGAGTTAGCGTCGGAATTTCGTCGTCGTCAAACGTTTTGTACAGCGGGAAACTGCCGTATGCGGGGCCGCGACGATCACCACGATAAGTTGCGAAATTGAACGTAAGGTTTGCTGCACCGCAGCGATGAGCTTGTTGGCTGAAAGGGTATGGAATGTCACACGATCACGCGGCACCGGACGACGGAGATCTGGTCGGCTCCGCGGCCGAGGCTGCGATCCCCCAGGATGTGGCGGAGGCGATCCGCACGCTGATCCGCTGGGCGGGCGATGATCCCACCCGCGAAGGGCTGGTCGACACGCCGCGCCGCGTCGCCAAGGCGTGGCGCGAATATTGCGCGGGCTACGGCGACGATCCTGCGCACCATCTGTCTCGCGTCTTCGAAGAGGTCGGCGGCTATGACGAGATCGTCCTGCTGAAGGACATCCCCTTCCAGTCGCATTGCGAGCATCACATGGCGCCGATCATCGGTAAGGCGCATATCGCCTATCTGCCGAAGGACCATGTCGTCGGGATCAGCAAGCTCGCGCGCGTGCTGCACGGTTTCGCGCGGCGGTTGCAGGTGCAGGAGCGGCTGACGGCGGAGGTCGCCGATTGCATCTGGCAGAATCTGCGCCCGCAGGGTGTCGCAGTGGTGATCGAGGCGAGCCACGCCTGCATGACCGCGCGCGGCGTGCGCACGCCCGGCGTGTCGATGGTGACGAGCCGGATGATGGGCGTGTTCCGCGACGACGAGCGCAGCCGCAAGGAGGTGCTGTCGCTGATGGGCCTGCGCAGCTGATGGCCAGCCCGGCGCTGGGGCATGTGTTGGTCACGGGCGGCGGCAAGCGGCTGGGCGCGTGCATCGCCCGCGCCTGCGCCGCCGCCGGATGGCGCGTGGTGATCCATTACGGCCGGTCCGCCGATGACGCGCAGGCGCTGGCGGGGGAACTGGGCGGCGCGGTGGTGCAGGGCGACCTGTCCGAGCCGTCGCAGGCGGCCGAGTTGTTCGCACGCGCCCGTGCGGCGGCGGGCGGGCCGATCGCGGCGCTGGTGAACAGTGCGTCGGCGTTCGAGTTCGACCGGCCCGAGGCGATCGATGCAGACCTCGCGGTCCGGCTGTATGCCACCAATGCGGTGACGCCGGCGATGCTGGCGAGCGCGCTGGCGGCGCAGGATGACGTTGCGGAGGGGGCGGTGGTCAATCTGCTCGACCAGAAGCTCGCCAATCCGAACCCCGACTTCTTCAGCTACAGCCTGAGCAAATATGCGCTCGCCGGGGCAACGACGATGCTGGCGCAGGCGCTGAGCCCGCGCGTGCGGGTGAATGCGGTGGCACCGGGGATCACGCTGCCGAGCGGCGGGCAGAGCGAGGCGGACTTCGCCGCGGTCGCATCCGACAATCTGCTGCGCCACCCGGTGGGGGCGGACAATGTCGCGGCGGCGGTCGTGTACCTGCTCGGTGCGCGCAGCGTCACCGGCCAGACGCTGTACGTCGACGCTGGCCAGCGGTTCGTGCCCAGCGCGCGCGACGTGATGTTCGGGGATGCGGCATGAGCGTCTACACCACGATCCTCGACGGGCTGGAGGTGGCGATGCGCCTGGGCATCCACCCGCACGAGGCCGAGCCGCAGCGGGTGCGCCTGTCGGTGTGGATGACGGTGGATTATGCCGCGCCGCCCAGCGCCGACCGGATCGAGGACGTGCTCGATTACGACTTCGTGCGCGACGGTATCCGGCGGCTGGCCGATGGGCCGGGCTTTGCGTTGCAGGAGACGCTGGTCGAGGCGGTGGCGGCGCTGTGCCTCGCCGATCCGCGCGTGCGGCAGGTGCGCGTGCGCTCGATGAAGCTGGATGTGTACCCCGACGCGGCGGTGGGCTGCGAGATCGAGCGGGGGCGGTAAGGGCGGCCTACCCCCGTCACCCCGGACTTGATCCGGGGTCCCGCTCTTTTTGCCGGCAAAAGCAGAAGAAGCGGGATCCCGGATCAAGTCCGGGATGACGGAGCGTTAGAGGAACTTAGAAAATCAGGGCGTCTTCAAGGCTGCCGCGAGGCTGGCGGTGGCGCTGCCGCGGCGGGCGGGTTGGGGCTGCGAGGCGTCGGGAGCCCAGCCGGTGAGGAAGACGATCGAGAAGCGCTCCGTCGTGCGGCCGTCCGGCCCCGCCGCTTCGGCGAAGGCGGCGGCGGCGCGGGCGAGCGTGCCGCGCGTCATGCCGGTGCGCGCGGTCAGGATATTGCCCAGCGCGCTGCCGCGCAGATCGTCGAGCAATCGGCCGAAGCTGGCATAGCGCACCTCGAGCGTCTCGACGTCGGCGACCGGGAGGGTCAGGCCGGCGCGGACGAGCAGGTCGCCCGCCGAGCGGACGTCGATCTGCGGGTGTAGCCGCGGCGCGGGCCGGTCGCCCTCCGCCGCGCGAAACGCGGCGCGGAGCGCGGGCAGGCTGCCGGCGCCGAGGAACGCGCCCAGGAAAACGCCATCGGGGCGCAAGGTGCGGCGGATGAGCGACAAAGCGCCGGGCAAATCGTTGACCTGATCGAGCACGCCGGCGCTGAGCACCGCGTCGAAACTGGCATCGGCGAAGGGCAGGCGGTCTTCGTCGGCCTGCACCCCGCCGCTGGCGCGCGCGAAGGCAAAGCCGGGGTCCATCCGCGCCACCCGTGCGCCGGGCACCATGAGCGCGGTGTCGCTGGCGCCGACATCGAGCACGTCGGCAAAATCGCGCTTCACCGCGGCGAGGCGTTCGAGCAGCCCGTCGACCATCGTCTCGCGCAGGAAGGCGTGGGCGGCATAGTCGCCCGCAGCGGCGCGGTCGCGGCGGCGGCGGCGGGCCGCGGCGTCGAAAATGGCATTGGGGGCGGGACTGGTCACGCGCCGGCTTGTGCCTTTCGGATGGCCGGGCGACAAGCGGGCATGAGCCGATTTGCGCCACGCATCGCCGCGTCCGCCTGGAAGGGGTTGGCGGGCGGCGTCGGCATACTGGTCGCGCAGGCGCTGCCGCCGCGCTGCCCGGGCTGCGGCGAGCCGGTTGCGGCGGACCACCGCTTCTGTGCCGCCTGCTGGAGCAGCCTGCATCTGATCGGGCCGCCGTGGTGCGCGACCTGCAACCTGCCCTTCACGCATGCGATGGGGGAAGGCGCGCAATGCGCGGCCTGCCTCGCCGAACCGCCGCGCCACCGCGGGGTGCGGGCGGCGGTCGCTTATGGCCCGATCGCGCGGCAGCTGGCGCTGCGGCTGAAATATGGCGGGCGGATGGGGATCGCGACGACGATGGCGCAGCGGATCGCGCCGCTGGTGCCCGCGGACATCGACCTGCTGGTGCCGGTGCCGCTGCATCGCTGGCGGCTGTGGTCGCGCGGCTACAACCAGGCCGGGCTGATCGCGGCGGCGCTGGCGCGCGAGACGGGGCTGCGGCACGATCCCTTCGCGCTGGCCCGGCGGCGGCGGACCGCGGCGCTGCGCGGCATGGGGCGCAAGGCGCGGGCGCGGGCGGTGAAGGGGGCCTTTGCGGTGCCCGACCCGGCGCGGCTGCGCGGCCTGCATATCGGGTTGGTCGACGACGTCTACACCAGCGGCGCGACGACGGACGCCTGCACGGCAGTGCTGCTGCGTGCGGGGGCGGCATCGGTGACGATCCTGTGCTGGGCGCGGGTGATCGCGGAGAGCGACGATTGACAAGACCGCCGTCGCATCACACCTCCACAGGCATGGCAAAGGTCGAAATCTACACCAAGGCATTCTGCCCCTATTGCTCGCGCGCGATGCGGCTGCTGGCCGACAAGGGCGTCGAGCCGGTGGAATATGACATCACGATGGGTGGGCCGCAGCGGCAGGAGATGATCCAGCGCGCCAACGGGCGCACCACCGTGCCGCAGGTGTTCATCGACGGCGCGCATATCGGCGGGTCGGACGATCTGGCGGCGCTCGATGCGCGCGGCGGGCTCGATCCGCTGCTCGCCGGCTGATGTCACGCCCGTGCTGATCGCGCTGTTGCAGATGACGAGCGGGATCGACCCCGCCGTCAACGCCGCGGACCTGCGCCACGGCATCGCCGCGGCCAAGGCGAACGGCGCGGGCATGGTTTTCGCGCCCGAGATGGCGGGCCTGCTGGATCGCGATCGCACGCGGGCGGCCGCGTCGATCCATGCCGAGGGCGACGACCCCGTGCTGGCGACGGTGCGCGAGGCGGCGGCGAAGGCGGGACTCTGGGTGCAATTGGGGTCGCTGGCGATCCGGCGTGACAACGGGCGGCTCGCCAATCGCAGCTTCGTGATCGACGATACGGGCGCGATCCGCGCGCGCTACGACAAGCTTCACCTGTTCGACGCGGATCTGCCGACGGGCGAGAGCTGGCGCGAATCGGCGAGCTATGCGCCGGGCGACACCGCCATGGTGGTCGATACGCCGCTGGGCGGCATGGGGCTGTCGATCTGTTACGATCTGCGGTTCGCCGGCCTGTATGCCACGCTGGCGCAGGCGGGTGCGGCGGTGCTGTCGATCCCGTCGGCGTTCACGCGTCCGACCGGCGCGGCGCATTGGCACGCGCTGCTGCGCGCCCGCGCGATCGAGACGGGGTGTTTCGTCGTCGCTGCGGCGCAGGCGGGGGCGCATGCGGACGGCCGCGCGACCTATGGCCATTCGCTGGTCGTCGATCCCTGGGGCGACGTGCTGCTCGACATGGGCGAGGCGCGCGGGCTGGGCTTTGCCGAGGTCGATCCGGCGCGCGTCGCGGATGTGCGGGCGCGCATGCCGGTGCTGCAGCATCATCGCCCCATCCCGCCGGTGGTCCGGGCGTGATCGTCTTCGACCTGCGCTGCGACGGCGGCCATGTGTTCGAGGCGTGGTTCCAATCGAGCGCGGCCTATGAAACGCAGCGATCCGCGGGCCATGTCGTGTGCCCGATGTGCGGCACGACCGGGGTGGGCAAGGCGGTGATGGCGCCGGGCATCCCGGCCAAGGGGAACACGCGCGAGGCGGCGTCGTCGCCCGATGTCGTGAAGGCGGCGCTGCGCGAGCTGGCGGGGTTGCAGGCCGAGGCGCTGAAGGGATCGCAATGGGTCGGGCGCGACTTTGCGACGCGCGCGCGGGCGATGCACGACGGCGAAGAGACGGTGAGCGCGATCCATGGCCAGGCGAGCCTTGCCGAGGCGAAGGCGCTGGTGGAGGAGGGCGTGCCGATTGCACCGCTGCCGCTGCCCGTGCGGCCGCCCGAAGAGGCGAACTGACGGGCTGGACCCTGCGCCCGCGCACCGGTATCAGGCGAGGCAGTGGCCCCGTAGCTCAGCAGGATAGAGCGCCAGATTCCTAATCTGTAGGTCGCGCGTTCGAATCGCGCCGGGGTCACCATCGCTGCCGGTCGCGGACGTCCCGTGTTGCGATAGCCGCTTTCCATCCGAAACGGACGCTTTTATGCCTGCCTGCGGTTCGACGGCAGGAGCAGGCGCAATGTACACCGAGATCGTCAGGCTGCTCAGCGCCGGGGCGCTGGACGACGATGCCGTGCGCGAGAAAGCGGCGGAAGTGGACGCGGCGGTGACCGACCCCGAAGACTGGCTGCGCGATTACGACCCCGAGGAGATCCGGCAGCTGGTGGTCGAGATGACGCTGGGCGAGTTCTTCCTGATCGGCGACAAGATCGATGAGTTGCACGAGCTGATCAGCGACGAATTTGCCGAGCCGCTGCCGCCGTTCCCCTATCGCGAGGATCAGGAAAAGGTGCTCTCGAAGGACTATTTCGCGTGGCTCGACGCGCAATTGCTCGCGCGGCCGACCGCGTGGGAAGTGGTGTCGTGGCACAACGGTCTCGACGACAATCTGCACGTCGTCATCGTCCGCCGATCGGATACCGACCGGCTGCTGGCGCTGGCCGGCACGATGGGACTGCGCGTAGAGCGGGCGACCGCCATCTGAGCGGTGTTGGGTCTAGGTCCGGGGTCGGATGAACAGGTCGCGCGTCGTGCGCCCCTCCGCACGGGCGCGCTGGGTCGACCGGACGATGGCATAAGCGAAGGCGGCGAGGCCGGCGATCCAGAGCAGCGGCGTCAGAAGAAACCCACCAATCAGCGCGAACAGGATCGTGCCGAGCAATAGCCGGCTGAGCGGCCCTGCGCGGCCCAGCCCGATCCACAGGACCGGCGCGAGGAGCAGCGTGCCGAGCATCGCGACGAGCATCGCCGCATAGCCGCACGCCCCTTCAAAACAGGAGCCGAAGACGCCGGGGTCGATCGCCCTCGCGACGCCGGTCCCCGCCAGCGCGAGGACGAAGGCGAGCGTCAGGGACAGGATCACTCTCATGCCCCCGACAGGTGACGGCGCGCGGGGTGCGGGTCAAGCCTGTCCGATTCTGACCATTGATCCCGTTGGCCTGCGCTGGCAGACACGCGTCATGATCCGCCGCATGCCCTTCGTCCTGCCGCTCGTGCTGACGCTGTCCCTGCCGCCGTCTGCCGCGGCGCAGGCTAAGCCCGTGCCGGCCGATGCGCCGGTCGCGCTGACGCCGGAGCTGCTGAGCGATGCGCTGTCCTGCCGGTCGCGCGACGCGCTGGAGGCCTTTGCCAACGGGCTGTTCCTCGACCCGAAAATCCCCGCCTGGATGAAGGAGGGCGCCCCCGACACGGCAACCGAGGGCATGCTGGGCATCGAAGGCTATACGCTGACGACGCCCGCGTCGCTGATGGGGCAGCGCGTCGACCGCGTCTACTTCCTCGACAATTGGATCGTGACGCTGTGGCCGCGCAAGGTCGCCGAGGCGTTTATCGCGGCGCACGGGCTGAAGCGCGCGCCGATCGCGATCACCGAGCAATATTATCGCTTCGTCGATCCCAAGAGCGGCCCGATGCTGGGGGCGTTCGCGCCGACCGGCAATGCCACCGCCGCGCTGCTGGCCAAGGCGTTCGGGGCGAAGGCACCGCCGCCGCCGCCCGCCGACAGCCTGTTCGTCGGCTGCAACTATGCCCCCGTGTCCGAAGCGGAGTTCCTGGCGGTCGCGCGTCGGGCGTCGGGTATGGCCGCGGATGCGAGCCGTGCCGTCGCCGACGATGTCGGCGCGGTCGTCCCGCCGCAATGACCGACGCTCCGTCCGACCTCGCCGATCGCTATGCGCGTCGGGTGCTCGCCCTGATCGGCCATTGTCCGGTGGGGAAGTCGCTGAAGGCGCAGGACACGGGGCGTTTCGCCGACTGTTCGCGCAAGCGGGGCAAAGCAGAGCTGCGCCTGAAGGTGGGGCTGCGATCCGACGTGACGGGTCGGGCGTTGCTGCATGCCCGGTTCCGGATCGGCTTCCCGTTCGGCCGCCAGCCCGTCGTCGTGCTGCACCATCTCGAAGGGCGACGCGAGACCGACGAGCTGACCGTCCGGCAGGAAAAATTCCTGTCCGCGCTGATGACCTGGGCCGAGCACGTCCTGCCCGATGTCACCCCGACGGAGCCGGGTCCACGGACCCCGCTGTGGCAACGGCAGTTCGCCGAGCTGTACCATCGACTGTCCGGCCGGTCGCTCGCCAGCGCGCGGCGGCGGTTGCGCGAGGGCTTTTTCGTCGATCAGGAGGATACGTCGGAGTCGATGCGAATCGATTCCTTCCTCGAACTGCTCAGCGAAGATGGGTGGGTCGCGCTGGTCGACTGGAAGGAAGAGACGGTCGACGAGCTTGTCCAGGAGATCGCCCGGCAGCGGCTCGCGGCGGCACGGGTGCGATCGGTGGACACGATCGATCCCGCTAGCCTGGCCGAAGCCGGCTATGCCATCATCTCGCTGGAAGACGGCAGCGACGGATCGACGATCGCTATCGCGGCGCGCGACGACATTGAAACGGTCGCGCAACTACTGGCGGAGGTCGCCCCGCATATGGTGCTGCGAGTCTGACGCTTCGGGCCTGATTTATCGCCGGAGCGGCTCCGGCCGCTAGACCGAACGCTATTTGCGGTCGGGAACCTGGACGACCCGCATCGGCGTCGCGCAGGCATAGGCCGCCTTATAGGGCTGGCCCCAGCAGCGGTCGAAGCCTTCGAACACGTTCATGTTGAGCGGCCAGCGGATCGGCAGCGGCTTGCCGTCCGGGCCGTTGAACGCAAACCCGGCCGGCTGCGGCAAGGCCGCGAGGCGCGCCCGGGCGGCATCGAAGGCGGCGCGGTCGTGATCGAGGAAGGCGATCGTGCCGTCGACATAATGGTTCCAGCCGATGCGGTCTTTCGCCGCCGGCTTGTACGATTGACGGAAGAGCGCGATCGCCTGCGCGGTCTGGCCGATGTCGGCGCGCAGCTGCCCCTCGTGCCAGAACAGGATGGTATCCTGCGCCTTATGCGCGATCCGCCAGTCGCGGATCAGGTCGGCGGCCTCTGCCTCGCAACCGTCCTGTTCCAGCTTGCGCCAGCCGCCGGTCATGTCCTGATCGAACGCCGCCTGATCGAGCGCCAGCATCGCGGTGCGGTCGTAATGGCAGGGGCCGGCAGCGATTGCGGCCTGCGCGATCAGGGCAAGGAACAGCATGTCGCAAAATTGGCACAGCCCCTGTCTTGCAACAAGTGCTTGTCTGACGAATTGGAGCGGCATGACCACGCGCACCGAAACCGATTCGATCGGACCGATCGAGGTTCCCGCCGACGCCTATTGGGGCGCCCAGACCGAACGCAGCCTGGAGAATTTCCCCTTCGGCCCGCGCGAGCGGATGCCGGTGGAGATCGCCCACGCGCTCGCCATCGTGAAGCAGGCGGCGGCGCGCGTGAACCGGCGGCACGGGCTCGACGCGCACAAGGCCGACGCGATCGAGGCGGCGGCGGCGGCGATCGTCGCGGGCGATCTCGACGACCAGTTCCCGCTCGTCATCTGGCAGACGGGCAGCGGCACGCAATCGAACATGAACGTCAACGAGGTGATCGCCGGCCACGCCAACGAGGCGCTGGCGGGCACGCGCGGCGGTAAGACACCCGTCCACCCCAATGACGACGTCAACCGCGGCCAATCCTCGAACGACAGCTTCCCCACCGCGCTGCACGTCGCCGCCGCACTGGCGGTGACGCAGCAGCTGTATCCGGCGCTCGACCGGCTACATGCGGCACTCGACGCCAAGGCGGCCGAATGGCGCGACCTTGTAAAGATCGGCCGCACGCATTTGCAGGACGCGACGCCGCTGACGCTGGGGCAGGAGTTTTCGGGCTATGCGCAGCAGATCGCCAATGCGCGTGACCGGATCGCCGGCACATTGGAACGCAACATCATGCCGCTGGCGCAGGGCGGCACCGCGGTCGGCACCGGCCTGAACGCGCCCGCGGGCTTCGCGGAGGCGGTGGCGGCGGAGATCGCCGGCCTCACCGGCCTGCCGTTCGTCACCGCGCCCAACAAGTTCGAGGCGCTGGCCAGCAACGACGGCCTCGTCGACCTGCACGGCGCGCTCAACGTGCTCGCGGTGGCGCTGACCAAGATCGCCAACGATATCCGGCTGCTCGGCTCCGGCCCGCGGTCCGGCTTGGGCGAGCTGGAACTGCCCGCCAACGAACCGGGCAGTTCGATCATGCCGGGCAAGGTCAATCCGACGCAGGCGGAGATGCTGACGATGGTTGCGGCGCAGGTGATGGGCAACAATGTCGCCGTCACCGTCGGTGGCCTGCAGGGCCATATGGAGCTCAACGTCTTCAAGCCGCTGATAGGCGCCAATGTGCTGCGCTCGATCGCGCTGCTCAGCGTCGGCATGACCAGCTTCGCCGAACGGACGGTGGAGGGGATGACCGCCAATCGCGCGCGCATCGCCGAACTGCTCGACCGGTCGCTGATGCTGGTGACCGCGCTGGCGCCCGAAATCGGCTATGACAATGCCGCCAAGATCGCCAAGCACGCCCATCAGCACGGCCAGACGCTGAAGGAGGCCGGGCTGGCACTGGGGCTGGTCGATGCCGAGACGTTCGACCGGCTGGTGCGTCCGGAGACGATGATCGGTCGCTGAGCGGCCGGACGGGTCCGCCGCGGAACTTCCCCGTGGTTCGCGCGCTTGCTGGGGGCGTAACAACCACGAAGGGCATGGCGTGAGTACGACGACCACGGGCGCGCTGATCGGCGCGGCAATCGATTCGATCTCGGGCGACGACGACAGCGTCGCGGACGGCGCGATCATCGGCGCCGTCACCGCGAACGTGCTGAAGGTCGTGCTCCCGCTGGCGGTGACCTACGCGGTCGGCTGGGCGGTGCTGCGTGGCGCCGAGCAGCTGAAGGACCAGATTTTCGGAAAGGTGGAAGCATGATCGGCAAGATTATCGGTGCATTGGTGGGTCGCGAAGTCGAGCGCCGCAACGGCGACAGCGGCCTGAAGGGCGCGGCGATCGGCGCGCTGACCATGGGCGCGATGCGGCGCATGGGGCCGCTCGGCATGATCCTGGGCGGCGGCTATGTCGCCAAGAAGGCCTATGATCGTCGCAAGGCGGCGCGCGGCCAGATCTGATCGATGGTTGGTGTGGCCCCGACGATATCGCCGGGGTCGCGCTTCCTACGGGCTGCCGCTAACCCATCTGCCAATGCCGGATCGCCTCGACCGGCGCGATCAGCATGATGAGATTGAGCGTCAGATTGTCGCGGATCGCGACGAGTGCCACCAGTTCCAGCAGCCCGACCAGCACCGCGCTCGCCCACCAGGGCAGACACCGCGCGATGGCGAACCCCAGCATCATGCAGCCGATGTCGCTGAGCGAATTGAGGATGCTGTCGCCGCTATAGCCCCAGGCCATCGTCACGCTGCGATACCGACCGATGATGAGCGGCGAGTTTTCGAGGATTTCCCAAGCCGACTCGATCGCCACGGCCAGCACAAGCCGGGCGGCCCATGGCCAGCGGCGCAGCGCCAGCCAGCCCGCCGCATAGAAGAGCAGGCCGTGGACGATATGGCTGAGGCTGTACCAATCGGCGATCTGCTGGCTGTTCTGGTCCGATTGTACCGCCCCATGCCACAGCGCGATTCGGCCGCAGGGGCAGATCGGCGAGCGGCCCATGACGAACAATGTCGTCGCGGTCAGCACCAGCAAAGCCGCGATCAGCCAGCCACTTTTCGCCGCCAACCATGCGCCCACGCTTGACGCCCGGCCCGCGGCTACGCCAGTAGCGCGCATGCCGTCCTCCTCCCCCAATGATCCGCACAACTTCCGCCGCCGCGGCATGTTGTTCGTTCTGTCCTCGCCTTCGGGCGCCGGCAAGTCCACCATCGCGCGCAAATTGCTCGCGGACGAGCCCGGCCTCGAAATGTCGGTGTCGGCAACGACGCGCGGCATTCGTCCGGGTGAGACCGACGGCAAGGACTATCACTTTGTCGGGCTTGAGGAATTTCGCCGCATGGTCGCGGACGACGAATTCCTGGAATGGGCCCACGTCTTCGGTCACCGCTACGGCACGCCGCGGGCGCAGGTCGAGGCAATGCTGGCCGCGGGCAAGGACGTGCTGTTCGACATCGACTGGCAGGGCGCGCAACAGCTCTTCCAAATCGCCGGCGGCGACGTGGTGCGCGTGTTCATCTTCCCACCCTCGATGGAGGAATTGCGCGCGCGGCTGACGAATCGGAACACCGATTCGGCCGAGGTGATCGACGCCCGCATGGCGCGCGCCGCCAACGAGGTGAGCCACTGGGACGGCTATGACTATGTCCTGGTCAATGACGACGTCGAGGAATGCTTCCGCGGCGTGAAGACGATCCTGGCGGCGGAACGCCTGAAGCGCTCGCGCCAGACCGGGCTGATCGGCTTCATCCGCAAACTGACGCGGGTCGCGGAGAAGCATTGAGGGGCGGGGGGCCTTTCGCTGTCGGTTGGTAGCGCCGGGCACCACGAATATTACGTCACCCCGGACTTGATCCGGGGTCCCGCTTCTTCGTCGACGCCTGCATTTAGCGGGACCCCGGATCAAGTCCGGGGTGACGGTGGAGGTGGGGCCAGCCGGTAGTGCATCGGCGTGACGAGGTGGCGGACCGCCTAGTCACGCCCCCCTCACGCCGCGATACGCAGGGCCGGGTGATCCTCCTCTGCGGCGTCCAGATCGAGCGAATAGGCGATCGACGGCGCCGGTTCGGTCCGGCCCAGCGAGGGCTTGACGCCCGTCTGTCCGGTCGACCGGAAGCCGAGCTTGCGCAGGACGGCGCCCGACGCCGGATTGTCGGCGAAGTGCCAGCCGGCGATGCGGCGCAGCCCCAGCGCGTGCCGCGCCATCGCGATGACGGCATGGCCCGCCTCGGTCGCATAGCCGCGACCCCAGGCGGCCGGGGTGAGCCAGTAGCCGATTTCGCGGTCCGGACCGCCCAGGTCCATCAACCCGATGCCGCCGACGATCGCCGGGGCGCCATCGGGCCAGGCGAGGTCGTGGCTGACGATCAGGAAGCGCGCTTCGTCATGCGCCCGCGGACGCGTGCAGAACTCCTGTGCATCGGACAGGGTGTAGGGGTAGGGGACCCGGCTCAGCATCCGGGTAACTGCTTCGTGATCGATCGCCGCGGCCAGCTCGGCCGCATCCTCCGGCCACGCCGGCCGGAGCGTCAATCTGTTGGTTCTCGCGAACATTCCTGCTCTCTCCTTGGCCACGCCGCTGCCACGCGCCTGTGACGCGGCAGGGACAGTCGGGGTCGGGGAGCAAGAAAAAAGGGAGCCGGGGTGACCCGTCTCCCTTGTTTGGTTGGCATCTTGTGGAAGATGCGACCGGGTCACCCTGGTGGGCAACCCGGCTGGTTGCCCGTTATTCTGCGGCTTCCGCCATAATCTGCACCGAGCAGAATTTACGGCCGAGCTTGCCTTCGTGGAACGCCACGCGGCCATCGACGAGCGCGAACAGGGTATGGTCCTTGCCCATGCCCACGTTGGCGCCCGGATAGAACTTGGTGCCGCGCTGACGCACGAGGATGTTGCCCGCGATCGCTTCCTGACCGCCGAACTTCTTCACGCCAAGACGACGGCCGGCCGAATCACGACCGTTGCGCGACGAACCGCCTGCTTTCTTATGTGCCATGCTGCTCTACTCCTGTTCGCGCTGGGCTCAGCCGACCGAAACGATCTTGAGGATCGTGTGGTTCTGGCGATGGCCGTTCTTGCGGCGATAATTGTGACGGCGGCGCTTCTTGAAGACGATGACCTTCTCGCCCTTCGCCTGTGCGACGATCTCGGCGGCGACGGTCAGACCCTCGACGCTCTTCAGCTCCGAGCCTTCGCCCGCGAGCAGGACATCACCCAGCGTGATCGATGCGCCGGCTTCGCCGTCCAGCTTCTCGACGACGATCTTGTCTCCGGCGGCGACGCGATACTGCTTGCCGCCCGTGCGCACGACTGCGAACATGGCTCTAGTCACTTCCCAAAAAACATGTGCCCGCACAGGGAGACCCGGCGGGATGAGCGGCGGCAGCTAAGGAATGTGCAGGCTTCTGTCAACCTTTGAAGCGGGGCGCGCCGACATTCATCATGTGGCGGCGCAGCAACAGCGGTATGACAAACGTATGAAAGGTCTGTGACGATGACTTGCCCGGCCCTCAGCGCGACATAAAGTGTCGTCGATCGTGACGGTAACTAAGCCGCGCGAAACAGGGGAATATCATGAAGCGCGCAATCTTGCTTGCCGGCGTCGCCGTGCCGGCATCCCTGGCGGTCTTCGCCGCACCCGCCTGGGCGCAGGCGGTGCAGTCGGCGCCCAGCCAGGAAGCGACGGCCGATACGTCGGCGCAAAGCGACGAAGCGGCCAACCAGATCGTCGTCATCGGCAGCCGCGTCGCCAACCGGACCGCGATCGACAGCCCCGTGCCGATCGACGTCATTTCGGGCAGCGCGCTACAGGCGTCAGGCACCGGCGAGCTCAACAAGACGCTGAACCAGCTCGTCCCCTCGTTCAACTTCCCGCAGCCCTCGATCGCCGACGGTTCCGACGTGACGCGGCCCGCGACGCTGCGCGGCCTGAACCCCGACCAGACGCTGGTGCTGCTCAATGGCAAGCGGCGCCACGTGTCGGCGCTGCTCAACATCAACGGCACCGTCGGGCGTGGTTCGGCGGCGGTCGACATGAACATGATCCCCGCGCTCGCGATCCAGCGGGTCGAGGTGCTGCGCGACGGCGCCTCCTCGCAATATGGCTCGGATGCGATCGCGGGCGTGATCAACGTCCAGCTCAAGACTGCGAGCGAAGGCGGCCGCGCGCAGGTGAGCTACGGCAAATATGTGACGACGCTGGACGGGATGGCCAATTTCAACGGCCTGCTCGGCAATTCGCCGTCGCTCGACCCGACCGACTCGCGCTACCTGCAAGCGAACAGCAACGGTGAGCGCAAGGCGCGCGATGGTGCGATGCTGACCTATGGCGTCAACGTCGGCCTGCCGCTCGGCAACGGCGGCTTCTTCAACTTCACCGGGGAATATCGCGACCGCGACTTCACCAACCGCCAGGGCTACGACCTGCGGCCCAATTACATCCGACCGTCGTCGACCACATTCGATTCGCGCGAAGCAAGCTTCAATCGCCTCGATTTCCGCTACGGGGATGCGAAGACGCAGGACTTCAACTTCCTCATCAACATGGGCCAGCCGCTGGGTTCGGTCGACTTCTACGCCTTCTTCAGCTATGGCCATCGCGACGGCCTGTCGGCGGCGAATTTCCGCCAGCAGTCCGCGGCGACCAACCGCGACTTCTCGGCGATCGCGCCCGGCACGACGCCGACCAACGCCAATTTCGTCGGTCTGACGCCGGACGGTTACCTCCCTAAGATCCAGTCGAGCATCGACGATCTGTCGGCGACCAGCGGCATCCGGGCCGACGTCGCGGGCTTCAAGGGCGACTTCTCGCTCGGTTTCGGCCGCAACGAGCTGAGCTACCGGACCGAAAATAGCGTCAACGTCTCCTTCGGTCCGCAGAGCCAGCGTTCGTTCGATGCCGGCGGCCTCGCCTTCTCGCAAATTCTGGCGAACGCCGATCTGTCGCGCCAATTCGATGTCGGCCTGGCGGGTCCGCTGACCTTCGCCTTCGGCGGCGAATATCGTCACGAAATCTTCCAGATCCGCCCCGGCGATCCGCAGTCGTACCAGACGGGCCCGTTCTTCCAGGCGACGCGGACCACCACGCCGGCGAACTGCACCACGCTGGGCGGCGTGTACGGCGGGGGCGCCGCGGCGACCGGCAGCTGCTCCTTCCCCGGCCGTACCGCGGCGGCGGGTGCGCAGGGCTTCGGCGGCCTGCCGGCCTCGGCCCGCACCAACGTCAACCGCAACAGCTATGCCGGCTATCTGGAGTTCGACGCCGACCTGTTCACCGGCTTCACCGCGACCGCGGCGGGCCGCTACGAACATTACAGCGACTTCGGCGATACGGTGAACGGCAAGCTGGCGCTGCGCTACGAACTGACCGACGGGTTCGCATTGCGCGGGTCGGTGTCGAACGGCTTCCGTGCGCCGTCGCTGCACCAGCAGTATTTCACCACCACCTCGACCAACTTCCTGTCGGGTGTGCCCGTGGACGTGTCGACCGTCGCGGTGAACAGCCCGGTGGCGCGCGCGCTCGGTTCGCAGCCGCTCAAGCCCGAAAAGTCGGTCAACCTGTCGGGCGGTGCGACGCTCAATCCGTTCCGCGGCTTCAACCTGACGGTCGATTATTTCCACATCAAGATTCGCGACCGCATCGTGCTGTCTGAAAATCTGGGTGCGGCGGGCGTCGGCACGGCGGCGCAGAATGCGGCGGTGCAGCAGGTGCTGGTGGCGAACGGCTTCAATACCGTCGGTGCGGCGCGCTTCTTCATCAACGGCCTGGATACGACTACGCAGGGCGTCGATGCGGTCGCGACCTATCGCGCCAATCTGGGCGGCCTGGGTGCCTGGAATTTCTCGGCGGCGTACAACTACACCAAGAACCAGATCGACAAGCGGCTGAACACGCTGGGGTCGCTGGCGCAGATCCCCGGCCTCGTCCTGTTCGGTCGCGTCGAGGGCTTCCGGTTCGAACGCGGCCAGCCGCGTACGAAGGTGGTGCTGGCGACTGACGGCAAGATCGCCGGCATCGGCGTGTCGGCGCGGACGACGCGCTATGGTTCGGTGATCTCGCCCGAAACGACCGCGCCGCTCAGCGATGCGACCAGCCTGACGCTGCTCGGCCCGGACGATCAGGTGCTGCGCCCGAAGTGGATCACCGATTTCTCGCTGAGCTACGAATATCAGGGCGTGCAGCTGACGCTGGGCGTGGACAATGCCTTCGATGTCTATCCCGATCGCCGGCCGTTCGGCCTGCGCCCGGCAAGCGTCGGCGGCAGCTATCCGACGACCTATCAGTTCCTGCCGTACAGCAACTTCTCGCCATTCGGCTTCAACGGGCGCTTCCTGTACGCGCGCGCGGCAATCAACTTCTGATTGGGGCGGGGAGGGGCGCTACGGCGTCCCTCCCGCCGACCGATCAGTGCCGGTGTTCGCGGCGCAGCGCGTAGCGGCCGTCGGTGAAATCGTCGAACAGGCCGGCGATCGCGGGATGGTCGACCGGTTCGTCGCTGTCGTCGACGACCAGATTCTGCTGGCTGACATAAGCGACGTAGCTCGAGTCCACATTCTCGGCGAGCAGGTGATAAAAGGGCTGGTCCTTGCGCGGGCGCACCGCTTCCGGGATTGCCTCATACCATTCTTCGGTATTGGCGAAGACCGGATCGACGTCGAAGATCACGCCGCGGAAATCGAACAGGCGGTGCCGCACGACATCGCCGATCGAGAAGCGCGCATGCGCGACCGCGGGCGCATCGATCTCGACGACATCGGGGCGCCCCTGCGCGGGCAGGGTGCCGATAGGGTCATGACGGGGCATGCCCATAATTTAATCGTCTTTCCGCGCTGCACAAGCACAAGGGCGCTTGCCACCGGAAAACCGAGCCGCTAAAGGCCCGCCCTCGACCGACGGATTGCGGGTTTCACCGACCTGCCAAAGACGTCTTCTGCGGAGAGGTGGCAGAGTGGTCGATTGTACCGCACTCGAAATGCGGCGTGCCTTTACGGGCACCGAGGGTTCGAATCCCTCCCTCTCCGCCACTTTGGCCTTTTTGCGCCATGTCCGTACCATCAGAAAATTGATATAAACTGGCAGGAATCGGCGGTTTTTGCGTCCGCTGATGTATGCGGGGATCCACGCCAATCTGCGCTCGGGGGCCATCGACGAATTGTCACGTCAATCGAGGTCGCCATCCATGGGCTGAGAAATGAGCCCCACGATGTCGTGTCGACTTGACCTCAAATCCTGAGCGCGGCGATCAACGCATCGCGGGCGAGCGCAACGCGGGGGTGCCGCAGCGACGAACGCGCCCAGACGAGGTAGAAGGTATTGCGCGGCACCCTGATCGGTGCGGGTATTTCGACAAGCGTGCAGTCGGCCCGCTGGGCATGGGTCAGATAACCGGGCAGGACCGTCCAGCCGAGCCCCGCGCACAACCCAGATCGCAGCACCCTCAGGTCGGGGGCGGTCAGGGCAGGCTGACCGGCCAGCGCGATCCGGTTGGCCTCAAGCCAGGCGCGCAACAGCGGCCGGTCGAGGTCGTACGCCAGATGCGGTATGCGTGTCAGCGCGTCGGCCAGCGGCAGGCCAGCCATCCGTTCGATCACCACCGGCGCGGCGACGGCGCGCAAATCCTCATCGCCGAGCCGGTGAAAGGCAAGCCGGGGATCGTCCGGCTGCGATGCCGTCACGGCCAGATGCACCTTGTCTTCCAGCAACAGGCTGTAAAGCGCGTCCCGCCCGCCAATGTGGAGGCGCAGGTCGAGGCCTGCGTCCAGCAGTGGCCCCAGCCGGGGGGCGATCATCTCGCCCAGCAGATCCGACGGCGCGGCGATATGCACCGTGCCGGACATCCGCGAGGATCGCGCCCGCGCCGTGGCGAGCGCCGTTTCTGCCGTATCGAGGCTGTCGCCGATTGCCGCAGCCAGGTCGTCGGCGATTGCCGTGGCGCGCACGCCGCGCGAATGGCGATCGAACAGGGGATGGCCGAGCTGCGCCTCGAGCGAGGCGATATGCTGGGACGCGGCGGGCTGGGTGATGCCGATCGCGCGGGCCGCCTCGCTCAGCGACCGGCGGCGATAGACTTCGACAAAGGTGCGCAACTGCAACAGGGACATTGGGTTTCCATAACCTGTCTTATGGCCGATCGCCATTCCGCTTGGATTTACTGATGCCGGCGAAGGCCTATCTGACTGGGCACAAGGACGGACACGAACGCCCGCTTGCCGCTGCCGGATCGCACAGCCCTATGGCCTCGTTGTCGCAGGTGCGGCAGCGGGCACCCAGCGTTCGCGACGTCCACGCAGCAGGAGTTTTGACGATGACCCGTATCCTCATGGTGACTACGTCCGCCGATCGCATGACCCCGGGGACCGAACCGACCGGCGTCTGGCTGGAAGAGCTGACCACCCCCTATTACGTCTTCCGCGATGCCGGGGCTGACGTGACGCTCGCCTCGATCAAGGGCGGCGCGGTGCCGGTCGACCAGCGCAGCGTCAATGCGGATGGCGAGAACGATGCCTCGGTCGAACGCTATCTGAAGGACGAGGCGCTGAAGGCCGAGGCCGCCGATACGCCGGTGTTCACCAGCATCGACCCCAGCAGCTATGACGCGCTGTTCCTGCCCGGCGGCCACGGCACCATGTTCGATTATCCCGGCAGCGCGGAATTGGCGCAGCTGGTGGAGCGGTTCGACCGCGCGGGCAAGATCGTCGCCGCCGTCTGCCATGGCCCGGCGGGGCTGGTCTCGGCCAAGAAGGCGGACGGCACGCCCTTCGTCGCCGGTCGGCGTGTCGCGGGCTTCACCGATAGCGAGGAGCGCGCGGTCGGACTGGATCAGGCCGTGCCCTTCCTGCTCGAAACCCGCCTCAAGGAACTCGGCGGCCAGCATGAGGCAGGCCCGGACTTCGCCCCGTTCGCCCTGCGTGACGGCAATCTGGTGACGGGCCAGAACCCGGCGAGCGCGACCCGTACGGCGGAACTCGTGATCGAGGCCCTGAAGGGCCAGGCGGCGTGATCGTGCGGAATCTCCAGACCATGTTGCGCGTCGCCGATCCTGCGGCGTTGCTGCCCTCCACGGGAGACGCCTGATGGCCCGACTGTTCGAGCCGCTGACGGTCGGTGGGCTCAGCCTCGCCAACCGCATCGTCATCGCGCCGATGTGCCAATATTCCGCCGAGGACGGCGCGATGACCGATTGGCACCAGATGCACTTGGGCCAGCTCGCCATGGCGGGGGCGGGCGCCCTGACGATCGAAGCCACCGCGGTCAGCCCGGAAGGGCGGATTACCTATGGCGATGTCGGTCTGTACGACGACCGTACCGAAGAGGCGATGCGGCGCGTGATCGACAGTGTGCGCCGCTGGTCGGACGTGCCGCTGGTCGTCCAGCTGGCGCATGCCGGCCGGAAGGCGAGCTGTGCCAAGCCGTGGCACGGGGGCGCGCAGATCGCGCCGGATGCGGAGAATGGCTGGCAGACGGTCGCGCCGAGCGCGGTGCCCTATGCCGCGACCGATCATGCGCCCGTCGCTCTGGACGAGGCGGGCCTAGCGCGAATCCGCGATGCCTTCGCCGATGCCGCCCTTCGGGCAGCGCGGCTTGGGATCGAGGCGATCCAGATCCATGCCGCGCATGGCTATCTGCTGCACGAATTCCTCTCGCCGCTCTCCAATCATCGCGAGGACGCCCATGGCGGCAGCCTCGCCAACCGGATGCGGTTCCCGCTCGAGGTATTCGACGCGGTGCGTGCGGCGTTTCCCGCCGACCGACCCGTCACCGTCCGCGTGTCGGGGACCGATTGGGTCGAGGGCGGCTGGACGGCGGACGAAACTGCGCAATTTGCCGACGCGCTGGAACGGCGCGGCTGCGCCGCCATCCATGTGTCGAGCGGCGGCCTTGATCCACGCCAGCAAATCTCGGTCGGTCCCGGCTACCAGGTGCCACTGGCACGCACGGTCAAGGACGCGGTCACGATGCCCGTCATTGCGGTCGGCCTGATTACCGATCCGCAGCAGGCCGAACAGATCCTGCAGGACGGGCATGCGGACGCCATCGCCATCGCGCGCACCGCCTTGTGGGATCCGCGCTGGCCTTGGCACGCCGCCGCTGCGCTCGGCGCTTCGGTCAAGGCGCCGCCCCAATATCTCCGGTCCGAGCCGCATGAGGCGGGCCGTATCCTGAAGGAGATGACGCGATGAAACGGCCCGCCACATTGCTCCTCGCCGCCGCTGCCGTCGCCTCGATCACGGTCGGGGCGACGGCCCGCGACACGGCTCCGGCTCCCCGGATCGAGCGGGTCGCCGCGTTCGACGGCGCGATGCCGACCGGCGTGACCGTCGCGCCCGATGGACGTATCTTCGTCAACTTCCCGCAATGGGGCGACCAGGCGCCGTTCACGGTCGCCGAGCTGGTCGACGGCAAGGCGGTGCCCTATCCCGACGCCGCGACCAATCGCCCTGATCCCGCCGACCCCGCAGGCCACTTCATCTCGGTGCAGAGCGTCGTCGCCGATGGCGCGAACCGCTTGTGGGTGCTCGACACGGCGGCACCGAAATTCGCGCCGCCCCAGGCGGGTGGCGCGAAGCTGGTAGCGATCGACCTCGCGACCAACCGGGTGGTCAAGACCATCGTCCTGCCCCCAAGCGTCGTGCTGCCGACGACCTATCTCAACGACGTGCGCTTCGACCTGCGACAGGGGGAGCAGGGCACCGCCTATATCACCGACAGCAGCAACGCGGGCGTCGGCGGTATCATCGTCGTCGATATCGCCAGCGGGCGGGCGATCCGCCGCCTGTCCGGCCACGCGACGACCAACCCGGAACCGGGCTTCACGCCGATGGTCGACGGCGAGGTGCTGATGAACCGCCCGGCCAGCGGGCCTGCGACGCCGGTCGCCATCGCCAGCGACGCGATCGCGCTGAGCGCTGACGGCAGCATGCTCTATTACGGGCCGCTCTCGGGCCGCACGCTCCATGCCGTGCCCACGGCGATGTTGCGCGATCCGTCCGTGTCGGAAGAGCAACTTGGCCGCGCGGTTCGCAGCATGGGGCGCAAAGGCGCGTCGGATGGCATTGCCGAGGACGATGGGGGCCGCGTCTTCGCCGGTGATTACGAACACAATGCGATCCGGGTGCTCGATCACGGCCAGTGGTCGACCCTGGTCAGCGATCCGCGCATCAGTTGGCCCGATACCCTGTCGATCGGCCCCGATGGCTATCTCTACTTTACCGCGAACCAGCTTCACCGCCAGCCCGGCTTTCATGGCGGCCGCGACCTGCGTCGCAAGCCGTATGAACTGCTTCGCATCAAGGTCGGTAGTGGCCCGGTACTGCTGACGCGGCGTTGACGCCGCCGCTGTCGGAAGGGTCTCCCGGGTCGGTGGCGGAGAAGCCGGTCTGGCCCGCCGGGTTGCGATCGTGACGCTATTGTAACTACCGTCCACATCTGCGACATTTTGTGCTCTGTCAGGCACATGGGTGGAGGGGGATCGCATGCGGGAACCAGTCCTGTCGGAGCGAGCGCCTGACGACCGGCCTGTGCGGGGCCTGTTCGCACGACGGCAAGGCGGTGGCGTGATGCGGCGTCCGGCGGCACGGCTGGCGGTGCTGGCATCCTTCGCCTGGGCCGCGATCGTGCAGGCGGAGGCCCAGACCTTGACGCCGCCGGATGCGGCGCAGCCGCCGCTGGGGCTCAGCTTCGATGCGGCCCTGGCCAGGCTCGACGATGCGTCGCCCGGCCTGTCCGGCGAGGATCATGCCGTCCGCGCAAGCGAATTGATCGCCGATGCCACGCGCAGTCTTCGCCGCCCGGTCGTCAGCGCCTCCGCCAGCGTCATCGCTTATCAAAAGACGCTGTCCGTCGATCTGACCGGCGCGAAGGACACTGCGGCGACC
This sequence comes from Sphingomonas sp. DC4900, assembly GCF_049896485.1. Taxonomy (NCBI): domain Bacteria; kingdom Pseudomonadati; phylum Pseudomonadota; class Alphaproteobacteria; order Sphingomonadales; family Sphingomonadaceae; genus Sphingomonas; species Sphingomonas sp. DC4900. Next base: position 40,020 of record NZ_JAFCUK010000019.1, read on the forward strand.
GGCGCCGCGGACTTCCTGTCGCAGCTTCCGGGCAATTTCCCCGTCGGTCTGCAGCAGATCGTCGGGCAGGTGGTCCAGCGGGTCGGTGCGGCGCTGCCGACGATCTTCGGGGCCATTCCCGATAGCCTCCAGTATCAGACGCGCGACACGGTGTTCCGACCCGCGGTGACCGCAGCCATGCCTCTGTACACCGGCGGAGCGATTCCGGCGGTGCAGGCTGGCGCCGATGCCGCCGTCGACGTGGCGCGGGCCAAGCAGGCCGGGGGCCGCGACCTGGCCCGCGTCGGCCTGGTTCGCAGCTATTTCGGGCGGCAGGTGGCGTCGCAGCTGACGCGCTCGACGCGCGAAACGCTGGCGGGGTTCGATCGCCATCTGTCCGACGCCCGCAAGCTCGAGCAGAACGGCGTCATCCCGCATGCCCGCGTGCTTCAGGTCCAGGTCGCCCGCGACGCCGCCGAGCGGGCCCATCTGCGCGCGCAGCTTGAGGAATCGAGCGCGGCCGATGCGTTGGCGCGGCTGCTCGATCAGCCGCAGGGCATAACGGCGCTGACGCCGCTGTTCGTCAATTCGACGCCCTTGCCGCCGGTCGACACCTTCCTGGGCGGGATCGACACCTCGCCGCGCGCGCAGGGCGCCGACGCCGCACGCGGCATCGCGCGGGCGGGCGTCGACCTGGCGAAGTCGCGACACCGTCCCCAGGCCTTTGCGTTCGGCAGCTACAATGCGAACCGCGACCATGCGTTGCCGACCGAACCCGATTGGGTCGCGGGCGTCAGTCTGCGCTACACGCTGCTATCGAACTTCGACCGCAAGAAGTCGCTGGATGCGGCGCGCGAGCAGGAACGCGCCGCGGCCGATGCGGCGGCACAGACGCGCAAGGACGTCGCGGGCGAGATCGTGCGCGCCTGGAATTTGGTCGAGGCGGCGCGGCGGTCCTTCCTGCTGCTCGACAGCAACCTCGCGGCGGCGCGCGAGAATGTGCGGGTGCAGCAGCTTTCCTTCGCGGAAGGGGAGGCGCCGTCCTCGTCGCTCGTCGATGCCCGGGCGGCGCTGGCGACGACGCAAAGCCAGCGGATCGCGGCGGCCTATGAATATGATCTCGCGCTCGCCGGATTGCTTGCGGCCAGCCACCGGGTCGACGATTTCACCACCTATCTGGCGCGCGCCGACCGACGTTTGGGGGACGAGCAGTGACCGACGAAGCCACCACCCCGCCAGCGCGTGGCAAACGGTCGCTCGCGATCGTCGCGGGACTGATCGTCGTGATCGTCATCGCGCTGGGCCTGTGGCTGGCGAGCCGCCCGGCGCCCGAGCAGCTGCAGGGCATGGTCGATGCCGATGAGGTCAATGTTGGGACGAAGGCGCTCGCCCGCGTCGATCGGCTGATTGCGGAGGAGGGGCAGCGGGTCCGGCCCGGGTCGCTGCTCGCCACCTTGTCCAGCCCCGAGATCGCGGGCGGGCAGGCGCAGGCGCAAGGGGCGCTCGACGCGGCGCGCGCCATCGCCTCCGAAACCAACGAGGGTGCCCGGGCGGAGGATATCGCGACGCTGCGCGCGACGTGGCAGGCGGCGCAGGCGGCGGCGAATCTGGCGGCAGTGACCAGCCGACGTGCCGCCAACCTCTATGTCGAGGGCGTGGTTGCCGCCCAGCGCCGCGATGAAGCGGCTGCGGCGCGCGACAGCAGCGCGCGCAATGCGGAGGCCGCCCGCCAGCAATATGCCAAGGCGCTGGCGGGCGCGCGGCCGCAGAACCGGCAGGCCGCCAACGCGCAGGTCCGCATCGCCGAGGCTGCGCTGCGCACCGCCGACGCCCTCGGGCGCGAAACGCGGCTGGTGTCGCCGATCGCGGGAGAGGTCGCGCGCAAGCTGGTGCGGCCGGGGGAGGTCGTCAGCCCCGTCATCCCCGCCTATCAGGTCATCGACATCGACCACCCCTGGGTCGCGCTCAACCTGCGCGAGGACCGGTATCACGCGATCGGCGTCGGATCGGTGCTGCACGGCCATATCCCCGCGCTGCAACGCGACGCCGCCTTCAGGGTCTATCTCGTCGCACCGCGCGGCGACTTCGCAACCTGGCGCGCAACGCGCGAGGCGTCGGGCTATGACGTGCGCACGTTCGAGATCCGGCTGCGCCCCGTATCCGCGATTCCCAAGCTGCGCCCGGGTATGAGCGTCCTGTTCGACTGGCCACAATGACCGCCTTCTGCCGGGCGCTCGCCCGCGAGATGCGGCATCTTCGCCGCGATCGCTGGGATCTGGCGGGGATCACGCTGTTGCCCGGATTCCTGATATTCATTGTCGCCGCGCTGTTCTGGCAGGGGCCGTTTCGCCAACTGCCGCTCGGCATCGTCGACAGCGACGGCAGCGGCGCGAGCCGGGCGATCATCCGCGCGCTGGACGCATCGCCCCTCATCCGCCCCGGCGGCAGCTACCGCGACGAGGCCGCCGCAGGGCGCGCCGTCCGCACCGGCACGATCATGGGGTTCGTGCACATTCCCGCAGGGCTTGGCGACAGCATCGCCCGGCATCGCGAGCCGGTCGTCCGCATCCTCTACAATGGCAGCTTTCTGACCGCTGGCGGGCAGGTCGCGCGCGCGGCCGGTGATGCGGTGACGGCGGCGCTCCCCACCATCGCGGCCAGCCAATTGCCGAACCACGCCGTGCCGGCCAGCCGCGTCCGGCGTCTGGTGGTGGAGGCGACGGCGCTGGGCAATGCGCCGGTGAGCTTCGAATGGTTTCTCGGGCTGCTGATCTTTCCCGCCGTCCTGCATCTGATCGCGGCCTGTGTCTGCGCGATGGCGCTCGGTCGCGAACTCGAGGACAAGTCGCTGTCGGCCTGGGCGAAGGACAGCGGCGGGGTGGGGGCGGCGATGGCGGGCAAGTTGCTGCCCTATGTCGTGGCGATCAGCGGCTGGGGGCTTGTCTGGCTTCTCTACCTGACCCTGGCGCGCGGCTGGCGTGTCGAGGGCAGTCTTGTCCTCATCGCCTGTGGTCAGACGCTGTTCTACGTCGCGACCGCCGCCATTGCCGCGTTGCTGGTGGCGGTCACCCTCGAATCCGCCACCGCGCTGTCGGCCAGCGCCGTCTATGCGGGCTCCGCGCTCGCCTATTCGGGTGCGACGCTGCCCCTGAATGGCGGCAATGCCTTTGCGCGGATCTGGAGCGAGGTGCTGCCGCTCACCCATTATATCGCGCTACAGATGGGGCAGGTGAGCGGCCAGACGGTCGCCGCGGCGGTTTCGCCGACCCTGGCGCTGATCGCCTATGTCGTCGTGGCGGGCGGCGGCGCGCTGGCCCTCATTACGGCGCGGGCAGGGCGGCAATGACCTTCGGTGCGGCGTTCCTTGCGACATGGCGTGTGATCCTCACCTCGCGCACATTGCTCAGCACGATGCTGCTCGCGGTCGTCCTCTATGCCTTTTACTATCCCGCGCCCTATGCGCACGAGGCACCGCGCAAGCTGCCCGTGGTGGTGGTCGATCAGGATGCCAGTGCGCTCAGCCGCGCGATGATCCGCGACCTCGACGCGACCCGCGCGGTCCACGTAGTCGCGGTGACCGGCGACCTGCCGGCAGCGCGTGGCGACATGCGCAGCGGCAAGGCCGACGGGATCATCCTGATCTCCGATGGTCTGGAGCGCCAGCTGCGGGCCGGGACGGCCGGATCGGGGATCGCGGTCTGGGTGAACGCCACCTATCTGCTCCGCGCCAGCACGATCGGCGAGGCGGTGACCGCGGTCGTCCAGGACATCGCCAAGACCCGCCTTCTGCCGGGAGGGCAGCTCGGTCGCGGTGGCCCGCCGGTCACGGTCGTCGAGGAGCCGCTGTTCAACCGGACCGGCGGCTATAAGGGCTATGTCTTTCCCTCGGTGGCCGTCATCATCATCCAACAGACGCTGCTGTTCGGCGCCGCGACCTTCATGGGCGGGCGGCGGCAGACGGGGTGCTGGCGGATGGGGGGCGCGGAATTTGGCGGCACGCTCGCCGCCTTCGCCTCGGTCGGCATGCTCGGCTGCTATTTCCTGTTCGGGCTGATCTTCTGGGTCCATGGCGTGCCCGTCGACGGGAATGTGCCCGGCATGTTGATGGTGGTGCCGATCTTCGCGACCGCGGTCGCCGCGCTGGGTCTGCTGGCGGGCAGCACCTTCGACCGGGCGGAGCGGGCGATCTACATTCTCGGCCCGACGTCGGTGCCTTTCTTCTTCCTGACGGGTGCCACGTACCCGCTCGATCAGATGCCGCGCTTCGTCGCCGCCTTCGCGCAGCTGATACCGTCGACGGCGGGGGTGCATGCCTTCGTCCCGCTCAATCAGATGCGAGCGTCGATCGGCGAGGTCGCAGGCCCGTTGCTGACGTTGGTGGTGCTGGCGGTTGGCTACGCCGCTTTCGCCTATCTGCGGCTGATCGACCCATCGCCTCGGCGTCGCGGCTGACGGCGCGAGCGGTCCCGTCAGCTCATCTGGCCACGGAGGAAGGCGATCAGCTTCGGATCGCTGCCCGTGCGTTCGAGGATCGGCAGGATCACCCGCCACCCATTGTCGCTGTTGGTCAGGATGACGATGCCATCGCCGCTCGCGCGATCGATCGCGGCGAAGGTGAACGCCCCGGCATCCTTGCCGGTGTGGAGCATCGTCGTTCCACCGGGAAAGCCGAGAAGCTGCCAGCCAAGGCCGAAGCCGATCCAGGGTGGACAGGTGGTCGCCTTCGTTCCGGTACAGATGTCGGGCGTCAGATCGGCCTGCGACCTGCTGCGTTCGGCGGCGATGACCCTGGTCAGACCGCGGTCGTTGCGGGCAGCGATGAGGAAGCGGGCATAATCCCGCGCGGTGGCATGCGCCAGATCGGCGGCATTGTATCGCGTCACCTGCTCGACGGGCAGCGGCTTGCCTGCCTCGTCATAGGGCACGGCGATCGGCGCCGTCTCGCCCTGCGCCGAAACATAGCCCGAGGCGCGCATGTGAGCCGGAGCGAACAGCCAGCGCCAGGCCAGCGTCTCGAACGATTGCCCGGTGCGGTGCTCGGCATAGCGCGCCGCATATTGATATCCCTCGCCCGAATAGCGGGTGGTCGTGCCGGGATCGTGATCGAACGCCAGCCCCTTGGCATCGCGCCAGTTCGGCAAGCCGGTGCGGTGGCTCAGTGCCATGCGCACCGTCAGCTTCATCCGCCGGGGATCGCGCGACAGGTCGGGATCGCTCCAGTAGCGGTCCATCGGTTCGTCCAGCGACAGCGTGCCGGCCGACACCAGTCGCAGGATGACCTCCGCCGTAAGCGGCTTCGTCAGCGAGGCGAGATTATAGGGTGTGGAGACGGTCGCCGCGCGGTTGGGGCCAGCCATGCCCCAAGCCCCGGTTGAGACGATCCGCCCATCGCGGATCACGGCGACCGAAGCGCTCTCTACATGCTGCTCACGCAGGGTTGTGGTCATATTCGGCAGCGTGGTGTTCGTCCTGGCGTCCGCAATCGAAGACCAAACCACCAGCGCGACCAAACCGCGTGAAACTGCCTGCTTCAGCACAGCGACTGTATTGCCCATATGCAACAGCTAGCGATATTGAAGCGTGGCGGCAATCTCGCCGGTGGCGATCAGAGCTACGCTACGGCTCTACCTGGCTGCCAACACGAATGGATGGCCGAAAGCCGCAGGCCGTACGGAGGCGGGAACATCCTCGACGTCACGGTTGCAACCACGTCAAGGCGTCGAACTCACGTCCGAACCGGACGCGGGCGGCTCGTTCGTAGACCCGCTGCCCCCCGGCCCCGTTCGTCAGCATGACCAGCCCGTCGTTGCTGACGAGGTCGAGGATGAACAGGTTGGCGACACCGTCATTGGCGCCCCAATGCCAGGCGAAGCGGTCTGAGCCCGACTGTTCCAGTCCCCACCCCAGGCCCCAGGCAAGACTGCCTTCGACGGTCACCGTCGGCGTATTCATGGCCGGGTAGCGGCGCGCGAAACGGACGAAGCGGGCATAGTCGCTCGCGGTCGTCCACAGTCCCGCCGCCATGTTTGGGATCATAAAGACGGGCAGGGCCGGCTTGCCTAGCGCCTGGGCCCCCGCAACGCGATCATCCTGGGTCCATGCCTCGATGGACCGGCGAGGGCCGGCGTCCCGGCTCCTCTGGAACTGCGCGGGTCCCTTGTCCGCCATCAACGCGCCGCCGACATCGTGCGCCCAGGCGACCGGAGGCGATTGGCCGGCTGACCAGCCATAGCCGCTCCGCGTCATTCCCGCAGGCGTCAGAATTCGCGAACGGACGACCTCCGCTGCGGTCTGCCCGGTGACTTTTTCGGCGAGGCGGGCGAGCAATGCGTAGCCCTCTCCCGAATAGCGGAAGTCGGAACCGGGCTTGAACCGGCTCACCAGATCGCTGCCGGCCTCGGTCCGCCAATTCGGCAGGCCACTGGAATGCGATAGCAGGTGACGAGGCGTGATAGCCTTGGTCGCGACATCCGCCGTGAAATCGATGTGCTTGGCCACAGGCTCGTCGAGATCGACGCTGCCGTCGCGGACAAGGTCGTGGATGGCAGCCGCCAGGACCGGCTTTGACAGGGAAGCGGCTTCGAACAGCGTCTCCGTCGTCGCGTTCGCCTCACCGACTTTGGCGTATCCTACCGCGGAGCTGACCGGCTCCGCTTCGCCGTCGAACACGGCCCAGCTTGCCCCCGGCACGGAAGCAAGCGCCATCCATGACTGGACTTGCATCGCCGTACGCCTCTGGCTCCTGGCCAGCGCCGGCACGGAGGCACAGCCGGCAGCAACTGCGGTGCCGATCAGGATCGTTCGCCGTGTCGGGTTCATTCGGGCATTCGCAAGGACGTCATGACATAACCGATCGCTTAGTGTATTGTGCCTACAATACGGTCCGTCGTGCTATTTGCAATTGACCTTCGTGCGTACCGGAAGGTCTGAGGTACGGCGTCCTCAGCTCTCGAACTGCACCAGACCGGATGACCAAACGTCCGCTTCTGAGCAGTGGCGGTGTCACTGCGACCGTTTACTTTTGGGTCAGGGCAGCGACGTCGAATTGGTACTGCCTATGTGATCCAAGCTCTGAGACATGTCACCATCGGCGACGTCTCATGCTCCAACATTTACGATCGCTAAGTGCCGCGGTCATTCTTCGGCGGTGTGGCGATCAATCGCGACCTCAACAGCCCCATCGGATACACGCCCACGTGCTTTCAATTAACGGCTGACAGCGCCCGGGCCAGACGGTCGACGTCGCTCGCCGAATTGAACAAGGACGGCGTTATTCGGACACATGCGCCATTGGCGACTCCTGTCCGATGAACGGTGAAGATGCGATGCTGCTCAAGCAGTCGCTGGGCAAGGGCGGCATTCGCCTGCGGGCTGATTACCCCCCGGAACCGGAATGACGTGATCGCGCCGTGCAATATGGGGTCGTCCGGCGTCAGTATCTCGATGCCGGGGATCGCCCGCGCCTGCCGGACCCAGCGGTCGCGAAGCGCGCGCAGCCGTGCGGCGCGGGCGGCACGGTCGATCCGATGCTGAAAGGCGAGTGCAGCGGGGACGGTGAGCCAGGACGCATAATCGAGCGTGCCGGTGTGGATCCGGGCCATGACGCTGTCGGGGCCGTTCGCGTCTTCGGCGGGATCCCGGTCGATGCGGGGCAGCGCGCGTTTGCGGATATGGAGGATGCCGATGCCCAGCGGCGCGCCGAGCCATTTGTGGCCGTTCAGTCCGACGAAATCGCAATCGAGGTCTGGCAGCGCGAAGTCGAGCTGTTGCCAACTGTGCGCGGCATCGACGATGACGTCGATGCCGCGGGCGCGGGCCATCGCAGTGATCTCGCGAACCGGGATCACCAGGCCGGTCCGGTGGCTCAGGTGGGTGAGGAGGATGAGCTTCAGCCGCGGTTCGTCGGCCATCACCTGTGCATAGGCGTCGATCAGGCTGGCGCGCGTGGCGGGTTCGGGTAGCGCGATGCGACGAACGCGCACGCCACGCCGCGGCCCAAGGCTCTCCATGCACGCCTGCATGCTGTCATAGTCGAGGTCGGCATAGACGATCGCATCGCCTGCGGTCAGACGATTGTAGCCGAGGATCAGCGCCTTGAGCGCCTCGGTCGCATTGCGGGTGAAGGCGATCTCATCGGCAGGTACGCCCAGTTCCGCCGCGACAGCGGCGCGGGCGGCGCCAAGGTCGGCAAGCATGCCGCGCCGGGCGTAATAGCTGGTATCGCGGTTCACACGCGCGACGGCCTGTTCGTAGGCGGCGCGGACGGGGCGGGACATCGCGCCCCAATTGCCGTTTTCGAGCTGGATGACGTCCTGGGGCAGGTCATATTCTGCGGCGACGGTCGCCCAGAACGCTTCGTCGTCCGGGGCGGGATGCGCGGGCGCGCCGGCGCGCGCGGGCAGGGGGAGGGTGGCGGCCATCCCGCCGGCCAGAAGCGCGCGCCGATCGATCATCAGAAGCTCAACCCGAGCCGGACATAGTACCGGCCACCATCGGTATCATAGGGGGCGTTTCGCGAATAGATCAGGCCGCGATTGGCCTGATTGGTCGCCTCTGCCGGATAGGTGTCGAACAGGTTTTCGGCGCCGCCGCGGATCGAGATGTTCGGCGTCATGCGATAGGTGAGCGAGGCGTCGAAGAGCGCGATGCCGCCGAAGCGCTGGAACAGCTCGCCGGTCGCATTGCCCGTCACATCGGTCCAGGGCCCATAATAGCGACCGCGCAGGATCACGCCGATCGGACCGATATCGTAGCCGAGCGTGCCGGTCGCATTATGCTGGGGCAGGCGTTCCTGGAAGATGCGGCGTTGCGTGTCGTTGGCGATCGCCGCACTCGTCCCGCTACGGACGGTGGTGCGGTTGTAATTGTAAGCCAGCGTAGCGCTGGCCCGACCGCCGCCGAGGGTGCGAGCATAGCTGATGACGACATCGACACCCCGGGTCCGGGTGTTGAAATCGTTGGTAAAGTAGCTGATCGAGGTGAAGCGGTTGGGGTTGGCGAAGCCCGCCGGGATGGCGATGGTCGCCGACTGGCTGAAACGGTCGTCGACATCGATCTGGTAGAGATCGATCGTCGCGCCCAGCCCGATATGCGTCTGCGCGACGAGCCCCGCGCTGATGTTGCGCGAGGTTTCGGGGCGCAGCGGCTTGGCTCCTAGCGCAACCGCAAGCGGGTCCGTCGGCGCGAGGCGTCCCTGATTGAAGACCTGCAACGTCCGGGTGTCGAGACCCTGACTCACGACGCGTGTGTTGAGCTGCGCCGGGGTGGGCGCGCGGAATCCGGTGGAATAGGTGCCGCGCAGCGCAAGCCATTGGACCGGCTCGATCCGGCCGGAGAATTTGTAGGTGAACTTGTCGCCGAAGCTCGAGAAGTCCTCGTAGCGGCCCGCCGTGCCGAGGGTGAGCATCGTGATCGGATGCCATGTGAGGTCGACGTAACCCGCGTTGCTCGTCTGTTTGAAGCTGCCCGCCTGTTGCGGGCCGAAACCGGGGAAGCCGTTGGCGTTGGGGGCAAGACCCGTCGCGGCCCCCGCTCCGATCGCATAGGAGGCCGGATCGCCGACGCCGACCGCGTAACGCTCGATCCGCCGTTCGCCGCCGAAGGCGATATTGAGCGGTTCGATGCCGCCGACGGGCAGGCGGTAGACGAAGTCCGCGTTGAGGTTCGTCTCACGCTGCGTCAGGCGGCCGAGGTAGAAGCTCGTCGGGCTGGCCGGCCCCAAGGAGGCGTTGAGCGTTTCGGCGATCGTATAGTCGATACGGCTGCGGCCGGCCGAGGCGCTGAGGTCGTAGCTCAGCGCGTCCGACAGGTCGCCGCGTAGGCCGCTGACGAGTTGCAGGTCGGCGAACTGCGTGCCGAAGCGCGGGGTGAAGCCGGCCGGGTAGATGCTGCGGAAGCTGAAACCGGGGAAGACGCTGCTGGCGTTGTAGACGCTGCCGGTGTTGCTGGGATTGCGCCAGTTGAAATCGGTCAGCCCCTCGCCCTGCTGCACCGTACCGAAGGCGTAGACCTTCGCCGCATCGCTGATGTCATAGTGCATATCGATCGCGCCGCTGATGCGCTCTTCGTCCGGCTGCCCCCAGCGCTGTACCGGGTTCGGCACCGCGAGCGTCGGGTTCGCCGCCTGGAACGCGAGAGCGTCGGGACGCTGGCGAGTGCGCGAGGTGGCCTCCCCATGCGCGAACTGGCCGGTGAAGACGATCGCGCCCTTGTCATCCAGCGCGATGCCCCCGCGGGCGCCGGACTGGTAGGTGTTGCCGTCCCCGGCATAATATCGGCTGAACTGGCCATAGGCTTCCATGCCCGGCTGGTCGTCGAGGATGATGTTGATGACGCCGGCGATCGCGTCGGAGCCATATTGGGCCGACGCGCCGTCGCGTAGCACCTCGATGCGCTTGATCGAGAGGGCGGGGATGCTGGCGAGATCGGGGGCCTGTGCGCCGCGCGTTCCCAGCAAAGCCGAGCGATGATAGCGCTTGCCGTTGACGAGGACGAGCGTCTGGTCGGCGGACAGGCCGCGCAGCGTCGCGGGACGCACGAACGCCTGTCCGTCGGCGGCGGGCAAGCGCTGCACGTTGAAGGACGGCAGCAACTGCGCCAGCACGGTGGTGAGATCGCTCGATACGCTGGACTGCACCAGCGCTTGCGGCAGCACGTCGACCGGCGCCAGCGTATCGAATTGCGTCCGGCCGCGCTCCCGCGTGCCGGTCACGACGATGTCATCTCCACCAGCATCATTCGTCGTGGCCTGACTGACCTCCGAGCCTCCCTGGGACGCAGTGACCTGCGCCGAAACGGCAGGCGCGAGAAGAACGTGCAGCGCCGCAACGGCGCTGGCGGTAGCGAATTTCATGATGACACAGTCCCTGAAGGGCGGCTCTCTCGGCGCCTGTGGACTGCGCGCTAAAGCAGCTTTGTTGCAGTGTCGTTGTGCTTCGAATGCAAAGACGCGTCAGGCCGATGACCGTTATGTGTCACCTCCAACCGGCAGCAGAAGTCGTGACGGGAGGATTGGCGCCAGCCGTTCTGCAACAGGCCCGGTCGCCGCGAACCGCCTCGTTCCTTTTCTTGTCGAACTCGAACCGAGTGTTCGGCACAATCGGGCGCCAGAACCAACGTTGGATGTGGTCCGACACCCGCAGCATGTCCCGCGCTGGCGTATTGAAGACTGCGATCAACGCGATCGAGCGGGCAAAGCGCAACTGTATCGCCAAGCGTCGCGCGAACCATGCACCCCCAAGGTTACGCCGTCGCCGGCGCGCGAACGGCCGTACCCTGCGTCTGTCGAAAACCACTGGATAGGCTAGCAATACACGGGCGCGGCAGGGTTGCTAAAACACCTGCCAGAAGCGCTGTGCCTGCTCGCTAACCGCGGCCACGACGCCGTCAGGTTCGCGGGCACACGTGAGCCATAGGGCCCCGGTGCCGCTGCCGCCCTCTGACGACGATGCACGTCGATGGACGACGTCGCCGACGATAAATAGTGCATCCACACCGGACATGACCGCCCCTTAGGCCGGCTGACCGACCAAAAGAACGAATGTCCGTGGGTAATGTATAGGTTGGAGGCTCCGCATGACCGTTTGTGGGTCTCCTGAGCATCCGCCGCCATCCCCGCCTTCCGTCGATCATCGCCGCCGCCTCCCCCTTGCGCTGTTGAAAAGACAAATCACCCAGTGTATTGCATGGGTAATACGCTTAAGGTCGGGGGAGGGCATGCACCTGAATATTTTGCGGACGGCGACCGTTGCGGCGACCGCCTTAGCCAGTCTCGCAACGCCCGCTTTCGCACTTGAGCCGGAGAAACCCAGGGTCTGTTCGCTGGCGCGAAGAGCGATGACTGGCGCGGTTCTGAGCGTGCCGTTCCGCGTCGTCGATGGCCGGATCTATGTGACTGTTAAGGTCGATGGGAAAGGGCCGTTCGTCTTCGCCGTCGATACCGGCGCGAGCGGCATGGGGCGTGTCGATGCCGGCTTGGTTGCCACGCTGGGTATTCCCCTGAGCGGATCGGGCCACACGTCGGATGGCGTGGCAACGGCTGTGGATCGGCGTGGAAAAGGGACCCCGTTAGCGGGGTGATCGGCGTCGAAAAGGGACCCCTCATCCTGGTGTTCTAGGCTGTTCGCTTGGCGGTGTGTCAGGCGGCGAGATCGGGAT
>NZ_JAFCUK010000020.1:0-50339 GCF_049896485.1 Sphingomonas sp. DC4900
ATACCTGCTGACCGGCCATGGCTTGCCCTGATGAAGTCTGCGGCCGCTACGCGGCCTTGTCTTCATCAGGGCCATAGCGGCTCCCGAACCAGCGCTTCCCAATGTGCTACGGCACCGAGACGTTCGGCGAGATGGACGCGGCCGCCAAGCACGCGATCAGCCACCGCGCCGACGCCTTCCGCCAGCTTGTCGCCGCGGTGTTCTGAGGCAAGGGTGGGGAGCGCACTCTCTCCACCCACACTTCGTCACCCCGGACTTGGGTTCCCATCAAAGTATTACTTTGATGGGTTCCCTGCTCCGCGGTCCACCGGGCCGCAGGGGAGTGGCCGGAGCCTCCAGCCTCCCCCCTCGCCGCAGAGTGGACCCCGGATCAAGTCCGGGGTGACGGAGCGCGTTAGGCAAGGCCACCCCACCCCATGACGCCCCACCCAGACCCCGCCCTCGTCCGCGGCTGGCTCGCGGCCCGCTCCCTCGCCCGCGGCCTCCCCGCACCCGTGGCTGACCATGGCGGCTGGCGCGTCGACACCGCCACCGAACCCGAACGCCAGCGCTACGTCTTCGCCACAGCCGGCCCCGGCCTCGACCATCTCGCCGCGACGATCACCGAACCCGCCATCTTCCTCAAACTCTGCGCCGACGCCGCCACCTTGCGCGCGATCCTGCCGCCGCGCTGGACGATCACCGACGCCAATCGCATGATGGTGACCGACGGCCCGCCGCCGCCGCGCCGTCCGCTGCCTACCGGCTATATCGCCACCACCACGCACACCGCCGGCGTCGCCCATGTCGCGATCACCGGCCCGGCGGGAGACCTCGCCGCGAGCGGCTATGCCGCCGAACTGGACGGCGTCTTCGTCTACGACCGCATCGTCACCGCCGAAGCCCACCGCCGCCGCGGTCTCGGCCACGCGCTGATGACGACGCTCGCCACCACCCGCCGCTCCCCCCGCGCGCAACAGATCCTCACCGCCACCGACATGGGCGCGGCGCTCTACGCGAGCCTCGGCTGGCGCGAATATTGCCCGTACACGAGCGCCGCGATCGTCTGAGGTTCACGCGAAGACGCGAAGACGCAAAGATGTGATCGCTCGCCGCGACAGCGGCTTCTCATCGAAAGCGACACGCAGGGCGGGAGCGCTGCCGCGCTCGAGCCATCTTTGCGTCTTCGCGTCTTCGCGTGAGTTCACCCCTCCGCAGCAAACGCCTACAACGCCACCTGCCCGAACACATTCCCAGGCGGCGCATAGCGGCACACCAGAAAATCATCCGTCCGATTGCTCGCGATCGCGCAGCCGACCGCGGTCGATCCGCGCCACACCATCTGCGTATAATGCCCCACGTCCTGCCACCGCCCGGTCCGGCTGAAGTTGGGTGTCGGCAGGTTCACAAAGTCGCGCTTCTCCGCGATCCAATGCCCCGCCATCTCGTCAAAGCGATAGGCGCCGCGCGTGCCGGTCCACAGATTTTCGCCCTGCCGCCCCGGCCCCATCGGCTGCGCGGCATGTTCGAACCGCCCGGTCCGCGCCATCTCTTCGGCATAGCCGCGCGCCGAGCTGGCAAGCGTATCGCTCCACACCAAGGGCGCCACGCCCACCTCGCCCCGCGCGCGATTGTGCGCGGCAAGCATCACCGACTTCAGCAGCACCGACCCGCGCGGCGCGGCGGACGCACTCACCCGCGGCTCGATCACCCGCTCCGGCCCCTCGGGCCCCTGCGCACAGGCCAGTAACAAGAGCGGCAGCGCAAGCGCGCGGTAGCGTTTCGCGATCATCGCCGCCATATCGGCACCATCATGATCCCCGACAAGACGCCGGCAGCCCGGCCCTTGGCGCTCTACGTCCACTGGCCGTTCTGCGTCTCCAAATGCCCCTATTGCGACTTCAACAGCCACGTCCGCGAGAGCGTCGACCAGCAGGCGTGGCGCGACGCGCTGCTCGCCGACCTCGCGCATGAAGCCGCCGCATTGCCCGGCAGCACGCTCGGATCGATCTTCTTCGGCGGCGGCACGCCGTCGCTGATGCCGCCCGCCACCGTCGCGGCAATCCTCGACGCCGCGCAGACGCACTGGACGCCCACCCCCGATATCGAGATCACGCTGGAGGCGAACCCCTCGTCGGTCGAGGCCGCGCGCTTCGCCGATCTCGCCGCCGCCGGCATCAACCGCGTCTCGCTCGGACTGCAGTCGCTCGACGATACCGCGCTCGCCTTTCTCGGCCGCGCGCACAGCGTCGCCGAAAGCCTGCGCGCGCTCGACACCGCGCAGGCGCATTTCGGCCGCGTCAGCGTCGACCTGATCTACGCCTTGCCCGACCAAAGCCTCGCCGCATGGCAGGCCGAACTCGCCCGCGCGCTCGGCTTCGGCACCGAACATCTGTCGCTCTACCAATTGACGATCGAACCCGGCACGCGCTTCGCCACCGAAGCCGCGCAGGGGCGCCTGACGATCCCCGACGGGGACACCGCCGCCGATTTGTTCGAGATGACTCGCGCGATGACCGCCGCCGCGGGCCTGCCCGCCTACGAAACCTCGAACCACGCCCGTCTCGGCGCGGAAAGCCGCCACAACCTCACCTATTGGCGCTACGGCGACTATGCCGGTGTCGGCCCCGGCGCGCACGGCCGCCGCGACGGCCTCGCCACACAGCGCCGCCGCAAGCCTGAAAACTGGCTGTCCGCCGTCGCGCGCAACGGCCACGGCCTCGAGGTGGAAGAGCCGCTCGCCCCCCACGACCGCGCCAGCGAAGCGCTCGTCATGGGCCTGCGCCTGCGCGAAGGCGTCGACCTGGACCATGTCGCGGCTTTGGCCGGCGGCACCGCCCCGATCGACTGGCCCGCGGTCGAGCGCCTGTCACGCCAGGGCATGATCGCCCACGAAGACCACCGCCTCCGCGTCACCGAAGCCGGCGCGCTCCTCCTCGATTCGATCCTGCCGCTGGTCGTCGCCGACGCCCCCTAACCACAGTCCTCCCCCGCCAGGGGGAGGACTGGAGTCACGCGAAGACGCGAAGAGGGCACGCCCGCGGCGCAGCCCCCTTCCTTCATCACCGTCGCACAAAGCGGTGCCGCCCGAGGAAAGAAAGCCTGCGGCAGCAAACGCAACACCTTAGCGTCTTCGCGTCTTCGCGTGAGCCAAACTCTTCTTAGCGTCTTCGCGACTTCGCGCGAAAACCCCTTACTTCCCAAACCCCGAAGGCGCCGGTGACACCGTCACCAGCCCGCCCGCCTGGATCTCCTGCACCTCCAGCGCCCGCTCCGCCACGCCGTCGCGACCGAAGCGGAACGCGCCGTCGATGCCCGCAAAGCCGTCGCCATCGCGCAGCTTGCTTTCGGGGAACGCGCGCCCCACCGGCCAGTCGCGCGCGATCCGCACCGTCAGCAGCACCGCGTCATAACCCAGGCTCGACAGTCGGTACGGCCCGGCATTGTAGCGCGCGCGGTACTTGGCCGCATATTGCCGGTACAGCGTGTTCGACACGCTCGCGAACCACGCCCCGCTGAGCG
This sequence comes from Sphingomonas sp. DC4900, assembly GCF_049896485.1. Taxonomy (NCBI): domain Bacteria; kingdom Pseudomonadati; phylum Pseudomonadota; class Alphaproteobacteria; order Sphingomonadales; family Sphingomonadaceae; genus Sphingomonas; species Sphingomonas sp. DC4900. The sequence continues at coordinate 3,502 of NZ_JAFCUK010000020.1, forward strand.
CCGGCTTGGCTGCCAACCCGTTCTCCGAATTCCACAATTCGGTGCCCAGGATGCGCGTCGACGCGCCGCTGCCGCGCTTGATCAGCGGCGCCGCCACCGCCGCGGTCGTGCCCGCATCGGCGACCAGCACCGCGTCATACGGCGCCTTGGCGTTGAGCCGCGTCACCGCGCCCGTCACGCCGCCCGCGGTCCGGCCATAGGTCTGCAGCGACACCACCAATCCGCCAGCGCCCTCCACCGATCGCAGGAAGGCGGTCGACGCGCGCTCGCCGTAAAGGCCGTTGGGGATGAGGCCGGCAAAGGTAGAAACCCCGCGGCTGCGCGCATATTGCACGACGCGGTCGATCGACTGACCGGGCACATAGCCCATCAGATACACGCCATTGCCCGCCACCGACACGTCGTTGGAAAAGCTCAGCACGGGCACGCCCGCCGCCTTGGCGATCGGCGCAACGGCGCGCACGTCGTCGGCCAGCAGCGGCCCCAGGATCAGCTGCGCGCCCTCGGCGATCGCACGCTGTGCCGCCGCACCCGCGCCGGTCGCGGTATCGTAATTGGTGATGCGCACCTTGTCGGTGCCGGTGTCGAGCACCGCCAGCATCGTCGCATTGGCGATCGATCGGCCGACGCCCGAATTGGCGCCCGACAGCGGCACCAGCAGCGCGACGCGGTTGCGCTGCGTGTCGCGCGGCAGCCCGGCCTCGACCGGCGCATCGGGTCGCTGCGCCTGCGGGCGGCCCGGCCGCGTCGGCGCCTCCACCGGTCCACGCGGCACCACGGTGGAACAGGCCGCGAGCAGCCCCGCCCCCAGGATCGCCAGCCAGCGCTTGACGCCGCCGCCCTTCGCAGGCTGTCCAACCGCGCTCGCCTCTGTCATGACGTTCCCCGTGACCATCGTCGAAAATCCCCTACAGCCCGGTCTTTATATCGTTGCGACCCCGATCGGCAATCTTGCTGACCTATCGCCCCGCGCCGCCGACATCCTGTCCCGCGCCGACGTCGTAGCGGTCGAGGACAGCCGAGTCACCGCCGGCCTGCTCCGCCATATCGGTGCAAAGCGCCCGATGGTTCCCTATCACGACCATAATGCCGAAGGCGTCCGCCCCGGCCTGATCGCGCGCATGGGGACGGAGGCGGTCGCACTCGTCTCGGACGCGGGCACGCCGTTGATCTCGGATCCCGGCTACAAGCTCGTCCGCGACGCCCGCGCCGCCGGCCATACGGTGGTGACCATCCCCGGCCCCTGCGCCGCGATCGCCGCGCTGACGCTGGCGGGCCTGCCGACCGATCGTTTCCTGTTCGCCGGCTTCCTGCCAAGCAAGGCCAAGGCCCGCGCCGACGCCATCGCCGAAATCGCCCCGATCCGCGCGACGCTCGTCCTCTACGAATCCGGCCCGCGCCTCTCCGCCTGCCTCACCGCCCTCGCCGAGGGCCTCGGCGACCGCGAGGCCGCCGTGACGCGCGAGATCACCAAACGTTTCGAGGAAGCGGTGACCGGCACGCTATCGACCCTCGCCACCCGCTACGCCGACGCAGCCCCCAAGGGCGAGATCGCCATCGTCATCGCCCCGCCCGGCGAAGCCCCGCCCGCCGCGATCGAAGACGCCGACGCCGCTCTGGCCGACGCCCTCACCCGCCTGCCGCTCGCAAAAGCCGCCGGCGAAGTCGCCAAGGCCTTCGGCCTGGACCGCAAAGAACTGTACGCCCGCGCGCTGACGATGAAGGGGGAGGGTTAGACTTCAGAACGGCCGAAGGCGCGCCGGCAGATCGCATGCGTCACTGACCCGCGCGTCGTTCACCGATCCCTGCGGCGATCAACAGCAATGCACCACCCGCCACACCCAAGCCCCACGCCACCCAATGCATCCGATCCGAATGCCGAAAAAAGGGCGCGGCAGCGATCACCACAGGCACCGGCGCCAGCCGTCGCACCCACCTCCAGTCTACCCGTGCGATCCAAGACATGACCCACGTATCCTCCCCGTGGCCGGCCGACGCCAACGCATTGCACTGTCCCACGAAGCGCGAATGTCGGAAAATGGGAGGAAAGCGGACCTTAGAGCGGTTTTCGATCAGTCTGCATCATATCCGCAGGCTGCAAAGTAGTCGGCGCATTCCTGTGGTGAGTAGAGGTCGAGGATGCGCCCGATGGCGTTCCATAGGCCATGGATGGTCCGTTCTGCGGCTTTGCGCAGGTGCGCCTTCAGCTTGGAGAATGCCTGCTCGATTGGGTTGAAGTCCGGGCTGTACGGCGGGAGGAACAGGAGCGTTGCGCCGACACTCTCGATGGCGGCGCGCACGGCAGGCGTCTTGTGGCTCGACAGGTTGTCCATGATGACGACGTCGCCGCAGTCCAGTTCGGGTACGAGGACACGCGTTACATAGGTGAGGAACGCATCGGCGTTCATCGGCCCGTCGAGCACCCAGGGTGCAACCATGCCGGTGCGGCGCAGACCGGCCGTGAAGGTGGTGGTCTTCCAGTGGCCAAAGGGAATGCCGGCACGCAATCGCTGGCCGCGTCGACATCGTCCATGACGGCGGGCCATGTTGGTGGACGCCCATGTCTCGTCGATGAAGACCAGCCTGTCGGGATCGAGGTCGAGCTGGCCCTCAAACCATTCCTCGCGGCGCTTCAGGACGTCGGGGCGGTCCTGCTCGCTCGCGTGGCCGTTCTTTTTTTGCGCGTAATCCCATGCCGGGCAAAGAAGCGCCATAGCGTGGCAATGCTCGTGGTCACGCCGCGCGCAGCCAGCATCTCCCGCAATTCCGCCAGGGTCGGATCAGGCTGCTGCTCGATCGCATCCAGGATAAAGGCTGCATGGTCCTCGATCTTCGCCGTACGGCGGTCGCCGCCTCGGACCTTGCCTGCTGGCGTGCCGTGAACAAGCACCAGTTGCCGCCAGCGGATCGCGCTTGCTGCGCTGACGTCGAACCGGTCGGCCGCCTGTCGACATGATAGTCCACCTTCAACAGCCGCAACGACGCGGTCCCGCAGATCACGTGATAAAGCTCGACCCATTCGCGCCAGCCTCCTTTGCCAGCACGGATCGTGAATCAGAAAACGGCCGCCATGTGAATCCCCGATGATTCAATTCGGCTGAAAACCGCTCTAGCTTGACGCCGCACTGAAGATTGCAATCCCATACGCAAGCCATGAGGCAATCGCGACAAAGTGAAGCCTCTTCAGATTTCGCACGTGCCGGTTCAAGTTCTCGTCACGAAGCTCTTTATATTGATTGTTTTGCGTGAACCGCCAAAGCCCTTGGTGCGGAAAGATAGACGACTTCTCCACCGCGAGAAAAGTGTCCGGGTGACGCTCGATCAAGGCGTCCCGCACCTTCTTCATGAACCAAACTGCGACAAACAACAGACGAAGAAAACTCCAAAGGGTATGAGGATGTAGGATGGCACGACTCGATCCAGTATGTTGTCTCCTTCTACCCGCGCTGGGCGATGTCCGCTATTGGGCGTAAGCTGCCCGTCCGCTTCTGAACGACACGAACCATCCAATACCTTGCGACCGTCGGCACACTGCACCACCCTCCCCCCATGCCTCGTCCGCCCCGTCGCCGCACCACCCAGGCGCGCCAGTCCGCCGAAGCCGCTGGCCGACGGGCTGAACGGATCGCAGGCTGGTGGCTGCGGCTGAAGGGCTGGCGCATCCCCGATCGCCGCGTGCGTACGCCGGCCGGTGAGGTGGACATCATCGCCCGCCGCGGTGCGCTGATCGCCTTCGTGAAGGCGTGAATTACACCCCGCGGCGTTATCAACTTGCGGCATGGCGTTGAAGATGAGATTCAATTTACATGACGCCATCCGCTGCCGAGATCGCCCAAGAGTTTTTGTTGGCCGTGTGGGACAATGAAACGCCTTCTATCAAGGCGCTTAGCCAATCACTCGATAGGCTACTCGCTCGTTCTCACGATATCCCTTTCGCGGATTGCTCCGATGAGGATCGGGATCCTCCGAAGATCGATATCCCTGCCCTCTACCAAGAGGTTGCCGTGCGATTCCCTGACCTCGGCATGTATCCTGTAGCCGATCCGCTCGCTCCGCTCGACGACGATAAGATGATGGCAGATGCCATTGATGACATTGCCGACATAACAAGGGATCTGCGCGAGGTCATATGGAGAGAGGCGCATCTTGGAGTTGACGATGCGAATTGGTATTTCAGGATTATGTTCTTCCATTGGGGTCGGCACGCGCGGGAGCTTTCCCTTTATCTCCACGCCCGACAATTCGACTGAGCGATGGAACGAATACCCACCAGAAGTCACCGGCAGCGACGCGAAGCCGAAGCAGCGGGTCGGCGTGGCGAACGCCTTGCGGCATGGTGGCTGAGACTCAAGGGCTGGCGAATACTTGACCGTCGTGTCCGCACTCCGGCGGGCGAAGTCGACTTGATTGCCCGAAAGGGGAACTTGATATCCTTCGTCGAGGTGAAGACCCGCGCCACCGCCGCCGAGCTCGACTTCGCGATCGACGAACGCCGCCTCGCCCGCGTCGCCGCGGCGGCGGAGGTGTTGATGCCGCGCTATGCCGGGCCGGGCGACGACATCCGCGTCGATGTTATCCTGCTCGCCCCCGGCACACGGCCGCGGCATATCGAGAATGCCTGGATCGGCTGAGCGTGTTGGATCGCCCGCACCGCAAGTGACGGATCGGGCGACGGAAAACGGGACACGCTGTCCTACGGGTCCCGGCGTCGATAGCCTCCACCCATGCCCGTCCCGTCGCCCCGCCCCTCATCGCGTCCCGTCCAAGACGCACAATCCCCCCCCCCCGCCCCATCGTCATCACAGCGCAGGCTGGGATCTCCCAACTATCGCGCGCAGCAAGCGCCGCGAGCGACCCCAGCCTGCGCTGGGGCGACGGTTGGGGGCGATCGCACCAAAGGTCGGAAGGCAGCACGATGCTCGCGCAGAGGCGCAAAGACCGCAGAGGGGTCGCACCTGCCGTACCGGTGCGATCCGTCACCCCGGTCGGATATCAAGCGGAACGCTGCGTCGCACGACACACCTCCGCGCCCTCCGCGCCTCTGCGCGCAAACCCGTTGGCTTCCCTCACAAAAAAAGCCGTTCCGCCCCCCGTCTCCCGACGACGACGTATCGTCCACTTCGTCCACTTCCGCGCGCGCTCCGGGTGACATTCCACCGCCCGGCCCCTAAGTCCCACCCCGAACCAACCCACTCGCGAGTGTGCCCATGACCCTCACCGTCGCCGTCCAGATGGACCCGCTCGATCAGATCAACATTGCCGGCGATTCGAGCTTCGCGCTGATGCTGGCAGGCCAGGCACGCGGGCACCGCCTGTTCCATTACCTCGCCGAGGACCTGAATTACGCCGACGGCCGCGTCTGGGCGAAGGCGCATCCGGTGACGGTACAGCGCCCGGCGGCACCGGGCGCGGGCGAGCATTTCCGCTTCGACGCGCCCGTCCGCCTCGATCTCGGCGAGCAGGCCGACGTCGTGCTGATGCGGCAGGACCCGCCCTTCGACCTCGGCTATATCACCGCGACGCATTTGCTCGAACGCATCGCCGATCGGACGCTGGTGGTGAACGACCCGCACAGCGTCCGCAACGCGCCCGAAAAGGTGTTCGTGCTCGACTATGCGCAGTTCATGCCGCCGACGCTCATCACCCGCAGCCTCGACGAAGCGCGCGCCTTCCTGGCGCAGCATGGCGAGATCGTCGTCAAGCCACTGCACGGCAACGGCGGCAAGGCGATCTTCCGTGTCGGATCGGACGGTGCGAACCTGTCCGCGTTGATCGAGGTGTTCAACCAGACCTGGCGCGAACCGCATATGATCCAGGCGTTCCTGCCCGCGGTGGCGAAGGGCGACAAGCGGATCGTGCTGATCGACGGCGAGGTCGCCGGCGCGATCAACCGCCTGCCGGGTGAAGGCGAAATCCGATCGAACCTCGCGGTCGGCGGCTCGGCGGTGAAGACCGAACTGACGGAGCGCGAGCGCGAGATCTGCGCCGTGCTCGGGCCGGAATTGAAACGCCGCGGGCTGCTGTTCGTCGGTATCGACGTGATCGGCGGCGAATGGCTGACCGAAATCAACGTCACCAGCCCGACCGGCATCGTCGCGATCCAGACGTTCGACGGCACCGACGTCGCCGGCCTGATCTGGGATGCCATCGAGCGCCGCGTCGCGAAGCGCGCATCGGATGGCGTCGCAGCGGAACGCGGCTGACCCCCGCGCCGTTACCCTGGGCCATGACCGAGTTCATCCTCAACGCCATCGCCCAGGGCGGCTATATCGGCATCTTCCTGCTGATGGCGCTGGAGAATATCGTCCCGCCTATCCCGTCGGAGGTGATCATGGGCCTCGGCGGCATGGCGGTGGCGCGCGGCGACATGGCGATCGTGCCGCTGGTGCTGTGGGGCACCGCCGGCACCACCGCGGGCAATTACTTCTGGTATTTCATCGGCCGCCACATCGGCTACCAGCGCTTCCGCCCGTTCATCGAACGCCACGGCCGCTGGCTGACGATGGAGTGGGAAGATGTCGAAAAGCTCCACCGCTTCTTCTGCAAGCGCGGCGGCGGCGTGGTGTTCGTGTTCCGCTTCATGCCCACCTTCCGCACGCTCGTGTCGCTGCCCGCGGGCATGACCTGCATGCCGCTGTGGCGCTTCCTCATCTGGACCTTTGCGGGCAGCCTGATCTGGAACAGCATGCTCGCTGCCGCCGGTGTCTATCTCGGGTCGAATTTCGAGGCGATCGACCGCTATGTCGGCCCCGCCGCAGTCGCGCTCAGCGTCGCGATCGTCCTCGCCTACCTCTATCGCGTCGTCACCTGGAAACCGCGCGCACGATAGGATCGGGACGCCGGTAAGGGGTTGAATGCGAGCGCAAACTCGAGACCCGCTGTCCTACATCCACCCAATCCGCTAACGCCAGTCATCCGACATTCCCGCGTCATTGCGACGGAACACCTTTTCAATGGGTGCAACAATGGAAACGATTACTCCCGATCGTTTCGCCCAAGGTGTTCCTGTTGCCCATCTTCGCCGGTCATTACGCCCGCGGATGCGCATTCCGATAGACGTCCAGCAGATGCGCCGCATCGACGGCGGTATAGATTTGCGTCGAGCTGAGGCTCGCATGCCCCAACAGCTCCTGCAACGCGCGCAGGTCGGCGCCGCGGCCCAGCAGATGCGTCGCGAAGCTGTGGCGTAGCGCATGTGGTGTGGTCCGCTCGCCGAGCCCCAGCCGCCCGCGCGCCGCGCGCACCGATCGCCGGATCATCCCCGGCGACAGCGGCCCGCCCTTCACGCCGCGGAACAACGGCTCGTCCGGCGCCGGCGCCCAGGGCATCTGCGCGGCATAGGCCTCCACCGCGGCGCGCACCTGCGGCAGCAGCGGCACGATCCGCGTCTTGTCGCGCTTGCCCGTTACCGTCAGCGTCTCCCCCAACGGCAGGACACGCGTCGGCAGCGCGATCGCCTCGCCGATGCGCAGCCCTGCGCCATACAGCAGCAGCAGCACCGCCCAGTCGCGCGCGCCCACCCAGGGTTCCGCCGCCTCGTCCGCCACCTCGCCGGCCAGCGCCATCACCTCGTCCGGCGCGATCGGCCGCGGCACGCCGGGTTTGACGCGGGGGCCGCGCAGCCGGGGCATCGCCGCATCGGGCGCCACGAACGCCAGGAACCCCCGCACCGCCGACAGCTCACGCGCGGCAGAGGCATTGCCCAGCCCCTCGCCACGCCGCGCCGCCAGAAAGGCGCGCAGGTCCGCCGCACTCACCCGGGCCAGCGCCGCTGTGGTCGGCCGCTCGCCCCAATGCGCCTGTAGGAATGCGACCAGCCGCTCCGCACTGGCGCGATAGGCGCGCACGGTATGCGCCGACCGACGCCGGTCGCGCGCCAGATGCGCCGCCCATTGCATCGTCAGGGGCATCGTTTCGTAAGGATCGGTCTCGCTCATTCCGTCGCGGTTGTGGCTCGGACCGCCCCGTGGGGGAAGGACATTTTAAGACCTTGGATGGCATGGGAAATGTCATGAACGATGCTGTCCTTCCCCCACAGGCGGCCTATGACGAAGCCGGTCGCCTGGCAGCGCTGCACGCGCTCAACCTGCTCGACAGCGAGCCCGAACGCGAATTTGACGCGGTGGTCGCGCTGGCCGCAGACCTGCTCGGCTGTCCCACCGCGCTGATCAGCCTCGTCGATCGCGACCGGATCTGGGTCAAGGCGATGAACGCGCCCGGCCCGAACGAACTTGGGCGCGACGTTGCGATGTGCGACCGCACCGTCCGACAGAATGAGCTGATGGTCATCACCGACATGACGCTGGATGCGCACTATCGCACCAGCCCCGTGGTGACCGACGCGGGCCACCGCTTCTATGCCGGCGTCCCGATCCATGTCGTCGACGGCCATGGCGTGACGCAGCCGATCGGCACGCTATGCGTGCTCGATGCCACGCCGCGCTCGCTCAACGCTGCGGGCGAAGCGGCGCTGCGCCACCTCGCGACGCTGGCCGAGGTGCTCATCGCCGCCCGGCGGAATGCGATGGAGGCGATCCGCATCGCGACGACCGGCGAACAGCTCGTCCGCGACCTTGCGCGGCAGGACAAGATCTTCCGCCAGGCCGAACGCATCGCGCGGATCGGATCGTGGCGCCTGTCGCTTGGCGATTCGCAGCTCGAATGGTCGGAAAACGTCTTTCGCATCCACGGCGTGCCGACCGGCGACCAGCCCCCGCTCAGCAAGGCGCTGGAATTTTATCCGCCATATATGCGCGACCAGATTTCGGAAACGATCAGCCGCACGGTGCGGACCGGCGAACCCTTCGATTTCGAATCCGCGCTTCACACCGCTGACGGGCGGCTGTTGCAGGTTCGCGCGGCGGGCGAGGCGGAGCGTGGCGAGGACGGCAGCGTCCAGGCGCTGGTCGGCGTGTTCCAGGACATCACCGAACGCCATCGCCTCGAAACGCAGCTGCGCCGCTCGGCCGACACCGACGCGCTGACCGGCATCGCCAACCGCGCCGCCTTCGACCGCGAACTGGATGCGGCGATGACCCGCGCCCGCACCGACGGCAGTCCGCTGATGCTGATGCTGATCGACCTCGACGGGTTCAAGGCGATCAACGACGCGCTCGGCCATGATGCGGGCGACGACGTACTGCGCCTGACTGGCGCGGCGCTGACCCAGCCGTGGCTGCGCGACTGTTTCGCGGCGCGGATCGGCGGCGACGAATTCGCTCTGATCGTCACCGCGCCCGCGCTGATCGCCGATCCGGAACGGCTGTGCCGCGGCCTGGAAGCCGCGCTGCGCGTCCCCGTCACCGCGGGCGGCATCACGATGACGAGCGCGGGGTCGATCGGCCATGCGATGTTCGATACCGACTGCCACTCGCTGCGCGACTTCGCCCGCCGCGCCGACGCGATGCTCTACGCCGAAAAGCGCAAGCGCATCGGCCGCATGCCCACGGCGCAACGGCGCGCGGGTTAGCGCGCCGCCTCCAGCATGCGCTTGCCGCGCAGGTACATCTCGAGCCGCTGCGCCGCGAACAGGCCCAGCGCCAGCGCCATCAGCACGTCGGTCGCCGCCATCGGATCGAACGTGCCGCCGCTATAGCTCATCGCCCCCCGCGCCCCGCTGCGCACGACGATGAGGACGACGATGAACAGCAGCGCGGCAGGCGACGACGTCTGGTTCAGCCGATGCGTTTCGGGATCGAACATGATCCGCATCATCTTGCCCCGCTGCCAGCCTAGCGCCGCGCCAAGCCCCAGCGCGAGCAGGCAGAAAAGCCACGCCAGCCCCTTGGGCGGATGCATCGCAAAGGCGAAGATGACGAGCGCGGCATAGGCAGCGGGCAGCATCCACAGCCGCTCCAGCTTCAGCGGCGTCACGCGGCTCATCCGCTTCCACCGGATCGCCACGACGATCGCGATGACGACGAACGGGATCGCATAGCTGATCCAGCCGCCCGCCTGATGTACCTGCATACGCTACCCCTGCCCTGTTCGGGCGAAGGGTAGCGAGCGCAGGGACCTGACGGAAGGGGAGACGCCGTTACTCCGCCGCCGCGGCCAGCGGCTGCTCCTTCCACACCAGCACCGGCTTGCGCGCCGCCAGCGTCTCGTCGAGCCGGGCCCGGGGGGCGAAGTGCGGCGCGGTCTTCAGGCTGGCATCGCCCGCCTTCGCCCGCTCCGCCACGCTGCGCAGCGCGCCGATGAACTGGTCGAGCGCTGCCTTCGATTCGGTCTCGGTCGGTTCCACCAGCATCGCGCCATGGACGACGAGCGGGAAATAGACCGTCATCGGGTGGAACCCCTCGTCGATCAGCCCCTTGGCGACGTCGAGCGTCGAGAAGCCCTCGGCCAGGTTGGCGTCGCTGAAGATCGCCTCGTGCATGCACGGCCCCGCCTTGGCGAATGGCGCGTCGAGCGTGCCTTCCAGGCTGCGCAGCACGTAATTGGCGTTGAGCACTGCATCCTCGGCGACCTGGCGCAGGCCATCGGCACCATGGCTGAGGATATAGGTCAACGCCCGGGTGAACATGCCCATCTGGCCGTGGAACGCGGTCATCCGCCCGAACGTGTCGGGATGGTCGTCGCCCGCCGTCTCTTCCTCGATCAGCTGGATATGACCGTCGGCCATCCGCGCGGTGAACGGCAGCGGCCCGAACGGCGCCAGCGCTTCGGATAGCACCACCGGCCCGGACCCCGGCCCGCCGCCGCCGTGCGGCGTCGAGAAGGTCTTATGCAGGTTGATGTGCATCGCATCGACGCCCAGATCGCCCGGACGCACCCGCCCGACGATCGCGTTGAAGTTCGCGCCGTCGCAATAGACGTAGCCGCCCGCCGCATGCACCGCGTCCGAGATGCGCTTCAGGTCGCGTTCGAACAGGCCGCAGGTGTTGGGATTGGTGATCATCACCGCCGCCACGTCCGGCCCCAACCGCGCTTCCAATGCCGCGGTGTCGATCCGGCCGTCGGGCGTCGCGGGAATGTCCTCGACGGTGAAGCCCGCGAAGGCGGCGGTCGCCGGATTGGTGCCGTGCGCCGATTCCGGCACCAGCACGACCTTGCGATGCCCCTCGCCGCGCTTCTCCAGCGCCGCCTTGATGCACAGGATACCGCACAGCTCGCCATGCGCGCCCGCCTTGGGGCTCATCGCGACGCCGTACATGCCGGTCAGCTTGATCAGCCACACCGCCAGTTCGTTGATGACGCCCAGCGCGCCCTGCACGGTATCGACTGGCTGTAACGGATGGACGTCGGCAAAGCCCGGCATCCGCGCGACGCGTTCATTGAGGCGCGGATTGTGCTTCATCGTGCACGAGCCGAGCGGGAACAGCCCCAGGTCGATCGCGTAATTCTGCCGGCTGAGCCGCGTATAGTGGCGGATCGTTTCCGGCTCGGCGAGGCCCGGCAGGCCGATCGGCTGCTTGCGCGTCAGGTCGCCCAACCGCGATCCCGCGACGTCGCCGTCCGGAAAGTCGACGCCGGTCGTCTCGGTCGATCCGATCTCGAAGATCAACGGCTCTTCCAGCATCAGCGCGCGATTGCCGGTGAAGGTCTGGCCCGCCGCATTGTCACGCGCGGTCATCTCGGGGCGCCAGCCGCTCTGGTTGATGCTCATGCCAAAACCTCCTCGAGTGCGGCGGCAAGGGTTTCGACGTCCTCCGCGGTCGTCGTTTCGGTGACCGCGACGATCAGCCCGTTGGCGAGGGTATCCTCAGCCGGATACAGCCGGCCAAGCGACACGCCCGCCAGAATGTCACGATCCGCCAGCGTGCGGACGACGGGACGCGCTTCCTTGGGCAGCTTCAGCGTGAATTCGTTGAAGAAGCTCTGCGTCACCAGCTCGACGCCCGGCACCTTGCTCAGCCGATCCGCCGCGCGGCACGCACCGGCGTGGTTGATTGCGGCGAGCCGGCGCAGGCCTGCCTCCCCGAGCAGCGTCATGTGGATCGAGAAGGCGAGCGCGCACAGACCCGAATTGGTGCAGATGTTGCTCGTCGCCTTTTCGCGGCGGATATGCTGCTCACGCGTCGACAGCGTCAGCACGAAGCCGCGCTTGCCGTCGGCGTCCACCGTCTCGCCGCAGAAGCGACCCGGCATCTGGCGGATATACTTTTCCTTGCAGCCCATCAGCCCGACGTACGGGCCACCGAACTGCAGGCCGACGCCCAGCGACTGGCCTTCGCCGACGACGATATCGGCGTCCATTTCGCCTGGGCTACGGATCGCACCCATCGCCACCGGCTCGGTAACGACTGCGATCAGCAGTGCCTTGTTCTTGTGGCAAGCATCGGCCAGCGGGGTCAGGTCGGCGATGCGGCCGAGGATGTCCGGATATTGCACGACGACGCACGACGTATCGCCGTCGATCTTCTCGATCAGCCGATCGATATCCATCTCGCCGGTCAGCCAGGGCGTCGTCGTGTCCAGCGTATCGCCGGTATATTTCGCCATCGTCTTGGCGACGCTGACATAATGCGGGTGCAGGCCAGCCGACAGGATCGCCTTGCCGCGCTTGGTGATGCGCCGCGCCATGCCGATCGCTTCCCAGCATGCGGTGGAACCATCGTACATCGACGCATTGGCGACGTCCGTGCCGAGCAGGCGCGCGACCTGCGTCTGGAACTCGAACAGCATCTGCAACGTGCCCTGCGCGATCTCGGGCTGGTACGGCGTATAGGCCGTCAGGAACTCGCCGCGCTGGATCAGGTGATCGACGGTCGCAGGCACATGATGCCGATACGCCCCCGCACCGAGGAAGAAGGGCACTTCGCCCGCGACCGTGTTCGCCCGCGCGAGCTTGGCCATATGCCGCTCGACCGCGAGTTCGGTGGCGTGATTGGGCAGGCCATGGACGGGGCCGTCGAGCCGGGCAGCCTCAGGCACGTCGACGAACAGATCGTCGATGCTGGCGGCGCCGATGACGGACAGCATCGCCTCACGGTCGGTATGGGTAAGCGGCAGGTAGCGCATCATAGGCTCCTCCCCTCCCTACAAGGGAGGGGTCGGGGGTGGGTAGCGTCCTGGTGGTACGGCAAGGCTTGCCCGGCGCGGCGGCCGTATCGCAAGCACTCCACCCACCCCCAGCCCCTCCCTTACCGGGCCCCATCGAAGTATTACTTTGATGGGAGCCCTCAGGGAGGGGAGCAGGTCTTACAGCTTCGCGACGAACGCTTCGTAGGCGGTCTCGTCCATCAGCGATTCCAGCTCGGACGGATCGCTCAGCGTGATCTTGAAGAACCAACCCTCGCCTTCGGCGTCCGAGTTGACGAGGCTGGGATCGTCGGCGAGCTGGCTGTTGCCTTCCAGCACGTTGCCCGACACCGGCGAATAGACGTCCGACGCCGCCTTCACCGATTCGACAACCGCCGCCTCGTCGCCCTTCGCCAGCGCCTTGCCGTCTTCGGGAACGTCGACGAACACGATGTCGCCCAGCTGGCTCTGCGCATATTCCGAGATGCCGACCGTGCCGATGTCACCATCGACGTCGACCCATTCGTGATCTTCGGTGAAGTAACGGCTCATCTTGACTGGCTCCAGAAAGCCTACGCCTTGCGGACGTAGCGGTGGGGAACGAAAGGCATCGGGGTGACGATGCCCTCATGGATCTTGCCGCGCTGGACGAGGCGGACGGCGGTGCCGGCGCTCGCCAGATCGGCGGGGATATAGGCCATTGCGATCGGCGCGCCGACGCTGGGGGCAAAGCCGCCGCTAGTGACGCGGCCGATCACCGCGCCGTCCGCGTCGACGACGCTCGCGCCCTCGCGCACCGGCTGGCGCCCGGCGACCGACAGGCCGACGCGCTTCACCGCCGCGCCGCTCTCGCGCTCGGCGAGGATGCGGCCGGCACCGGCGAAGTCAGCCGCCTCGCGGCGGCGCTTCGACAGCGCGAAGCCCAGGTCCGCCATCACCGGCGTCGTTTCGGGATCGAGGTCATGACCATACAGCGGCAGCCCGGCTTCGAGTCGCAGCGAATCGCGCGCACCCAGGCCGATCGGCTTCACCTCGGGCTGCTCGCACAGCGCATCGGCGAAGGCCGCAGCCGCCTCGGCCGGAATCGAAATCTCGACGCCATCTTCCCCGGTATAGCCCGAACGGCTGATCCACAGCGCATGGCCGTTCCATTCGAACGCACCCGCCGTCATGAACACGAGGCTCTCGACACCCGGCACCAGCCGCGCGACCGCTTCGACCGCCTTCGGCCCCTGCACCGCGAGCAATGCCTGCTCGTCCATCAGGTTGAGCGTCACATCGTCGGGCAGCACGTCGAGCAGATAGGCGAGATCGTCATATTTGGTCGCGCCGTTGACCACGACGTAGTAGCTCGCCTCGCCGAACGGATGTGCGCCGTCTGCCGGCAACGTCGTCACCATCAGATCGTCGAGGATGCCGCCTTCGTCGTTCAGCAGCAGCGAATAGCGGATCTTGGTCGACGCCAGGCCGGCGATGTCGCCCGGCAGCACCGCTTCCAGCGCCTTGGCGATCGCCGCCGCATCCAGGCCATCCCCAGTCAGCATCACCTGCCCCATGTGGCTGACGTCGAACAGACCGGCCGAATCGCGCACCCACAGATGCTCGGCCATGATGCCTTCATACTGGACGGGCATTTCGTAGCCGGCAAACGGGACCATGCGGCCGCCGCGGGCGCGGTGCCAGGCGTCGAGCGGCAGGTGCAGGATGGCGGGTTCGTCGCCCTCGTCGATCCCATCGAGCGGGTCGGGCAGGGTTTCCGTCAGCGTCTCGCTCATCAACCGTCTCCAGATCAAGGCCACGCGACCGTTCCCGCGGGGGCGTACCCGCCGTCACGATCCGTCGAACCCCCTCTGTCACGGGAACCTGAGAGCTTTCGCCGACGCGGCCGGCTTACCCCTTCGGTGGCCCCTAGAAGGGGCGCTTTCCAGAGTATCGATAAGGCCTGCGCGGTCCGTTTGCCTGAGAGATTCCGGGGTGGTTGCTCCTTCGGCGGTCCCTTTCGTGAGGGGCTCTCTCCCGCGCATGCCCATGACGGCTCGCACCGCCATCGACATGCGCCGCTCTGGCGAGCGGGGCCGGTTTAGTCAATTGAGAAAGCGGCCGATCGGGCCAAGTTGGGCAAACGAGACGACCGCCCCATATCCCCCGTCACCCCGGAACACGTCCGGGGTGACGACGGGAAGGCGGCGACTGACCGCCCTTACCGCTGCGCGTTATACTTCAGCTGGTCGTCGGTCAGCTGGAAGCCGACGAGCGCCTCGAACGTCGCGCGCAGCACGGCGCTGCGCACCTCGGGCTTGGTCAGCGGATCGACCGCGGCATCCTCGTCGCCGGCCTTGCGCTTCTTGGTCAATTCCTCGCGCACCGACTCCGGCAGCGTCGCCGCGGCTCGGCCGATCGTGGTCGATGCAGTGCCGCTCGCCTGCGCGCGGGTCTGGCCTGCATCGAAATGCACCGTCACCGTTCCCTTGCGCTTCGCCGTCACCGCCGTGCCGCCGCGCACGATCGCGATATAATAGGGCAGCGTCACGTCGCGCGCCGCATCGGCGCGGGTGCGGCGGGCGAGCACGTCGAAGGTGATCGTCGTCGTGATGTCGTCGCCCACGTCGGCGCAGGTGCCGCGGACGTGCGTCATGTTCGCGACCACGTCGATCGCATTCTCGTCGCGGCTGGTCGCCGGATCGAACAGCGTGATGTCGCCGGTGCCCGCCGCGACGCCCACCGTCGGGCAGGCCGAACGCACGGCGGTGATGCCGCCTTCCACGATCTCGCCCTTGCCCGCGCAACCGGACAGGATCAACGCGAGGGCGCAAAGGCCGATTGCCGGGGTTTTCACGAGGACGCGTACCTTTGTCGAACGAGCAGGACCAGCGCCGGCGCGGGGCCGGCGTTGCGGCGCGCACCATAGGAACCGCCTTTCGCGCGCGCAAGCAATCGCGTAAGCGGCAGGATATGGCCTCCATCTCCGCAGACGCCGCCGCCGGCACCGCCCGGCTTCCGCTCGACCTGCTGATCGCCGCGCCGCGCGGCTTCTGCGCCGGGGTCGACCGCGCGATCCGCATCGTCGAACTCGCGATCGAAAAGCACGGCGCGCCCGTCTATGTCCGGCACGAGATCGTCCACAACAAGTTCGTCGTCGATACGCTGAAGGCGAAGGGCGCGATCTTCGTCGAAGAGCTGGACCAGGTGCCCGACGGCGTGCCCGTCGTCTTCTCCGCGCATGGCGTGCCCAAATCGGTGCCCGCCGCCGCCGAGGATCGCGGGCTGTCCTATCTCGACGCGACCTGCCCGCTGGTGTCCAAGGTCCATCGCCAGGCCGAACGGCTGGTCGATGCCGGCCGCCATATCGTCTTCATCGGCCACGCCGGCCATCCGGAGGTCATCGGCACGTTCGGCCAGGTGCCGACAGGCGCGATGTCGCTGATCGAGACGGTCGAAGACGCCGAGGCCTTCACCCCGCCCGATCCCGCCAACCTCGCCTTCCTGACGCAGACGACGCTGTCGGTCGATGATACCGCCGCGGTCGTCGCGACGCTGCAGCGCCGCTTCCCGCTGATGCAGGCGCCGCGCGGCGAGGACATCTGCTATGCGACGTCGAACCGGCAGGCCGCGGTGAAGGCGATCGCCAGCCAGTGCGATGCGATGCTGGTGATCGGCGCGCCCAATTCGTCCAACTCCGTCCGGCTCGTCGAGGTCGCGGAGCGCGAGGGCATCCCCGCGCGGCTGATCCAGCGCGCCGCCGATCTCGACTGGTCGTTCCTCGACGGCGTCGGCACGCTCGGCATCACCGCCGGCGCATCGGCGCCCGAACAGCTGGTGCGCGAGCTCGTCGACCTGCTCGCCACCCGCTACGACGTCACCGAGCGCGAGGAAGAGACGACGCGCGAAACGATCGCCTTCAAGCTGCCGCGCGGGCTGGAAGCAGCATAAGCGCTTCTCCCCTCCCTAATCAGGGAGGGGTCGGGGGTGGGTGGCGTCCAGGCGAAACGGCCACCGGGCGCCCGACGCCGCCGCACCACGAGCACGCCACCCACCCCCCAGCCCCTCCCTGAGAGGGAGGGGAGAAAGAGAGACCGTCATGGCCGTCTACACGCAGGTGTCCGCCGAATCCCTCGACGCCTTCCTGCGCCGCTACGACGATGTCGGCGATCTCGTCTCGGCCAAGGGCATCGCCGAAGGGGTGGAGAACAGCAACTATCTCGTCGACACCACCACCTCGCGCTTCATCCTGACGCTGTACGAAAAGCGCGTCGATGCAGGCGACTTGCCCTTCTTCCTCGCCCTGCTCGACCACCTCGCCGCGCGCGGTTTGCCGGTGCCGCCGGCGCTCGCCGATCGCGAAGGCATCGCGATCCAGACGCTGGAAGACCGGCCCGCCTGCCTGATCCGCTTCCTGACCGGCATCTCGCTCTCGCGCCCCACGCCGCAGCAAGCGGTCACCGCTGGCGCCGCGCTCGGCCGCATGCACGGCGCGGTTGCCGATTTCGCCGGACAGCGGCCCAACACGCTGGGGGTGGCGGACTGGCGCCCCCTGCTCGACCGCTGCGGTCACGACCTCGATGGCATCGCACCCGGCCTCTACGGCCGTATCGACACGGCGCTGGCCGCGGTCGAGGCCGCCTGGCCCCGCCATCTCGCCACCAGCGTCATCCACGCCGATCTGTTTCCCGACAATGTGCTGATGCTGGGCGACCAGGTGACCGGACTCATCGATTTCTACTTCGCCTGCAACGACATCCGCGCCTATGACGTCGCGGTGATGCACACCTCCTGGGCCTTCGATTCCATCGGCGCGCCGCTCGATGGCGTCGGCTCCGCGGTGCTCGCCGGTTATGACGCGGCGTTCGGCTTGTCCGCCGAGGAGCGCGCGGCGCTGCCCGTGCTGGCGAAGGGCGCGTGCATCCGGTTCCTGCTGACCCGCGCGTGGGACTGGCTCAATACCCCAGCCGATGCGCTGGTGACGCGCAAGGACCCACTCGCCTATCTGCGCCGCCTCGACTGGTATGACGCGCATCCGGAGGCTTTCGCATGACCGAACCGCAACTCGTCGAAATCGCCACCGACGGCGCGTGCAAGGGCAATCCGGGCCCCGGCGGCTGGGGCGCGCTGCTGCGCTTCGGCACCCACGAAAAGGAATTGTCGGGCGGCGAGACGCTCACCACCAACAATCGCATGGAATTGACCGCCGCGATCGAGGCGCTGCGCGTCCTCACCCGCCCGTGCCGCATCCGCCTGTCGACCGACAGCAAATATGTGATGGATGGCCTGACCCGCTGGATTCACGGCTGGCGCAAGAACGGCTGGCGCACCGCCGACAAGAAGCCGGTCAAGAATGCCGAACTGTGGCAGGCGCTGTTCGCCGAAACGCAGAAGCATGAGATCGAGTGGGTCTGGGTCAAGGGCCACGCCGGCCACCCCGACAACGAACGCGTCGACAAGCTCGCCAGCGATGCGGCGCTGGCAGCAAGCCGCCCGGCGAGCTGACGCCATCCCGCTCGCTACCCGGCCGCGGAGCCGGGGCGGCGGCAAGAGGCTGACCTTCAGTCCTCCTGCACCTCGGCGGCCGGCCCGTTCTTCAGGATCGAAGCGATCGCGTTGCGCGCCGAGGCACGGCTCTCATAGCCCTCGGTCCACCAGATCAACTCGTTGTTGAACTTGAACTTGGCGACGAACTCGCCCGCCTTGTTCTTCTCGATCACGAACCTGTGCGCCACGACGACACTCCCGCTGATACGATGCGCAGCGCCATAGCAAAGAAACGGGTGCGCTAGAAGCGCGTCGGCGCGTAGCGCTGCGGATCGACTCCGCTCAGCCAGTCGGGCAGGCTGCGTCCCAGCAACAGGCTCGCCGCCAGCGCGGCCGCGGCGGGCGCGGTCTGGATGCCGAAGCCGCCCTGGCCGGCGCACCAGAAAAAGCCGGGCACGTCGCGATCGAAGCCGTACACCGGCAAACGGTCCGGCGCGAAGCTGCGCAGCCCCGCCCAGCGCCGCTCGACCGCATCGACGCGCCAATCGACGACCCCCTCGAACCGTTCGATCGCGATGGCGACATCCATCTCGTCGGCAGCGGCGTCGCCTGGTTCGACCGGCGTTTCGTCATGCGGGGTCAGCCACAGCCGCCCGCCCACCTCCGGCTTGAAGTAGAAGCGCCCGCCGATGTCCTTGACGTGCGGCATCGCCGGCGGTGCGGCGGGATCGGTGCGCAGCTGCACCATCGTCCGCCGATAGGGTGCGATGCCGATCGGCCGCGCGCCCGCGCGCACCGCCACCGCATCCGCCCACGCCCCCGCCGCATCCACCAAGATGCGGGCCCGATAGGGGCCGGCCGCCGTCTCGATCGTCCATACGCCGTCCGTACGATGAGCCGCGATCAGGCCTGCCCGCGTCACGATCGCGCCGCCCGTCCGCCGGACGATGCCGAGATACGCGAGGTGCAAGGCGGCGACGTCGATATAGGCGCAACTCGGTTCGATCACGCCCAGCGTCCAGTCGGCACGCAGCCCCGGTACAAAATCGCGTGGATCGACCCGCGCCAGCGCGACCGGCGTGTCGGCGAAGGCGGCGAGCAGCGCGTCGATCGCGTCTGCACCCTCGGCGCGCCCGATATGCAGCGACCCCAGCGGCGTCAGCACGTCATGCGCGCGCAAGCCCGCCTCCGACGCGCTGGTCAGCGGCTGGATGCCCGGCCCGCCATAGGTTTCGGACCAGAAGGCCGCCGACCGACCCGTCGCATGGTATCCAGGCTGATCCTCCGCCTCGAGCAGCAGCACGCGGGCATCGCGCCCGATCGCCGCGGCAAGGCTCGCGCCGGCGATCCCTGCACCGATGATGGCGATGTCATGGATCATGCCGCCAGCCGCTTGGCGAGGAAGGCATCGATCAGCCGATAGGCCAGCAGCCGCACCCCATCCGCCTCGCGCAGGATTTCATGCGCCGATTCGGGCCCGAACCGCACCAGCTCGACATCGGGCAGCCGCCCGGCGAGCCGCACTGCGGCGGCGGGATCGACCAGACCGTCTTCGTCGGCGACCAGCATCAGGATCGGCGTCGTCAGCGTGGCGAGCCGCGGATCGGCCTGCAACCGTGCGCCAGATGCGAACGCCTTAGCCACCCATCCCCAGCTCGGCGGTCCCAGCCGCAGCGCCGGATCGCGCGCATACCAATAGGCCTCGTCCGCATAGCGTGCGTGCGAATGCGTCAGCAGCCGCTCGCGATGCCCGGCGGAGGCCGCATCGCCGCGCACCTTCCACGCCGCCCGCGTCGGATCGAGCCGCGCCAGCGCCCGCGCCAGCAGCGCGCCCAGCCGGTTGCCGATCGGCGAACGGATGCCGACCATCGGCGCGACCAGCACCGCAGCATCGGGATCGACCCGCCCCTCGATCAGCGCCCGCAGCACCAGATGCCCACCCATCGAATGGCCGAGCAGCGCCACCGGCGTGTCCGCCTCCGCCCGCCACGTGCGCCAGAAATGGCCGAGGTCCTCGACCCAGGGCGCAAAGCTCGCCGCATGGCCGACGTGGGGATCGGCGCACAGCCGGCCCGACCCGCCCTGCCCGCGCCAGTCGAATGCGGTCACCGACCAGCCGTGATCGTGCAACCACCCCATCGTCTCGACGAATTTCTCGATGATGTCGGCGCGACCGCCCTGCACCAGAATGCGCCCGCGCGGGGCGGGATGCGTCCAGTCGAAGCGGCGATGGCGCCAGCCGTCGGGCGCTACCCATTCGGACAGGCGCGAACCCGGAGGCCAGTCGCGGCGCAGCGCGTCGGGATCGGGGGATAGGGTCGGGCTGGCGGCGGTCATGGCGATGGAGTCATGCAAATCAGGGTCATCGCCATCATGGTTACGGTTTGGCAAGCCATGCCGTCTACCAGTGATCGCGTGATGGGATGGAACGCTTTTGCGATCGTCGGACTCGCCGTGGTCCTGGCCGCACTGCTGCTGGCGGCGGGGATCGAGGATGCGCGCACCCGCGAGATCGCCAATGCCAAGAATGCGGCGATCGCGCTGCTCGCGCCACTATGGTGGTGGGCCCTGGGGTTGGGCTGGACCGACGTCGGCGTGCAACTGCTCGTCGCCGCCATCGTCTTCGGGGTGTTCGTCGGCGCCTTTGCCGCCGGCTGGATGGGCGGCGGCGACGTCAAGATGATCGCCGCCATCTCGCTGTGGCTGCCGCTCGGCAGCCTCGTCGACATGCTGATGGTGATGGCGGTGCTGGGCGGCGCGATCACCGTGCTGATGATGATCGACCAGCGCCGCCGCCGCGCCTTCGGCACGATCGAGGTGCCGTATGGCGTCGCCATCGCGGCCGCCGCGCTGCTGGTGCTGCCGGCCATCCTGCCGATCGACGGTCCTGTACCGGCTGCGGCCCAAGTGGCGCAAACCCGATCTTAACCACTCCGCTGCAATGATTACCGTCGGATCAACCACCGGCGACCTGAAAGGCCCGATGAGACATGGATAGTCGCAAGATCGTTTTGCTGGTGGGCGCGCTGTTCGTGGCCGGCATTACGGCATTCTTCGCTCGCACGCTCATCGCCGGGTCCGCGGCACCGCAGGCGGCTGCCATGGGCACGCCGCCGCCACCGCCGCCCGCCACCGGCCCCGAAGTGCTGGTCGCGACGCGCGCGCTGCCCGTCGGCACCATCCTGGACGCGACCGCGCTGAAGTTTCAGCCCTGGCCCAAGGAACTGGTCGACGGTGCGTATTATCTGAAGCCGACGACGGACATCACCAAGCTGCAGGGCACGGTGGTGCGCAACGCGATCACCGCCGGCCAGCCGCTCACCAAGGGCGCGCTCGTTTCGCCGGGGGATCGCGGCTTCCTGGCCGCAGCGCTCGGCCCCGGCATGCGCGCGGTCACCGTCGCCGTGTCGAATCAGGCCGCGGTGGCGGGCTTCGTCTTTCCGGGCGACCGGATCGACCTGGTCCTGACGCAGACGGTTGCGGGCGGTGGCGACGGTCCGCCGCTGAAGGTGTCCGAAACGATCATGCGCAACGTCCGCGTGCTCGCCACCGACCAGCGCACCGACA
Source organism: Sphingomonas sp. DC4900 (assembly GCF_049896485.1). Classification (NCBI taxonomy): domain Bacteria; kingdom Pseudomonadati; phylum Pseudomonadota; class Alphaproteobacteria; order Sphingomonadales; family Sphingomonadaceae; genus Sphingomonas; species Sphingomonas sp. DC4900. The sequence goes on from NZ_JAFCUK010000020.1 coordinate 25,498, forward strand.
ATGTCGTCGGCGAGGACGGCAAGACCAAGGTCAGCACCTATTCCACCGTGACGCTGGAGGCGACGCCCAAGATGGCCGAGCAGGTCGCCGTCGCGCGCACGATCGGCGAACTGTCGCTGTCGCTGCGCGCGCTGGCCGACAATCCCAGCGAACTCGAAGAAGCGATCGCCAATGGCGCGGTGAAGGTGCCGGGCGATGCGAAGGACGAAAAGGCGATGATGCTGCGCGTCGCTGCCCAACCGCAAAGCGGCAGCTCCAGCTTCGCCACCGGCGCCGACGTGTCGCGCTACCAGCGCAGCACGGTGCCGAGCGGCAAGGGCAATGGCCCCGCCTCGGTCCAGGGCGTGCCCCTGCCGGGTGCGGGTACGCCGGGTGCGGCAGCGGGAAGCACCGCCGTCGCCATGGGACCCGTCGTGCGCGTCGCGCGCGGCAACAACGTGACCGTCGTTCCGGTCGGGGGGAAGAATTAAGATGCGCACCACCGTATCTGCCGACGCACGCCGGCGCACCGCGCCGCCGCGCACGGCATCGCTCGGACTGGCGCTGGGCCTCGTGCTCGCGGCCGGCACGCTCGGCGGCAGCGCGGATGCGCGCCTGCCCGCCGGCGGCGCCAGCGTGGCCGGATCGTCGATCGTACAGGTCAACACCGGCCGCGGCCGGCTGGTGACGCTGCCGCGCGCGATGAGCGACGTGTTCGTCGCCGACGAAACCATCGCCGATGTGCAGGTCCGCTCGCCGACCCAGCTCTATATCTACGGCAAGAAGACCGGCGAGACGACGATCTCCGCCACCGCAAAGGGCGGCGCGGTCGTCTATGCGACCACGGTTCGCGTCGGTCAGAACCTCGATTCGATCAGCACGATGCTGCGTCTGGCGATGCCCGATGCGCAGCTGACCGCGACGCCGATGAACGGCCTGGTCCTGCTCACCGGCACGGTGGCCGGCCCCGGCGATGCGGCGGAAGCCGAGCGCCTCGTCCAGGCCTATGTCGGCGATACGACCAAGGTCCTCTCGCGCCTGCGCACCGCGACGCCGCTGCAGATCAATTTGCAGGTCCGCGTCGCGGAGGTCAGCCGCAACTTCATCAAGAACGTCGGCGTCAACTGGCAGACCAACGACGCCACCAGCGGCTTCAAGTTCGGCCTCGCGCAGGGCCGCGGCGCCAGCACCAATTTCGCACCCGGCGGGCAGTTGGGCACGGGCTTCACCACCCCCGCCACCGGCGGCAGCCTCATCACCCAGGCCGCGAACAGCGCGACTTTGGGCCTCGCCAGCAAGCTGTTCGGCGTCGACGTGATCGGCGCGCTCGACCTGGGCGAAACGACCGGTCAGGTGACGACGCTCGCCAACCCCAACCTCACCGCTCTGTCGGGTGAGACCGCCACCTTCCTCGCCGGCGGCGAAGTGCCGGTGCCGATTGCGGGCGGCTTCGGCACGACCTCGGTCGAATACAAGCAATATGGCGTCAGCCTGGCCTATACGCCGACGGTGCTGTCGGACGGGCGCATCTCCCTGCGCGTCCGCCCGGAAGTGTCGCAGCTCGATTACGCCAATGCCGTCCAGCTCAACGGCACGCGCGTACCCGGCCTCACCACCCGCCGCGTCGAAACGACGCTGGAACTGGGGTCGGGCCAAAGCATGATGATCGGCGGCCTGCTGCAGAACGGTCACAACAACACGATCCAGAAAACGCCGTTCCTCGGCGACCTGCCGATCATCGGCTCGCTGTTCCGCTCGAACGGCTTCCAGCGCAACGAGACGGAACTGGTCATCATCATCACCCCGTATCTGGTGAAGCCGGTGAACAGCCTGTCGCAGATCGCGATGCCGACCGATGGCTATCGCGCGCCCACCGACGCCGAACGCCTGCTGCTCGGGCAAATATCCGGCACGCCGGGTGGCCCGCGACCGGGACCGGTGATGGTGCCGGGTTCGCCGATGGCGGTGTCGCCGACGATCGGAGCCGCCGCCGCGGTGCCCGTCGGCCGCGCGCCCGTCCCCGCCTCGCCGCGCTCCAGCGCCGATCCGCGCGCGACCGTGCGCAGGGCCGGCGCGGCGCCCGTCCCCGGCTTTTCCAACTGATGGCTTGCTCCAAGGACATGGCTGCGATGACCAAGCGTTCGATCCTCCCTGCCACGCTGCGCGCGACGCTGGCTGCACCGGCCTTGCTGCTCGGCGGCTGCATGGGCACGCAGAATCCGGGGATCACCTCGGTGCATCAGCCCGTCGTCTCCCGGCAGGACTATGCGCTCGACGTCGCCACCGCGGGCGGGCGGCTCGCCCCCAGTGAGGCGCGCCGCCTGTCGGACTGGATGAACACCATGCATCTGGGCTTCGGCGATCGCGTCGGCGTCGATGCCGGTGGCCCGATCCCGGTCGCGGCGCGCGACGAAGTCGCCGCCGTGGTCGCCAGCTATGGCCTGCTGCTGTCGGACGATCACCCCGTCACCGCCGCCCCGGTGACGCCGGGCACGGTCCGCGTCGTGGTCAGCCGCATGCACGCCCGCGTCCCCGGCTGCCCCGACTGGAGCCGCGACGCCTCGCACGAATTCGACGCCAATACCTCGTCGAACTTCGGCTGTGCGGTGAACACCAATCTGGCCGCGATGGTCGCTCGCCCGGGCGATCTGGTGCGCGGCGTCGATCACGATCCGATCAGCGATCCGGTGCTCACCGCCAAGGCGATCGACGCCTATCGCAAGAAACCGGCGACCGGCGCAGGCGCGCTGGAACAGGTCAGCGCCAAGGGGGGCCGTTGATATGAACGCGCCGTGGAAACCGGCCGGCATCGTCAGCCGCGATCCCTTCGCCGCTTATGTGTGCGACGAGGCCAGCGCCGAGGCGCTGCGCCCGATCGCCGGCGACATGGGCTGGTCGATCGACAAGGTCTACAAGGGCGGCCTGCGCAACGCGGTGCAGTCGCTGTCGGTCTCGGCAAGCCCGCAGATCCTGTTCGTCGACCTCGCCGAATCGGGCGATCCGCTCAACGATATCAATGCGCTGGCCGAAGTCTGCGAGCCGGGCACGGTGGTGATCGCCGCGGGTCAGGTGAACGACGTGCGCCTGTATCGCGATCTGATCGCGAGCGGCATCCAGGACTATTTGCTCAAGCCCCTGCAACCCGATGCGCTGCGCGAATCGCTGGGCCACGCCCATGCGATGCTCAACGCGCCCAAGCCGATCGAAGCGAGCCTCGACCGGCCGCATAGCGCGATCGCCGTGATCGGCACGCGTGGCGGCGTCGGTGCGTCGACCATCGCGACCTCGCTCGCCTGGCTGGTCAGCGACAAGGAAAAGCGCACGACCGCGCTGCTCGACCTCGACGTGCATTTCGGCACCGGCGCGCTGACGCTCGACCTCGAGCCCGGCCGCGGCCTCACCGACGCGATCGAAAATCCCAGCCGCATCGACGGCCTGTTCATCGAACGCGCGATGGTGAAGGCCAGCGAAAAGCTCGCGGTCCTCTCCGCCGAAGCACCGATCAACACGCCGCTGATGACCGACGGCACCGCCTTCCTCCAGTTGCAGGAGGAAATGCGCGCCGCGTTCGAGGCGACCGTGGTCGATCTGCCGCGCAGCATGCTGATCCTCTACCCGCACCTGATCCGCGACACGCAGTCGATGGTCGTGGTGACCGAGCTGACGCTTGCCGCCGCGCGCGACACGATCCGGCTGCTGTCCTGGCTGAAGGCCAACGCGCCGCAGACACAGGTGACCGTGGTCGCCAATCGCGTCCACGCCGCCGGCCAGCTCGAAATCAGCCGCAAGGATTTCGAAGGGTCGATCGAACGCAAGATCGATTTTCTGATCCCGTTCGACCAGAAGCTCGCGGCGCAGGCGGCCAAGCTCGGCAAGCCGCTGGCCGAAGCCGGCAAGAATTCGCGGACGATCGCGCCGATCATCGCGCTGACCCGCCATGTGCTCAACGCCGCCGACGACATGGTCGTGGGCGACGATGACGGCGGCACCGGCAAGCCCAAGAGCAAGTCCTTGCTCGGCGGCATGTCGGCGATGCTGTCGAAGCGCAGCAAGAAATAACGTCGGGCAAGGGCGCCGCGATGGATCTGTTCTCCCTTCTGATGCTGGGTCTCGGCGCGACGATCTCGCTGGGCATGGTGCTGTTCGTGTTCGCCGGCCCCTCGCCGCAGCGCGCACAGACGCGGCGCATCGCCGCGATGCGCGAACGGCACGGCGACAGCGGCGTCGTCGCCGATGCGCAGATGCGGCGGATCGCGGCGGGGCGCGAACAGACGCGGTCCGACATCGCCTTCGGCCGCCTGCTGCCCAACCCCGAACAACTCGCCAAGCGACTGGCGATGACCGGTCATGACTGGACGGTCGGCCAATATGGCATGGTCAGCGCCGGGCTGGTCGCCGTCATGACCGGCCTGCTGTGGCTGAAGGGCGCGCCATTGCTGCTCGCACTCCTGTTCGGCCTCGCGGTCGGCGCAGGCATACCGCATTGGCTCGTCGGCCAGTTCATCAAGCGCCGAATCGCCAAATTCACCGCCAAATTCCCTGACGCGATCGAATTGCTCGTCCGCGGCCTACGCTCCGGCTTACCCGTCAGCGAGACGATTCAGGTCGTCGGCAACGAAGTGGAAGGCCCTGTCGGCGAGGAATTCCGCATGGTCGCCGACAAGATGAAGATCGGCAAGTCGATGGACGCGGCGTTGCAGGACACCGCCGATCGGCTCGGCACGCCTGAATTTCAGTTCTTCGTCATCACCATCGCGATCCAGCGCGAAACCGGCGGCAACCTCGCCGAAACGCTTGCCAACCTCGCGACGGTGCTGCGCCAGCGTGGTCAGATGAAGCTCAAGATCCGGGCGATGTCGTCGGAATCGAAAGCGTCGGCCTATATCGTCGGCTCGCTGCCCTTCATCGTCTTCACGATGATCTGGTTCATCAACACGAGCTATATGCAGAATTTCTTCGTCGACCCGCGTCTCATCATCACCGGCCTCGGCGGCCTGCTGTGGATGGGCATCGGCGTATTCATCATGGCCAAGATGGTCAGCTTCGAAATCTGACGGCGGGAACGGGTAGAGACATGCAGGCTTCCGGTCCGACACTGATGGGTATCGACGTGCTGTGGGTCGCGACGATCCTGTCGGGCGTCGCCGCCTTCGCGGTGATGATCGCGATCTACGCGGCGACGACGGTCAGCGACCCGATGAGCAAGCGCGTCAAGTCACTGAACGACCGGCGCGAACAGCTGAAGGCCGGCATCACCGCCTCTACCAAGCGGCGCGCCAAGCTGATCCAGCGCAACGACACCACCGACCTGATGCGCACGATGCTGTCGTCGCTGAAGGTGCTGCAGGACAGCCAGGTCAAGGAAGCGCAGCTCAAGCTGATGCGCGCCGGCATCCGGTCGAAGGATTGGGCGGTCGGCGTCATCTTCGGGCGGATGGTGTTGCCGATCGTGTTCGGCGGGATCATGGCGTTCATCGTCTACGGCACCTCGACCTTCGACGATTGGTCCGCGTTGAAGCGCTATGCTTTGGTCGCGGGGACGCTGGTGCTGTCGTACAAGGCGCCCGACATCTATCTCAAGAACGCCATCACCAAGCGCACCGATGCGATCCGCAAGGGGCTGCCCGATGCGCTCGATCTGCTGGTGATCTGCGCCGAAGCCGGCCTGACGGTCGACGCCGCCTTCCATCGCGTCGCGAAGGAACTGGGCCGCGCATATCCCGAATTGGGCGACGAATTCACCCTGACCGCGATCGAACTGGGCTTCCTCACCGAACGGCGTCAGGCGTTCGAAAATCTGGCCACGCGCGTCGAACTCGATGCCATCAAGGGCGTGGTCACGACGATGATCCAGACCGAGAAATACGGCACGCCGCTCGCGTCGGCCTTGCGCGTCCTGTCGGCGGAATTCCGCAACGAACGCATGATGCGCGCCGAGGAAAAGGCCGCGCGCCTGCCCGCGATCATGACGATCCCGCTGATCCTGTTCATCCTGCCGACGCTGTTCATCGTCATCCTCGGCCCGGCGGCCTGTTCGATCAACGACGCCTTCTGACGGGTGGGTGGGGTTCGAGGGCTTACCCCTCGAACCGCCATCCCACCGTATCGCCGGCCAGGAACGGCACGACCGACGTCTCGCCCTCGCCGATCCGCTCGGGCACCGTCACCGTCTCGCGCACCAGCGTCACCGTGCCCTCGTTCAGCGGCAGGTCGTAGAAGCGCGGGCCATGTTCCGACGCGAAGCCCTCGAACCGGTCGATCGCCCCATCCTCGTCAAAGGCTTGCAGATACGCCTCGAGCGCAAAGGGTGCGTTGAAGATCCCCGCGCAACCGCAGCTCGACTCTTTTGCGCCGACGACGTGCGGCGCGCTGTCAGTCCCAAGGAAGAATCGAGGACTGCCCGACGTCGCCGCGCGCCTTACGGCCAGCCGATGCGCCTCGCGCTTCAGCACCGGCAGGCAATAGGCATGGGGACGCAGACCGCCATCGAACATCGCGTTGCGGTTGATCAGGATATGCTGCGGCGTAATCGTCGCCGCGATCGGATGATCGACCTCACCGACAAAGGCAGCCGCTTCCGCAGTCGTGATGTGCTCCAGCACGATCTTCAACGCCGGATAGTCGCGGATCAGCGGCATCAGCACGCGCTCGATGAACACCGCCTCGCGATCGAAGATATCGACCGACTTGTCCGTCACCTCGCCATGAATCAGCAGCGGCATACCGATCCGCTGCATCGTCTCCAGCACATCGGTCAGCGCCCGGATATCGGTGACGCCATGCGCCGAATTGGTCGTCGCATGGGCCGGGTACAATTTGCAGGCGGTGAAGACGCCAGCCGCATGTCCCGCCGCAATCTCCGCAGCCTCGATACCGTCGGTCAGATAGCAGGTCATCAGCGGCGTGAAGCCGCCACCGCCGCCGACCGCTGCCAGGATCCGCTGCCGATAGGCCTCCGCTGCCGCAACGCTCGTCACCGGCGGGGTCAGGTTCGGCATCACGATCGCCCGGCCGAATTGCCGCGCGGTATGCCGTGCGACCTGCGTCAGCATCGCGCCATCGCGCAGGTGAACGTGCCAGTCGTCGGGGCGGCGGATGGTCAGGCGATCGGTCATGCGCCCTCCTATCGCCGTCGGCGCCGTGTCGCCACCTTGGAAAATGGCGGCGACAGCCTAGGTGCAGTGGCATGAACGCCACCACGCTCACCGATCGCGCCGTCATCCGCCTGTCCGGAGAGGATGTGCGCAACTTCCTACAGGGCCTCGTCACCAACGACGTCGCCGGCGCCCTGCCGGTCTGGGCAGCGCTGCTGACGCCGCAGGGCAAGGCGCTGTTCGATTTTCTCGTCTGGACCGACGGCGACGACCTGCTCCTCGATGCCGAAGCGACCCAGGCGGACGCGCTCGTCCGACGGCTGACGCTCTATCGTCTGCGCCGGGCGATCCGGATTGCGATCGACACGGGGCTGGCGGTGCATTGGTCGCGCGATGGGATGGAAGGGGTCGCCGACCCCCGCCTGCCCGCGCTCGGTCAGCGCTGGATCGCGCCCCCCTCGCAACCCGTCGACGGGTGGCAGGCCCACCGCCTGTCGCTCGGCGTGACCGAAGGGGTCGGCGAACTCGGCAATGGCGAAACGCTCTGGCTCGAATGCAATGCGCGCGAACTCAACGGCGTCAGCTTCACCAAGGGCTGCTATATCGGCCAGGAAAACACCGCGCGCATGCATCACCGGGCCAAGGTCAACCGGCGCCTGGTCGTCGCGCCGTTGGCGGAGCCGGGCGATCGCACGCGAGCGACATACCCCGACCTCGGCTTCATGATCGAACACCGCCGGGTCGAGGCCCTCGGCGATGCGCTGATCCCCGACTGGCTCGCCCCGGCGCTCGCCTGACGCTCAGCGCCCGACGGCGGTATAGGCGAAGCCGGCGGCTTCCACCTCTTCGCGGCGGTAGACGTTGCGCAGGTCAACGAGCACCGGCGCGGTCATCAGCGTCTTGAGCCGCGTCAGGTCGAGCGCGCGGAAGGCGTCCCATTCGGTGACGATCACCACCGCATCGGCACCCTCGGCCGCGTCATAGGCATCGGTGCAATAGGTGAGGTCGGGCATCATCCGCCGCGCCGGCTCGACGCCCTCGGGATCATAAGCCCGCACCGTCACGCCCTCGTCGAGCAGCGCCTGCGCGATCGCAATCGACGGCGCATCGCGCATGTCGTCGGTGTTGGGCTTGAAGGTGAGGCCGAGCAGCGCGACCGTCTTGCCCTTGGGTGCATCGCCCAGCGCGTGCAGCACCTTGCGGCCCATCGCGCGCTTGCGGCTGTCGTTCACCTTCACCACCGCCTCGACGATGTGGATCGGGCTTTCGAAATCCTCGGCGGTCTTGAGCAGCGCGAGCGTGTCCTTGGGGAAGCACGATCCGCCATAGCCCGGGCCGGCATGCAGGAATTTCTTGCCGATGCGGTTGTCGAGCCCGATGCCGCGGCTGACATCCTGCACGTCCGCCCCTACCGCTTCGCACAGGTCGGCGATCTCGTTGATGAAGGTGATCTTGGTCGCGAGGAAGGCGTTGGCGGCATATTTGATCAGCTCGCTGGTGCGGCGGCTGACGAACAGGATCGGTGATTCGTTGAGGTAGAGCGGGCGGTACACGCCGCGCATCACCCGCTGCGCGCCCTCGTCATCGGTGCCGATGACGATGCGGTCGGGACGCTTGAAGTCGCCGATCGCGGCGCCTTCGCGCAGGAATTCGGGGTTGGAGACGACCTGGACATCGACCTCGGGGCGCTTCTCCCGCAGGATCGCCTCCACCTTGTCGCCGGTGCCGACGGGGACGGTCGACTTGGTGACGACGACGGTCGGGCCGGTCACCGCCGCAGCGATCTCTTCGGTTGCGGCAAAGACGTAGCTGAGGTCGGCATGGCCATCGCCGCGGCGCGAGGGTGTGCCCACCGCGATGAAGATCGCATCGGCGCCCGCCACGGACGAGGCCAGATCGGTGGTGAAGGTCAGCCGCCCCGCCGCCACGTTGCTCGCGACCAGCGTATCGAGACCCGGCTCGTAGATCGGCATCCGCCCCGCCTTCAGCGCGGCGATCTTGCCCTCGTCCTTGTCGACGCAGATCACCTCATGCCCGAAATCGGCAAAGCAGGCACCCGACACCAGGCCGACATAGCCCGAACCGATCATCGTAATGCGCATCGATACCTCGTCGTGGAGGGGTGATCCCCGGTCACGCGCTCTCTAGCGAAACAGGGCGCGATTGCCACCCTCCCAACCGGAAGGGCAGGGAAACGCCTCATCGTCAGCACATTACGACACGAGAGTGGATCGTACGAAGCGAACATCATGATCGATCCGCGTGCGCTTGACGGTAATTACCGAACCCAAACGAAAAGGGAGGCCGGCTTGCGCCGACCTCCCCGATCGTATCCCAACGGTGGGACTGGTCTTACTGACCAGCGCCCGGGCCGTAGGTGATTTCGACGCGACGGTTCTGCACTTCGCGAACGCCATCGGCGGTCTGAACGCGCAGACGTGTTTCGCCGAACGCTTCGGTCGAAATCTGCGTGGCCGGGACGGCGTGCGAAGTCATGTACGCCTTCACCGAGTCGGCGCGGCGCTGCGACAGACCCAGGTTGTACTTCGGCGTACCCGACGTGTCGGTGTAACCCGCAACCATGACCTGCGCGTTGTTGCAGTTCTGGTACTGGCTGACCGCGTTGTCGAGGATCGACGCTGCTTCCGGCGTGATGTCCGACTTGTTCCATTCGAAGAACACGATGAACGGACCAGGCGAGCAGACCGGCGCTTCGACCGGCGGCGGCGGCGGAGCAGGAGTCGGCTCCGGAGCAGGCGGCGGCGGCGGCGGCGGCGGCGGGGTCGGCGAACCGAAGTTGTAGGTGATGCCGCCCAGGATGCTGTGCGAACGGAAGCGACCGTCGAACGTGCGGTTAGTCACGTCGACCAGCTTGACGTTGTCGGCGTTGAAGAAGCGATACTTCAGCGTCGCGTCGATGTGGTCGGTCAGCGGAGCGCGAACGCCCGCCAGGCCCTGCCATGCGAACACGGTGTCCGAATCATCGACGAAGTTACCGCGGGTGTTCAGCTGGTAGTTCGCCTTGACGCGAGCAACACCGACACCACCGCCGACGAAGCCCTGGATGCCGTCGTCGTCACCGAAGTCGAGCAGGCCGTTCAGCATGAAGCTGAGCGCCGAGGTGCGGCCGCCAGCATAGCTGTACGAACCGGCCGGAACGTTCACGAGCGCACCCGTCGACGTGTACGCCGGGGTGGTCAGCGTCGAGGTGTAGCCATCGACGGTCGCGCTGCGATAGCCGACTTCGGTTTCGACGCGGAACCCGCCGAAATCGTAGCCGATCACGCCATCGACGTCATAGCCATAGTTGTGATCGACGGTGGCCGCATTGCGCGACGCGCCGATGTCATAGTTGATGTCTTCGACGATCATCGCACCGCCTTCGACGCCGACGTACCACGACTTGTCGCGGGCGAGGGCGGGAGTGGCGAGTGCGGTGGAGGCCAGTGCCAGAACGACGGCAAGCTTCCGCATAGAAGTCCCCTTTCTTGAGTGTCACTACGGACAGCGCAAACTCACTATCGGAGGGTTGGTTTCCACGCAAGCCGACAAAAGGTTGGAACTGTTGCGCCAATGTCACAGGTCAGCCGGTGCCGATCAGACCATGGCTGCGCAGCGCGGCAAGGATCGCGACCAGCGTGGAGCGCGCGACGTCGTCGATCATGCCTCCGCCCTGCGGGTCTGCGATCGCGCCCTTGCGGCTGCCGACGACCTGCTGCCCGCCCACCGTCAGGCGCGCCCCGCGGACGTCACTTTCTTGCCACAGCCCTCCTCGATAAGCGATTGGTATCGCTTGCGAAACATCCCACACGACGAGAGCCTCCCGCGGGTCGACGAAGCGCCATCCCCCCTCGCTCCATCCCGCCAGTCGATTGGCCTGGCCCGCCCATGCCCCGGTCGGATTGCCGCCAACGACCCAGCATTGCCCAACGCCGGGCGTCGTCGGCGGAACCGACAGGCCGACCGCCTGCACCACCGGATGCAACAGCATATCGATCCGCGTCAGCGCCTCATTATGCGTCAGCTCCTTGTCCGCCTGCCCCGCCGCCAGCAGCGGCAGGGCGAATCGCGACGTCGTCAGACTGTTCATCGATTAAGCTCCCAGATCGGAAAATGTCACGTGCCCCGGCGGCGAGATCGCGAGCGTTCCCTGTTGCACGACGGTGACGACGGCACCGGCATCGCCTGCCTCGATCGACAGCGTTGGCGCCGTCGTCTCGACGCTGCGCACGCCGCCATCCGGCCTCGCGATCGTCACGCGATAGCGTTCGCTCTCTTCCCCCACGGCCGCGTCGAGCCCATCGCGCCAGGTCCATCCCGCGCGACTGCGCCGGATCCAGCCCAGCCGCCGCCCGCCCGCCGCATCGCGCTGCAGCCCCAGATGCACCGGCGATGGCGGCGCCACGGACGCGCCGGTCACGATCACCGCGGCACCGGCCGGCGCGCCGGCATCGCCCACCCCGCTGGCCATCAACCGCACGCGTCGCCCGATCGCCGTCACCGGCAGATCGATCGACGCCACCGCATCGCGTTCGATCAGCGCGAAGCGATCGCCCGGCCGCTGCGTGCCGATCGCCGCCTCGGTTCCCCGCACGCCCCGTCGCAGCCCGATCAACGCCCAGCGCCCCGCACCCAGCGGCTCGGCAATTGCGAACCGGATCAGCTCGTCACCGACCAGCGCCAGATTGCCGCCCTGCGCCAGCCGCGTCGCGTCGGCATCGCCGAGCACCATGTCCGCCCGCCTCAGCTGCACGATCAGCCGGCTGCGCGAATCGATCAGCCAGGGAGACGCTACCTCCGGCACCCCCTCGATCACCCCGATCGTCGCCGGCGCCGCCGTCCCGCCCGCGCCCGTCCAGCTGGCGCCATCGTCGAGGCTGTAGAGCAGCGCCGCCTGTCGCCACCCCGCCCCCTCACCACAGGCCAGAACCGACACCCGCGGCTGGCTCAGCGGCGGATCCTCCAGCCCCGGCCATTCCGCGGCGACCAGCAGCGTCCGGCCGATGCGCACGTCCGCCGCCGCCGCGACCGTCCCGCTGCTCGCCCGCATCGGCAACGCGGCCGGCGCGAGCGGCACCAGGTCCAGCGTCGTCGCCAGCCCCACCATAGCGGCCTGCGCCACGCGCCACCGCCCCGCCTCTCCGGCGATCGTCACGATCGCACCCGGCGCAATCCCCAGCCCTTCGCGACCCAGCGTCACCCGTCGCCGCGTCCGCTCGCTTTCGCCCCGCGCCAGCAGCGCCGCCGCCACGCGCTTCGCTTCACTCGCGGCCAGCACCACCGGCAGATCGACGCGATCGACCGTCTGGCCCGCCCCCGGCCGCCGCACGCGCTGCACGCCGATCTGATAGTCCCGCGCCGGGTCATGATGCGCCACCGCCACCTCGCGCACGGTTCCGCCCGCCGCCGCGACGCTGCGCCTGCGTTCCTTGCCGGTATCGGCGATCGCCACCGCCGCCCCGCCGGCATCGCTCCGCACCAGCGTCGCGCCCTCCGCCCGCCACCAGCCGCCATCGATCGTCGTCAGCGTGTCCAGCACGCCGCGCACGCTCGCGCCCGACGCCGCAAAGCCGCCCAGCATCACCCCGTCCGCGCCGCGCACCTCGGGCGCCAGCGCTGCCGCGACCGCCCCGCTCGCCACCGGCGCCGCGTCGGCCTCCACCTCGAAGGTCAGCGAGGGGATGCGGTTACCGTAATCCGCCAGTTGCATCCCCTCGAACACCGCATAGGCGATGCCACGATACGCCGGCACCGCCCCCAGGGCCGAAGCGATCAGCGGATCGGCCGCCTGATCCTCGCCACCCGTATGCAGCCGAAACCCCGTCACGCTCTTCCAGTCGCCCGCCGCCCCGCGCAGCAGCTTGCCCTCCGCCCAGATCCGCCGGACGCTGCGGATCGGCCGCGCCGACAGCGCCACGGCGAAGGACACGCTATAACTATAGGTGTTGGTCCCCGGCTGGCCCTTGCCGCCGCGGCTGGTGGTGCGCGTCTCGATCAGGTCGGTCGACCAGATCACCGTCCCCGCCACCCGGATCGTGCCGAACAATTTGGGGATCGGCGTGCCATAGCTCGACGTCTGCACCGACAGGTCGCTCAGCCGCGGCCCCTCGCGCGCCGCCCCGCGGAACAATCGCCCGTCGATCGCCTGCCCCGCCAGCGCACCCAGCGCACCCCCGATCGGTCCGCCGATCGCCCGCCCGACCGTCGTCAGCACCAGCGTCGCCATCCGCCCCTCCCCTGATATAGCGCCACGCCCCGATCAGCGGCCAGTCCGCCGCCCCCGGTCGCTCGACCACGCAGCGCAATCCCGCATCGGCATGGACGAAACCCGCCGCCGTCTTCACCGCGCCGTGAATCTGCCCCGGCCCCACCGCGAACAGCAGCGCATCGCCCGCTCGCCGTCCGTCGCCCCGCGCCAGCACCGCATCGAAGCCCGCCGCCACCACCGCCGGATCGCCGCCGCGCAACGGATAGCCGCTCGGCACCTCCCCCTCCCAGCCGGCACCCCGCAGCGCCGCCGCAATCACCCCAATGCAATCGAGCCCATACAAAGCATCCCGCCCGTGCAACCGGAACCGGGTGCCGACCAACGCCAGCGCCGCGGCCGCAACCGCATCCGCCGCGCCCTCACCCACCGGGATAGCGCGTCAGCAGATCGATCCCCGGCAGATGCGGCTCGCCGCGAAAGTTCACGCCATTGCCGAACCGCGCCACACAGGTGGCAAAGCTCTTGTCGCATCCCTCGCTCACCTCGACCAACGTGCCCGCCGCCACCGCAAAGGCGGGCACCGCGCGCAGCGTCACCGTCGCGCCGTCCGACGCATCGATGCTCTGCGACAGCCCCGCATTGCCGTCGCCGAACCAGCGCAGCACGCCGCCCGCATAGGCCCCCGCCACCGGCTCGCCCGCATCCAGCGTCACCACCCGCTCGACCGCCGACACCACCCGCGCGAACCGCCGCCGCCCCGCCATCGCGACCCGGCAGCGCGCATCGCCCAGATCGGCGCGGCATTCGGCGGACGTCTCCTCCACCACCGCGCGCGCTAACGCCGCGCTCACGCCCGCCAGCTCCGCGGTAAAGCCATGGTCGGTCAGCTCGACCGCGCCGATCCGCCCCTCGCCCAGTTCGGCCAGCCGATCGCCCGTCTCCCAGTCGATCGCAAACACCCGCACCCGCGCCCCGTCCCAGCGCCCCGCGAGCAGGTCCGCCTCACCGATCGCCGCGCTGGTCAGCGCGCCGCCGATATCCATCGTGTCCGCCTCCAGCCCATCGGAGCGCTCGATCGCGGACGGCACCATGCCCGGCGCGGCGCGATGGATCAGGCCGTCGACCGTCAAATCACGGTCATGCGTCGTCAGCCCGATCGCGACCCCGTCACGCCGCTCCACCCGCCAACACAGGGCGATGCACGACAGCGCGCTCACCCGCGCACCTCGATCAGCGGCACCGACACCGCCTCGCCCGCCAGGAAGGTCGATCGCGCCACCCGCAACCGATCCTCGGCAAAGCGCACCATCACGTCAAAGGTGAAGCTCGCCCGCACCACCGCGCCCTTGGCCGGCGCCACGTCGAGCACCACCACGCCATTGGCCTCGACGCTAAAGCCCTGCGTCGCAACGCCATCCACGCCAATCCGCACGCTGCCCGCCACCGGCCGGACGATCCGCCGCGTCGCCGCGCCATAATGGCGGACCAGCTCGAACCGCCGCGTCGCGCCGTCGCCCGTACCGATCACCTCGTCCACGCCGCTCGCATCGAACGGATCGCGCAGCCGGAACGCCCGCGCCGGCCCCATCCGCGCGCGGAAGAAGGCGAGCAGCGTCGCGATATCGGCCTCGGACCGTATGCCCGGTCCGACATCGTAGCTCGTCCGCGCTTCCGCCCAGCCCGCACTGCGCTGCTCCGCGCCACCCGCCGCGGTCAGGATCGCGGTGGAAAAGGCCGGCGCCACCTCCGCCTCGCGCCCCAGCGCCAGCGGGAACAGCACATCGTCATAATCCTGCATGTCGTCTTCCCCCTCGAGGCGGACGAAGCCGTCGCGCATCACCTGCGGCAGCGCCCACAGCACCACCGACGCGACGCCGCGGGCGCGCGCCACCTGTCCCGCCGTCTCGATCAGCGCCCATTGCGCCGCCTGGTCGGGGCGCAGCACGAAGCCCGACAGATAATGCTGCCGGTCGCGCGGATAGCCCAATCGCGCCTCCGCCGCCGCGACACCCCGCGCGGTCGCCGCGGCATCGCCCTCCGTCACCCAGTCGTAATCCTCCAGCTGCAACACGTCGAAGGCGGGATACGCCCAGCCCAGCGGCATGTTGGCGCGCTTCAGCTCCGGCGCCGCCCGATCGAGCACCGTCGGCAGATAGGTGAGCAGCAACGTCTGCGTCCCCGGAAACGCCGCCTTCACCCATCCCGCCAGCGCCGCGGTCGAGGCGGACAGCGCCGCCCCCGCCCGATCCATCGTCGCGCGCTGGCTGGCGTCCATAGCCCTACGCACGCTCGGAATCGCCACCGGCGCCAGCGCCGCCACCGCGGCGGCGTCGTACAGGCACGGCCGCCCGTCCGGCATCGTCCACCACCAGGGCTCGCCGATCTGGAACTTCGGCCGCAATCCCGCCGCGACCCCGATCCCGACGAAGGCCGCCGCCACCTGCCGCAGATAGCTCATCGCGCCCTCGTGGCACGGCGACAGCAAGGTCGACGGCGGCTCCCACCCGGTCAGCGCCGGCGCGCCATCGGCCGCGCGCTGCTTCCAGTCGTTCCAGCAATGCGCGTCGAATAGTTCGTAGCTCAACGACCAGATGACGTCATAACCCAGCGCCTTCGCGCGGGCCGCAAAGTCGCGATGCCACGCCGCGCACGCCACGTTCAGCACGCCGCCGGTCAACCCGACGTAGAAGCCGCCGTACAGCGCATCGAGCCGGAAATAATGGCTCATCCCGACATAATGCGTGATTGCCCCGCGATAGCCGAGGTGCAGCGCATTGCGCAGCAACCGCGCCGGCGTCAGGTTATAGCTGTCGTCATAGCCGCTCGCGATCTGGAAGCCGTGTTCGGGCAGCACCGCCTCGCCGATGCCGATCACCGCCCCCGGCCCCTCGCACGCCATCCCGGTCAGCTCGACCCACGCCTCCTGCGCTGCGGCCAGCGGCACGTCGGTCTCGTCGAACTCGGGCGCGACCAGCGATACGAACATCCGGTCGACATCGCCCGCCCATACCGGGTCCGCCTCGCTCGGCAGCGCAAAGCCGCCCACGACGCTCGCAAAGTCGATCGCGACACTGGCATCCTCCGGGTTGCCGGTCGCATAATTCCACAGCCGCACATGCCACACGCGCGCCTTGCCCGCCGCATCGCGCCCCTCGATCGTAAGTGTCGGCCCCCGGATCGCGTCCAGCGGCTTCACGCCTGCCGACCGCCAGCGGAACCGGAGCCGACAGCCCCGAAAATCCCGCGCCGTCTCGTACCGCAGCAGCGGATGGTCGAACCGATCCTCCGCCTCCCAGATCAGCCCGGCCAGATCGCTCCGCCGATAGAAGACGGCATCCACCCGCAGCGCATCCGGCGCCGGATTGGTCACCGCCGCCATCATCGGCCGCGGGAAATTGACCGTCCAGAACCGTGGATCGAACCGGCTGAGCACCCCCGCCTCCTGCTCCACCCGCTGCGAACACAGCCAATGCGCCATGATGATGTCTCCCGATGATGAGGGGAGGCGACGGAAGCAGCGACCCTCGCCCAACCCACCCCGTCACCCCGGCCTTGAGCCGGGGTCCCGCTTCTTCTCCCCCGCCCGTAAAAGCGGGACCCCGGATCAAGTCCGGGGTGACGCGGGATCGCAGCGCCCCAAAATTCCTCCCTCGCGTCAGCGGGAGCGCAGGGTTGGATTGCCCCCAGCAATCCAAGATCATGCCGGGGGCATGATCGACCGTGCGCTGGGACCGTTCGCGAAGCGAATGGTGGAGGGGGCGCTTCCGCACGCCTCGACGGTCGTGACGTACCGCCCCCTCCGTCACCGCTTCGCGGCGCCACCTCCCCCTGGCGGGGGAGGATTGGAAAGCCCCCTACCCCTCCAACGCCGCCCGCACCGCGCGCGCCACCTGCCGGCTCGACCGCTGCAACGCCGCCGGCGCGTCCCCCGCCCCCGCCTGCACATGGATCGTCACCCGCACGTCGCGCGCCGCGGGCGACGCCGCCGCCTCCACCCGCCCGCTCGTCGTCGGCACGAACAGCTCCGGCCCGCGCTCTCCGACGACATAGCCGCGACCCGGCGTCACCGGCCCGCCCGTCGCCCGCCCCGGCAACCCACCGAGCAACCCGGCCAGCACGCCGCCCAACGATCCCCGCCCGACGCCGCCTGCACCCCGCCGCGCACCGCCGCGCGCGCGATCTCCGCCAGCACCCCCAGCGCGGTCGCCTTCAGGTCATCGAACCCGAACTGCCCGGTCCGCGCCGCGCGCAGCAGCGCCCGCTCGATCGATCGCCCTGCCTGCTCGGCCCCCGCGCCCAGCTCGCCTTCCAGCGTCGCGCGCATCGTTTCCACCTCGCGCGCGAAGCCTGCGGTGTCGGCGCGCACACCCACCGCCATCCGCTCCACCTCATCCATCGGGATCGGCCCTCCGCATCGCGGCGATCGTCGTGGCATCGGGCGGCGTCACCGCCCCAGCCCCGCCACTCGCCGCCGTCACCACCGCCGCCAGTTCGGCCGGCGTCGCCCGCCAGAAGGCATCGGGCGTCCAGCCCAATGCCGCCCCGGCAAAGCCCGCCAGCCGCACCGCACTCATCCGGAAGTCGCTCACCGCCCGGCCAGGATCTGGCCGAGCAGCACGCGCAGCACCGGGGTCAGCTTGGCGAGCCCCAGCGCCGCCAGCGCCTCGCCCAGCACCTCGCGCGTCACCTCCTCCGGCACCTCGCGCAGGCAGTGCCAGAACAGCGCGACCAGCTCGCCGAACCCCAGCTTTCCCGCCGCCGCGCGCTCGACCAGTTCGAACAATGGCCCAAGCTCCGCCTCCGCCGCGACCAAAGCCTGAAAGCTCGGCCGCAACACCAGGTCGCACCCGTTGACCCGCACCGCGCATTCCCCCCTGGCTTCATTGGCGGGGCGCGCCTCGTTGGCCGCGCTCATGCCGCCACCACCGGGCCGGAGCTTTCCAGCGCGATCGTGTAGGATCGCTCGCCATTGAAATCGCCGGCATAATCCAGCCGCGTGACCAGGAACCGCCCGGTCATGCTGTCACCGCTCTCGAAGCTCAGCCGGTAATCGTCGATCGTACCGCCGAGCGCGCTCGCCTTGATCCGCGTTTCCGCCGCCGATCCCGTAAACACGCCCGCGCCGCTCACGCTGACGCTGCGCACGCCCGCGCCCGACAGCAGCTGCCGCCAGCCGCCCGAATCCTTGGTCGTCACCACCACCGCTTCGCCGTTGACGCTCAATTGCGTCGTGCGCAGTCCCGCCACCGTCGCGAACGCGGGCGTCGCCGCCCCATCGCCGACCTTCAGCAGGAACGCACTGCCCCGTTCCACCGCCATCACTGTTCTCCTGTTATTGAACCCGGTACATCCGCACCGCGAACTCGCTCGACGCGACCCAGCGATCGCCCTTGCTGCGCTGGATCCGGCTTTTGGTCAGCCGCAGCCCGGTAAGCTGCCAGCCTTCGCGCAAACCCCGCGGCACGCCTGCCGCCGCCGACTCGACCGCGCCGACCAGCGCGCGCAGCCGCTCCGGGCTTTCGCCCGTATCGACATAGTCCACCGCGATCGTGCCGGTCCGCCCGCTCACCCCCACCGCGTCGCTGGCGCCTAGCACCGCCTCGCCAAGCACCGCGACCGGCATCGCCGCCCGCGCCGTCGGCGCGTCGAACACCCGGCACGTTGCTTTCAGATGCGCCAGCACCGCGGCATGCAGCACCATCCCTGCGCTCATGGCCGCGCCTCCACGCCCAGCCGCATGCGACGATACGGCCGCCACAGCGCCGCCACCGCCGCGGGCGGCATGGCATCGCCATCGCGCCGTTCGAACAGATGCGCCGCCAGCAGCACGACGCCCTGCATCACCGCCTCGGGCAGCGCCTCCCACGCCGCCGCGAGTCCCGCCGAATAGCGCACCAATGTCTCGCCGCCGTCGACCTTCACCCAGCCGACCCCGCCCGCATCGATATCGATCCCCAGCCCGGTGCCGCCGGTGATCCCGCGCACCGGCATCGCCGCCAGCCGCTGCCACCCGGCGCGCGGCCGCATCCGCTCCTCGCAGTCACGCGCCACCAGCAACTGCCCGCAGAACGCCTCCGCCAGCCCCAGCGCCGTGCCGCTCGCACGCAGCAGCACCGCATCGGGCGCCTCGCCGATCCGCAAATAGGTCGCCGTCGCAGCCGCCGCGTTCGCGACCGCCGCGGCCGGCATCGCCGCCGCTCCCATCCCGCTCTCCCCGCAAAAGAAAGCGGCCCCCGTCCATCCCGACGGGGGCCGCGCGCCGTCAGGCGGTGGCGATCTTCATCAGTTTGATCGCTGCGCTGTCCGCGACACAGCCGCCGACGCGCTTGGTCGCGTAGAAGCTGACGAACGGCTTGTTGCTGTACGGATCGCGCAGGATCGCCGTCTCGCCGCGTTCGGCGATCAGGTAGCCCGCCTGGAAATTGCCGAAGGCAATGCTCAGCGCATTGGCGGCAATGTCGGGCATGTCCTCCGCCTCGACCACCGGATAGCCGAGCAGCGTCGCCGGTTGCCCCGCCGCCAGGCTCGGCTGCCACAGCGGCATGCCGTCCGCGGTCTTGAACTTGCGGATGCGCGCCAGCGTGTTGGCGTTCATCACGAAGCTCGCGCCCTGCCGGTATGGCGCCCGCAGGCTGTGCACCAGATCGAGCAGCCGCTCGTCCGGCGCCGTGCCGAAATCCTCCGCCGCGCCCGACGGCAGATATTGCAGCGTCCCCAGCGCCCGCGTCGCGTCCTTGGCGGTGGAGACCGGCGCGGTCAGAAAGCCCTTGGGCCGATTGACGCCATTGCCGCCGACGAACGCCGCCCCTTCCGCGCGCGCGAATTCGGTGGCGATCTCGCCCGCCAGCCACGCCTCGACGTCGAACGCCGCATCGTCCAGCATCGCCTGGCTGGCGGAGGGGTTGGCGTACAGCTCGCCCATCGGCGGCACCAATTCGGCGAACACCGGGCTCGCCGTCTCCGGCCGCGCCGCCGTCTCCGCCGCCCAGCCCGACGGCGTGCCGCCGGTGGTGATTAGCTTGCGATAGCCCGCCGACCCCACCGTCACGACATTGGCGATCGCGCGGATCGGCGAGATGCCCTTCAGCACCCGCGCGATCTCGCCGTCCACCTCGCGCGGCACGGCATATCCGCCCGCATCGCCGGTGACGCCGGTGAAGGCCTTCATCTCCAGCACCGTCCCCGTCCGCACGAAGCCCGCAAACGCCCCGTCCGTCTGCTCCACGCGCGCGCCATCCAGCGCCGGCCTTTCGACCACGTCCATACGTCTTCTCCTCGTTGAAACACGTTTGAGGGGCGGTGCCGGCCCGCCGATCGAAATCAGCCGACCTGCGTGATCCGCGCGAGCGGCTGCATCGGCACCGCCACCAGACTCACCTCGGCCAGCGCCACGCGCAGCAGTTCGCGCCGCGCACCCTGCCGCACCACCAGTGGCCGATACCCTACCGACAACCCATCGACCGCGCGCGCCGTCACCAGCCGCGCAACCTCCGCATCGTCGATCACCCCCTCGACCAGCAGCCCGCGCGCGTCTTCAGCCAAAACGTCGATCCGCCCCACCGCGCGCCCACGATGCTGCCACAGCAGCGGCACAGCTCCGGCGCCCGCAAAGGCCCCCGCTCGCACCACATCCCCCGCCCGATCGACGCGATCGAACACTGCGGCGTATCCGGCGAACCTCACTCCAGCCACCCGCCGAACCCCAGCTTCACCGCGAGCCCCGTCAGCAGCAGCGCGCCCGCCAGCCGCACGCACCACCCCGCCGCCGCCTTCCACGCCGATCGTTTGGCATCGCGCCACGCCCCCAGCAGCTCGCGCAGTTCGGCCAGGTCCCCCCGCGCCGCCTCGTCGCTGAGGCCCAGCCGGGTCAGCGCGCGCATCGCCGACAGCTCGCCCGCCTCCTCGGCGATGCCGCGCATCGTCGCCAGGTCCGCGCCCTCGCGCGCCGCCTGCGCCATCAGCTGCGCGAGCACCCCCGTATCCTGTGCCGGCCCGCTCATGCCCCTACTCCCAGCATCGTCCGTTTCTCCTCGACGCTCAGGAAATCGGCGCCCGATACGCTGCGCCACAATCGCTCGCGATCCTCCGCCAGCGCCGGCACGCGATCCAGATCGACTGACAGCGCCGCCCCTTCGAACCAGCCCCCCAGCCCTTGCGCCAAGGCCGTCAGGATCGTCCCCGCCAGCGGCAACACCGTCAGCCGCCACAGCGCCCGGTTCGCCTCGCGATAATTGGCGTAGGTCGCGTCGCCCGGCAGGCCGAGCAGCATCGGCGGCACGCCGAACGCCAGCGCGATCTCACGCGCCGCCGCCGCCTTCAGCCCGACGAAATCCATATCGGCGGGCGACAGCGACAGCGCCTGCCACTTCAGGCCCCCTTCCAGCAGCATCGGCCGCCCGGCGTTGGTCGCGCCTGCGAACCCCGCCTCCATCTCCGCCTTCAACCGCTCGAACTGTTCCGCCGACAGCGCCGCGCCATCGCCCGGATCGTAGACCAACGCGCCCGACGGCCGCGCCGCATTGTCGAGCAGCGCCTTGTTCCACTTGCCCGCCGCATTGTGGACCGCGACCGCCCCGGCGGCGGCACCCAGGCACCCCATGCCGTAATGATCGTCGATCGGATTGAAGCTGCGGATATGGATCACATCCGGCCGCAGCCCCTCCGCATCCAGCCGCACCCGCCGCTCGCCCACCGCATAGCGATAGGCGGTCGGCCACCCGCCCGCGTCCACCTCGACGCTCACCCGCTCGGGCCGCAGCGCATACAGCGCGCCGACCTGCCCCTCGGCATCCCGCAGCACCTGGATATAGGCATTGCCATGCAACAGCAGCTGCGCCGCCACCGCCTCCAGCAGCACCTGCCCGCCCGATCGCGCCGTTAGCAACGCCATCATGTCGGGCACACTCGCCACCACAGGCGCACCCGCCACGCTTTCCGCGATCAGCTTCACCGCCCGCTGCGCGATCGCATTGCCCGCATAGGCCTCGCGCACCTGCGCCTCATAGCTGCGCGGCCATTCCCCCAAGGCCACGCCCGCACCGCCACGCGACAATGCCGGCCGCGCGCCCTCGCGCAGCCCCTTCCGCCCGAACAACCACATGTCGAATCTCCCGTAATGCCGTTCCGGCAAGGGTGAGGCCACGCCCCCCCTCGTCATCCCGGCGCACGGGTTCCCATCGAAGTAATACTTCGATGGGGCCCAACGCCGGGATCCATGGGTACGGCGCGGCCAATGGGTACGCGCCGACGCCAGCGTCGCGTATCCATGGATCCCGGCGTACGCCGGGATGACGAAGGGAAAAGCGAACGAAGCGGCGCCTACAGCCCCCGCACGCCGGCCTTCCCCTGCGGCCGCAGCATCAGCTCGCTCACCGCCCACACCAGCGCGTCCGCGCGATCCGGCGACCGCCCCGGCCCCTGGTAGCCGCCCCCGGCCACCAGCCCGCACATCTCGTCCTCCAGCGCCGCGAACCGCCCGCAATGCCGCACCCGCCCGCGCGCGTAGAGCGTCGCCACCGGCTCGGCCCGCGCCACCTTCCCCCGGCTCGCGCGCACCAGCGTCAGCGGCAGCGTCACGTCGGCAGCCATCAGCACCGATCGCACCATCGCCCCGCCCTGATTGGCCTCGGCCACCACCCGGTCGGCGCGATGTTGCGCGGCGCAACCCGCCACCGCCCGCGCCCAGCCCTCGGGCGACGCGGCGGAGACGCTCGCATCGTCCAGCACATGCGCGACGCCATCGCCGTCCAGCCCGACCGCGACGATTCCGCACGCACCGCCCGCCGTGCCGTCCTCCAGTCCCCCCGCCGGCGGATCGACGCCGACCACGACGCGCACCAGATCGTCGGGCACACCGCCCCGGCACGATTCCAGCAGCGCGCGCGACCACAAGGCGCCGGCCAGATCCTCGACCATCTCGCCGTCCAGTTCCTGACGGCCCAGCGCCGTGCCGGCATAGGCCTCTTCGATATGATCGACGAACACCTGCGGCAGGAACGGATTGTCGCGCGTCGTCCCGCGCGTCTCGACCAGCCCCTGCGATCGCAGCACGCGCTTCATCAGATTGGTCGGCCGCGGCGTCGTCGTCACCAGCACGCGCGGGTTGGCGCCGCGCCTGAGGCCCATCATCAGATTGTCCCAGGCCGCATCGCCGCGCCGCCACTTGGCCAGCTCGTCGCACCACGCCGCACTATGCTCGGGCCCGCGCAGCTGCTCGGGCGCATCGGCCGAATAGACATAGGCGACCGCCCCATTGGGCCAGCGCACCTCGCCCTTGTGGATCGTATAGCGCGGGATCCGCCCCGTTTTGGCGACCGCGCGCAGCCCGCTCGGCCCGTCGATCATCACCCGCCGCACGTCCGCCTCGGTCGCGCCGACCAGCGCGATCGCCGCGTGCTTGTCCGCCGCCAGCGTCGTCACCCATTCCGCGCCCGCGCGTGTCTTGCCGAACCCGCGCCCGGCGCGGATCAGCCAGATGCGCCAGTCCCCCTCCGGCGGCGCCTGCCCCGCCCGCGCCCACCCGCCGATCCAGCGTTCGGACAGCTCGCGCCGCATCGCCGGTGTCAGGCGGCGCATCACATAGTCGCGATCGTCCGGCGTCAGCCCGGCCAGCACCGTGACGGCGTCGATCGCCTCCCCCTGCCGGCTCATGCGCCACCCATCGGCAGCAGCACCCTGGTCCGGCGCGCCGCCAGTGCCGCCAGCCCCGCCACGACCGCGGCATCCGTCTCCTCGCGCGTCGCCGCCTTGGGCGCTGGGCCGCACGGCTTGCCTCGCCCCTCCCGCCGCGCGCGGTGGATGGTCAGCAGCTTGATGGCCCCCTCCCAATGCACCGGCCCCAGCGCATTCGGATCATCGGGCGCGATCGTCTCGCCACCGCCCGCCAGGACATAGCCGAGCATCCGCATCTCAAGCAGCTGATAGCCCGCCTCGATCGCATCCGCCCACATCGCCGCGAATTGCGGGTTGGTCCGGCGCCGGTGCTGCACCTGCGACGGGCTAAGGCCGATCGCGGCGGCCGAAGCGGCGATATTACAGCTTCCGGCAAGATGCGCGAAGAACGTGTCGCGCATCGCGGCATTCCACCGCGCCCACTGCTTGGTCGGCCGCTTGCCCTGCGCGATGAGCGCCCCCGCTGCCTCGCGCCGTTCGTCGGCGTCCGCCGTCGACCGCTCCATGCCCATACCTACATCCCCCTCATTCGCCCCGGCCCCGAAACGCAAGCGGCCGAGCGTAACGGGACTTGATCCCCGCCACCCCGGCCCGACTCACAATTCTTCAGCCTTCCCGTTATGTACCGAATGAGCGTGACGATGTCAAGCGTTTTGTACCATATGGGTTACATTCGCCCATCCTATCGCCGGATCGCCACGGCCGGCCACAAGATATGCTACTAAGGTACAATAGTCGGACAACGGGTTTCAATTTGCCGCGAAAGGCCGCTATCGTACGCTCTCATGACTGCCATCCGAGACGCTGGCCGAGTTTACCTTGTCGCTGGCCGCAAGACCAGCGTTCGCATTGACCTTGGCGGGTGTGCCGCGGACGCCTGATCGACGACG